>JAANWX010000108.1 GCA_018263575.1 Chloroflexota bacterium | reverse complement strand
CCATCACCTCCCGCACGGCTCCCGCTGCTGCTCCCAAGGCGGCTGGCGTACCCGTGTGCGCAGTCGCCTCGAAACCCAGCGCCGAGCCGTACCCACTTGCCACCTGAGCAAGCCTCTTTTCACGTAATTGTCGGCCCGGATATTTTCATCGTCCGGGCTTTTTGTTGTATAATTGTGTTATCTCAATAAATAGGGGGCTGATGCCCCTCTACAGGGATGCTGCGCGATAGGGCGATTTGGTATTGCCAAGGGCACAGCCTAGGGGCTGCACACCGTGAACACCGCGATCGCCTAGGCAAAGTGTAGCTTTGCACCGAAATTGCCATTTCGACCTACATTTCCCCGGAATATTGAGAGGATACATTGCCGGGATTGGAGTAATCGAAAATGGAAATTCCGCCTCTGGACAAATGGCGTTGAAGTAGTTTTTTCGTGATTTGGTGTTAGGCAAACAATAAGCAACTTCAAAATAGGAGGCAACGTGCCTAGAATCTCGTACTTCTTCGGTATTGCCATTTATATGTACTATAAGGAACATGGCCTACCCCATTTTCACGCAATTTATGGTCAGTACGATGTACCCATTGGTATTGACCCAATAGAACTTTTGGAGGGGAAGTTGCCCAGCCGAGTACAGTCATTAGTTTTTGAATGGACAGAGGAGTACCAAGCCGAGTTATTGGCTAACTGGGAATTAGCACGAGCAAACCAGCCCTTACGGAAAATCCCACCCCTGACATAAAACTTAGGAGATGACGATATGGTTTTACATATTATTGAAGCTACAGTGTGCGGCCCCCACTCATTGGAACTAACATTCGACGACGGTACATATAAACGAGTAAATGTGCTTCCCCTACTTGAGGGCCCCATTTTTGAGCCACTGCGCGAGCCATACTACTTTGCTCGGATGGTCTTAGACCCCATTGCAGGGACTGTGGTCTGGCCCAATGAGGCTGACTTTGCACCAGAGGCATTATATGAGCTTGCGCCGGAAGAAGAGTCTCTTGCGTCGGAAAAAGAACCTGTTGCCTCAGAAATGGCAGGTACTGTCTAAAGATGTGCTTTACTCAAAAGCCTCAACGGAAGTAAAAAACTAGCCATGATACACGAATTAGACACGGTTTTTTTTAGCACATGACATTGACAACTAGGGATGGTTCATAATTGACTATACACTTTTCAAAATCAATATGTCGCTGCGAGGAACATTTTTTGTGACGCGGCACTAGCCCATGGGCTAGTGCCACACCCCCAGAAAGCGGGGGTTCGCAATACCAACGGGTATACCCTTGCGGTATGACATGTAGTTAATGAGAAAAAAGTGTCCACTAATTTCTAGCTTGAAATGAACCATCTCTAGGGGCCGATTGGAAATCGACTCTGTTCTGCAAAACCGACCTACGTCGGTTAGTGTTAGTAAAGCAATTTAATCCACGCAGGTGGATTTCGCAGATCAGCCTCGAATTACATTCGAGTGTTCCTTTTTGTTGTATAATTGATCCCTGTTTTTGATTTCGCATGATATAATCCCCCCAACATGAACACCAAACTGCATCTCCCCCCCATCACCTCCCGCACGGCTCCCGCTGCTGCTCCCAAGGCGGCTGGCGCACCCACGCGCGCAGTCGCCGTAAAACCCAGCGCCGAGCCGTACCCGCTTGCCACTTGAGCAAGCCTCTTTTCACGTAAGTTTCGGCCCGGATATTTTCATCGTCCGGGCTTTTTTCATAGAGAATGGAACGCGGATACTTCGACATTACTCAGTACAAGTGACGCTGATTTGGCTGATTCGCGCGGATAAAACATTTTAATCTTTTAAATCCGCGAAAATCCGTTTAATCCGCGTAATCTGCGTTCTATTCCCACATTCATAAAAAGGTGCAACCATGACAAAACTCACAGGAAACCAAATCCGCCAAATGTATATCGACTTCTTCGAAGACAAAGGCCACAAATTCGTCCGCTCCTCCTCCCTCGTCCCCGGGGGAGATGCCACCCTGCTCTTCACCAACGCCGGGATGGTGCAGTTCAAGGACGTCTTCCTGGGAACCGACAAGCGCGACTACACCCGGGCCGCCAACTCCCAAAAATGTATGCGCGTGGCCGGGAAACACAACGACCTCGAAGATGTGGGCCGCGACGACACCCACCACACCTTCTTCGAGATGATGGGCAACTGGTCTTTTGGCGACTACTACAAAAAAGAGGCCATCGCCTGGGCCTGGGAACTCCTCACCGAAGTGTGGGGACTCCCCAAAGAGAGTCTCTACGCCACCGTCTTTAAAGACGAAAAAGGCGAAATCCCCACCGATGACGAGGCCGCCGGCCTGTGGCGCAAACAACCCGGATTCCACGAGGGCCACCTCTTCTACCTGGGACGCAAAGATAACTTCTGGGAGATGGGGGACACCGGCCCCTGCGGCCCCTGCTCCGAAATCCACATCGACCTGCAGCCAGAAGAAGGCCTCATCACCGACAAAGCCATCCTCGACACCGACCGCGTCACCGAACTCTGGAATCTGGTCTTCATCCAGTACAACCGCAAAGACGAGGATCACCTCGACCCCCTCCCCGCCACCCACGTGGACACCGGCCTGGGGTTGGAGCGGACGGTCGCCGTTCTCCAGGGCACAACCTCCAATTACCGCACCGACCTGCTCTTCCCCCTCCTGGCCGCCACCCAAAAACTCACCGGCCACACCGACAAGGAGCGCGAGGCCAACATCACCCCCTACCGCGTCATCGCCGACCACGCCCGAGCGGCCGCCTTCCTCATCGCCGATGGCGTCATCCCCGGCAACCTGGGCCGCAACTACATTTGCCGCATGATCATCCGCCGCGCCTACCGCTTTGGGGGGCACGTTGGCCTGCACGAACCCTTCCTGTCCAAAATTGCCTTAAACGTCATTAAGCACTACGCCGAAGCCTACCCTGAGCTAGAACGGGACCGGGAGATCATCCTCGACACCATCACCCGCGAGGAGGAGCAATTCCAGCGCACCCTCAACAAAGGCACCGCCCACCTCGAAGACCTTCTTGATACCGTCGAAACCACCCTCCCCGGCGACCAGGCCGCCGACCTCTACACCACCTACGGCATGCCCCTGGAGATCACCCGCGACATTGCCCAGGAGCGCGGCCTCAGCGTGGACGAGGACGGTTTTCACCAGGCCATGGAGGAGCACCGCATCGCCTCCGGGGCGGGGGAATCCATGGGGGAAGTGGGCGGGGAAGAGGTGGAGGTTTACAGCGCCCTTCTGGCGGATTTACAGGCGGATGAAAAACTCGGCCCCGGCGGGGTGGAGCAGAATCCCCACGGGGCACTCTCCCTGGTGGGGGATGTCCTGGCCCTGGTGCATCGCCAAGGGCGTGCCTCTGGCAATTCCCAACCCGTGGGGGACGTCACCGTGGGCGAGCGCGTGAGCGTTATCCTCCCCCAAACGCCTTTCTACATTGAGGCTGGCGGGCAAGTCAGCGATACGGGGACGATCACCGGCGTGCCCTCACCCCAAGAGCCCTCACCCCAACCCTCTCCCACAGGGAGCGACTCCCCTCTCCCCGTGGGAGAGGGGCCGGGGGTGAGGGAAACGTGGGAAATCCGTGTGGAAGACATCCACCAACCCGCTGCCGGAATCATCGTTCACACCGGAACGGTGACCAAGGGCCAACCCCGCGTGGGCGACCGGGCCGCCATCCACGTGGACGCCCAACGCCGCAAAGACATCATGCGCAACCACACCGGCACCCACCTCCTCCACGCCGCCCTGGATAAAATCATCGGCGACCACGCCCGGCAGGCGGGTTCCCTGGTGGCGCCCGATCACCTGCGATTCGACTTCACCCATCCCCAGGCCCTCACGCCGAAGGAAGTCGAGGCCGTCGAAGCTGAGGTCAACCGGCGCATTCTAGAGAATCATCGCCTGCAAATCGAACACAAACCCATCCAGCAAGCCATTGACGAGGGGGCGCGGGCCTTGTTTGGCGAGAAATATGGCGACACTGTGCGCACCATCCAGACCGGGGACTTTTCCTACGAGCTGTGCGGGGGAACTCACTGCGAAACGACGGGCGACATCGGCGTATTCCTGATCACCAGCGAGGGCAGCGCGGCGGCTGGCATCCGCCGCATTGTGGCCGTCACCGGGCGCGAGGCCTATAAGCTCATTCAAAAGCGAACCCGCCACCTGAAAGACACCGCACAAGTACTTTCGGCCAACCTCTACCAAACCGTGGAGAAAGCCCAAGCCACGGTGGATGAACTGGCCGCGGCTGAGAAAGAGATCGAGAAACTGCGCCAGAAAGTGGCCGCCGCGGAACTTGTTCAAGCGTTGGATAAGACCATGGTTGTGGGAGACATCAACGTGCTCACCGCTATCCTAGACGGCGCAGATATGAAAGCCCTGCGCCAAATGGCGGACCGTTTCCGCCAGAAATACCCCGAAAACGGGGTGGCCGTCCTGGGCACGGTCATTGATGGCTCGCCGCTGCTGATCGCCGCCGTGACCGAAGACCTGGTTTCACAAGGCATCAAAGCCGGTGACCTGGTGCAGTTTGTGGCCCAACAGGTGGGCGGGGGCGGGGGCGGCCGTCCCACGCTGGCACAGGCGGGAGGGAAAGATCCCTCCAAGTTGAAGGAGGCTTTGGATAGCGTGCGGGGGTGGGTGGAAGGTAAAAGTTAGGAATCAGTAGACTGGGAATCAGGGGAACAGTAGACTGGGAATCAGTAAACTAGGAATCAGGGAATCAGGGAATCAGGATACCAGGGAATCAGGATACCAGGGAAACAGTACACCTCGGAGGCGATAACCTCCGAGGTGTTTTTTTTAGCAGGGTGTCCCGTTCCAATTTACCAGTCTACAAGTTTACCGATCCCCAGATTCATGTGATATACTACTCATGCTGAAGTTCTGCGCAAACCGAAATACCGAGCGAGGTCAAGAGGAGTGAATTATGAAAACTATAACGCTAAACTTAAAGTTTCCCAAAGACGTTTACTTGGCTTTGCAATCTTCTGGGTTGAACCGGGAGCAAATAGAATCCCAAGCCAACCGTGATGTAGCCATTCAGCTTTATGCAGAAGGACGATTATCATTGGGGAAAGCGGCCAAAATGGCTAATCTTCCCCTTGCTGCTTTTTGGGCCTCTCTGGTTGAACGGGGTGTGCCTGTCTTCACATACACCGAAGAAGACTATCAAGAAGAACTCCCACTTATACAGAATTTGAGAAATCTAACATGACAATTGTGGTCGCTAACACCACGCCCTTGATAGGGCTGTCCATATTGGATAATCTCATCCTGTTAAAAACCCTTTTTGGGAAGGTTCAAATACCATCAGCGGTTTATCAAGAGGTTGTCGTTAATGGGTCTGGCCTAATCGGCGCTGCTGAAGTCTCGCAGGGCATTAACAATGGGTGGATTTCGATAAAAGAACTCCCTCCATCAAATACGCTTACAACACTAAAATTCGACTTAGATGATGGTGAAGCTGAAGCCATTGCTCTAGCATTAAACGACAAAGCTGACTTGTTATTACTGGATGGGCGAAAAGCCCGCACAAAAGCCAAAGCGCTTAAACTCAATGTTATTGGGACAATAGGCATTCTTTTATTGGCAAAAAAGAGGGGGAAAGAAGTTGATCTTAAGTCCTCATTAGATACCCTCCGAAGTCATGGGTTTAGAATCGGCGACACTCTCTACCATCAAATCCTCGAGAAAAAAACCTGAGTTTTTGGGAAATAGGGGAACGAGGAATCGAGAAACAGTACACCTCGGAGACAATAACCTCCGAGGTGTTTTTTTTAGCAGGGTGTCCCGTTCCAATTTACCAGTCTACAAGTTTACCGATCCCCAGATTCATGTGATATACTGTTGATACTGAAATTCTGCATAAGCCGAAATACCGAGCGAGGTCAAAATGAACACCAATGTTCAAGTACGCAAGCGAGGCGTGGTAACTTTACCCATCAGTTTGCGAGAGAAATATAACATTCAAGAAGGAGATACTTACCAGGTAGTGGATTTAGATGGGATGTTTGTTCTTACCCCTCTCACGCCCATGGTTCCTGAATTAGCGCGTGAAATCGAGAAAGCACGCATAGAAGCCGGTTTGACTACTGAAGATTTATTATCTTCTTTGCGTGAGCAACGTGAGCGTTACTATCACGAAAACTATGGGACTGATGAACAATCACAGTAAACCTAGAGTTTTTGTAGACGCCGATGTGCTTTTCGCGGGTGCCGCCTCTCCAACCGAGCGTGGTGCTAGCTTGGTTACTTTGCGTCTTGCTGAAATCACTTTGATAGACGCTTTGACATCCCAACAAGCGATCGTTGAAGCGAATCGTAATTTGTCGGAAAAATTACCACACAAACTCCCCGAATTCCGACTGATTGTCAGTCGTTGCCTCCAAGTTGTTCCTGACCCCAAACCAGAGGATCTGATCCCATATAAAGGAGCAGCCGATCTCAAAGACCTCCCTATTCTCATTGCCGCTGTTCGCGAACATTGTCCATACTTAGTCACTTTTAACGTGCGGCATTTTCAACCCGGACATGAGTCTGTAAAAGTATTGCGTCCTGGCGATTTTGTGCTTTCCATTCGCGATCAGTTAAGTCATTTGATGTTTTAGGAGGATGTAGCAATCCAGCCCTATGCAGAAAGGTGCCTAATGGCGCGTGTTCAGGTTTTAACACTACTTCAGCAAATATCGCTTATCTCGCCCAATACAATTTCAATATCGGTTAACATAGCTCCGGTAAGTGTTGATGGAAAAGTGTTATTATCTTTGTCGTGAAAATGGTGAGGGCTGATGTGATCGAAATAAGGAGTTGCCTGCAATCTTCTTAATACTTTATCAAGCAACATTATTTTTTATAACCTGTTCGCGGATTTGCTGCCACTTATGTAAAAAGGTCAGAGAAGTTTCCCAATCCATCCACACATCTTCCTGTTCAGGTGTTGCTTGATTCTTCAAAGAATCACTAAAATCCTTAAAAGATTGTTGATATTTAGCCTCGAACTGTGAAACCTTTTTTTATATACCAGGATTTGCTCATCCACATATTTTAACAAAACCGTTCGCAAGGCACGCTCAAAATTATCAAACAAACCTTGCTGAACAAGCGGGTTGAATAATTGTTCAGCGTGTTGTGTAAGTTGGATTGCGGTGGGTGAGTAAGTTGTGTGGGTCATAATAAACTCCAGGTTGCAACTGGGAAACAGGGGGACTAATTCTTATCATACCACATGTAGCAAGCCGCTTGAGTGATAGAACAGATTTTCAAATAGCATCCCCAATTTACCAACCTACAAGTTGCCTAATTTACCAACTCCCCAATCAAGGTAATAGCCTGGCGGATAAGCCTCCGGTTGGTCTCGATCTGGTGCCAGCGGCTGGCGCCGGAGGAGTGCGGGAGGGGGACGATCCAGCGGCCATCGATCTGTTTTTGGGTGCCGATGATCTCGGTGAGGTTCTTAGAACGGGGGAAGTAAAGATTGATGGCCAAGCGCCCAATGGGGATGATCACTTTGGGGTCAACAAGTTTGATTTCTTTATCCAAATAGGGACGGCATAATTTTTGTTCGGCGCGGGTGGGGACGCGGTCACCGCTCCCTGAGGGCTGGCGTCCGGGATAGCATTTGGTCACGGAAGTCATGTATTGTGTGCTCCGGAACCAGTCTTCCTCGATCCCGGCCCCGGCCAACCACCGGAAAAGGCGAGTCCCGCTCCCGGCGTTGAAGGGCCGCCCAGCTTCCACCTCCGTGATTCCTGGAGCCTGGCCGATGGTCATCAGCCTTGCTCCCTGGCGGCCGGAAATAACAGCCGGGGGATAAATCTCGTAGCCTTCTTGCAGGCATAGGCGGCATTGGTTCATCGTCTCGTGAAGTTCGGTAAGGGTTGTTATTTCCATATATCTCCAATTATATCCGATTTTCCAAGAGGAAATCTCTTTTATATACACCAGCAGATGATACTACATCAAATTTAGAAAAGGAGCGAATTTACCCTCCCCATCCGTTCCTTTCCCAATCCGTTGTAGTCTCTCCAGTGTGAATTCTAGCTCTTTAGCCAGTTTGCTAAACGGTTTCTAATTCCTCTCGGAAAAATTGTCCAAGAATAAAATCTTGCCACTGGCTACTCTTCCAGTCAGCATAAGTTGAGGGGTGTTACTCAAGGTAAATTTTCCAAATCGCCCAAAGCTTTATGTCTTCCACCTCCATTAAATAATCTATCGATCATCAGGGGGTATATTCCGTGGAGGCCAATTCTTCTCTGATTACCCTTCGCAACATTTGTTCAAAACTGGGCTGTCTGAGAGAATCATCAGCAATGAATTCTCTCAAGGCGTTATTGATTAGAGTTTGATAGCCGCGTTCTCCCGCCTTGGCTTTGAAATATCGAATGATGTCAGGGTCCAGCATGATCGTGATCCGCTCTTTCTTTTCCGCCGGCTTCAGTCCTTGGCGAAATATAGCGCGATCCAAGTCAGATTGGGTCACTTCTGGGTATTCATCTGTAGAGATTTTTGAAGTAGAGTTCTTGCTCATGTTTGTTTGCCTTTCTCATAAAGATGATGCGAATCTCTTGCTCAGTTTCAGTATGTACAATTACCACGACATTGTTAAGCAACCCGAGGGTCACAAAGCGCTGTTCTTCGTAGTCAAAACGGTTATCTTCGAAAGTAAAAGTAGGTCCTTCAAAAACCTTATAGGCTTGGGCAAAGTCAAGACCGCGCTCATGTAATGTTCGTAATCGTTTCTCTTCATCCCAAGCAAATTCTATGGCTTTGTTAGTATACATATATTTATGCATATAGTCAAGTGAGATTAGACTCTATCTGCCCCAACTCCGAGGGGAGTGAGTTTCTCGACGGCCGGGATTCCTCGCGCCTAACCCCTACCCCACAACCCCTAACTTCCCCCCACCCCTCACAAAGACCAGAATCCGCGCCAGGGTGACGGGGACAGTGACTTGGGCCTCTCCTTCATGGGCGGTGCCCTCCCACCAGTCGTGCCACACGCCGGGAGGCAGGGTCACGCGGCGGGTTTTGGCTCCCTCCTCCAAAACGGGCGCTACCAGCAGAGAATCCCCCAGCATGAACTGGTCATCTACGCAAGCCGACAGGCCATCCATTTCCGGGAAATGCCAAAAAAGCGGACGCATGAGGGGGGCGCCGGTTTGGGCAGCCTCCTCGGCCAGGGTTTGGAGATAGGGCAATAGGCAGCGGCGGAGGTGGAGAAATTCTCGGATGATGGAGGTATACGGCTCACCATAAACCCACGGCTCGCGGCGGGGCGTTCCGGTGGCGCTGTGCCCCCTAAAAAAGGGCGTGAAAGCGGCCATTTGGAACCAGCGCGTGAACAACTCGGCCGAAGGGTGGCCGCCAAATCCGCCGATGTCGGAGCCGGTGTAGGGCACGCCCGAAAGCCCAATGTTGAGCATGGTGACCAGCGTTTGGCGGAGGGTGGCCCACGAACCGCCCACGTCGCCCGTCCAGTTCCAGGCGTAGCGCTGCATCCCGGCCCATCCCGCGCGGGAGAGAATCCACGGCCGGCGCTGGGGCGCGAGTTTGCGCAAGGCCTCATAACCAGCCCGGTTCATGGCCAGGCCGTAAATGTTGTTGGCCTCGATGTGTGTTCCGCCAGAGAACTGCATTGCACTCCGTTTGCTGGAGTGCGTTGCAGTTCGGCTTTCACCGTCATCCTCGTGGCACTTATCCTCGAGGTGCAACGCATCCAAACGCGGATGCAATGCACCTCGATTTTCCATACTATACCGCGTGACGGACGGCAATGAGGGAGCGCCCCAGCCCACAAAAGCGGCCGGTTCGTTCATGTCGTGCCAAAAGCCGTCCACGCCCGCCGCCAAGAGTTCTTCGTATTGCTCCCCCCACCACTCTCGCGTTTCGGGATTTGTGAAATCGGGAAAATGGCACATCCCCGGCCATACTTGGGCCTTCAGCGGCTTTCCCTTCGGCGTGGTGCAAAACAGCCCGCGCGCAACGCCTTCCCGGTAGAGGTCATAGTTCGGGTCAACTTTCACGCCGGGGTCAAGGATGGCCACCGTGTGAATGCCGTCTTCCTTCATCTCCGAGGTCAGAGCCGCCAGGTCGGGAAAACGCTCCTCATCCACGGTAAAAACGCGGTAGCCGTCCATGTAATCGATGTCCAGGTGAATGGCGTCCAGAGGGAGATTGTGCCGCTTGAACCCGGCCACCACCTCGCGCACGTCCTGGGCGGATTTGTATCCCCACCGGCATTGATGATAGCCCAACGCCCAGCGGGGAGGGAGCGGGGCCCGCCCGGTCAGCTCTGTGTAGCGTTCCACCACCTCGGCCACCGTCCCCGACGTGAAATAATAACGCGCCATCCCACCCTTGAAGGCCACGGTGGAAGTCTCTTCCCCGAAGGAAAATTCTCCCTGGTGCGTGTTCTCATAGAAGATGAGGTAGCAGCCCTGTTTGGCGCGGCTGATGTAAAGGGGGATGTTGAGATAGAGGGGGTCATCGCCGGGAGCGTAGTGCCCGCCCGGGTCGGTGTTCCGCATTTGGTAGATGGCCGTGCCCGCCGTGGGGGATGCGTCCCGCAGGTTGAGCGGCGCGGCCCGCTCCCCCAAGCCGTGAATCCGCTCCTGGGCGGATAACCGTGCCCCCTGCGCCCAGTCCCCGCCCGTCCACCGTGGGGGATGTTCCACCCGGAGCAGGTCACCATCCCCGGAGACGTAAACAATTCCCCCACCCACCCCCACCGTGAGGGCCAATCCCCCGCTGGTGAGGGTGTGCCCGCCCCCATCCCCCTCNAGGAGAGAGACTTTGACCTCGGGCCAGTCGGTTTTGGCAATAGCGTAAGACAGGGGCGGCTGGCCGGGACTCCAGGAAAGGCGAACGAGGTGCGGGGTGAGGAAGTGGATTTCGAGGTCGGCGTTGGTGAAGGTGAAGAGTCCGCCCCGGGGCGTGGCGTCCGCGGTGAGCAAATCCCCCGGCGTGTGGGGCGCGGATTCTGGCGCGGGGGCGCGAAAACGCCACTCGTACCAATCCCGCAGGAGTGAGGAGCGAATGATGCGCAGGGTGTCGGGGAGGCCGATGAATTGGATGGAGGTGAGGAGTTGTTTGAGTGGGTTCATGGTATATTGGGGAGCGGTATATTAGTATGTTGGTAGATTGGTCTGATGGTAAATTGGTGATATTGGTGGGTTGGTAAATTGGGCAAAACCAGTATACCGATATACCAGTTTCCCAATCTCCCAGTATACCAGTCTCCCAGTATACCTGTTTCCCAATCTCCCAGCATACCAACCCCCATTATACTCAATATGTCTGGTAAAATAGGTTTTTAGGAACACGAAACGTATCATCTCATAAATACGGGGCAAGACCTCCTAGGTCTTAGACCCGGTCTAAGACCCGGTCTCAGCCCCTCCCCAAGGTGTTGAGAAGACACCACGAAACCCTTCCCAAATAGAGGAGTACCGAATGCCCAAACAAGACTTTTATGAATTTATTGACCGTGTACAAAACATGATGGAGCGAGACCAATTTGAGCTTGCCTTGAGCATCCTAGAAAACGCTCCCCGCCACTTCCAATTTCGCCCGGATTATTTGTATTTGCGTGGTACGGTGAAAGGGGTGCTTGGAAACTCACTTGGCGGCATTGAAGATTTAGAAGAGGTAGTTCGACGCGATAGAGATTACATACCTGCATATATTAATTTAGCTACTGCCTACATACACATGGGTTGGATAGGGCATGCCTGGCGCCATGCTAAAAATTATCTCAGGCGCGACCCGGATGATGAATATGAGGCTAGAGAGGATTTCGAAGAGCTTTTGACCATTATTGAAACTGAAATTTCAGAAAGATCTGCAGCTTTTGACGTATCGATCAACAAGATGCGGCAAGCGATTATGCCCCACGAACGCGCTCAAATGTATTTACAAAACGAGGATTTAAGGGGGGTATTAAAGGAAACTAAAACCGCCATTCGCTTGGTGCCTCAATGGCCTTCTCCTCGCAACAATCGCGCCCTGGCTTTATTTATGCATGGAAGGCTCCAAGAAGCTATTTCTGAATCAGAAACAGTACTTGAAGAAGTTGACCCTGAAAACATCTTTACTTTGAGCAACTTGGTTATTTTCAACGTCAATGCTTGGAAAAAAGAAAAGGCTGAATCTTACGCAGCGAGACTACGCTCTTTACTAGTGAACCTGACAGGCATGCACGATCATATCGACAAAGCCATAGAAGCTTTGGGTTGGTTAGAAGACGATGAAACCCTGGCCCAAGTTGCTAAGAATATTGAAGAGCAAGAGTTTTTAGATGATGTTTCTTTTTACATTCTAGGCGCTGGAACGGTAAATATGGGGCAATTTGAAGCGGCTAAGAAAATACTTCAGGAAATAGCAGGTGAGGAAACTAGGTATGCCTCTTTTGCTAAGAAAGGATTAAAGATCATAAGAGAAGCTAAACAAGCCCATCAGCCACTGGCACACGGTGACCGGTTGCCTACCATCCATTTTACGCAATATTGGGGAAAGAAAATATATAACTCATTTGAGCAAGCCGTAATGGAAGAACCAAACGCCGGACTAATAAAAATCGTCGAGAAATACCCTCATCTAGGATATAGTTTTCGGCTTATGCTTTGGCAAAATATAGATAACGAAATAACGGTGGAAACCGTCCTCAACACTTTAGCTGATCTCGATATCCCCCAAGCCTATGCTGAAATTGAGCGTTTTGCGACCAGTAAATCTGGTACGCCCCATTTGCGTTCAATGGCGCTTCAGATATTGTCAGAAGAAGGAATCATTGATGGTGAAACTTCAGTGACGATATGGCAAGATGATAAAGAGAATTGGACAGAAGTTAATTTCACGCAAATGGAAATTGTGCCCTATATGGAACTCACTTGCAGTCAAAAATCTCAAGAATTAATAGAAAAAGGGATCGAATTATCCCATAGCGACGAAGAGGATGACCTCATAAAAGCTATGAGTTATTATGAACAAGTTCTTGAGTTAGACCCAGATTTCCCCGTAGCACTTCATAATAAAGGTATGGTGCTTAACAAATTAGATCGCAGAGAAGAAGCTATACCGCTCCTGCTAAAGTCTGTCGAGGTAGACCCTGATTATTTATTCGGCCATTTAACTTTAGCTCGTATCGCATTTTTTGAAGAAGATGATGTCGAATTATGTAAAGATCACCTGGTGAAAATAATGAAAGCAAAGAGGGTGATAATAAATGTAATAATAGGCGCTATGGAGTTACAAGTCCAAGTAGCCATAAAAGAAAAAGAATATGAGGCCGCAAAAACCACTCTTGAGATGTTGATTAGCCTTGACCCCGATTCAGAGGAGTTTTATACAGATTGGCTTGAGCGCATAGAATTTGCAGAATCCTTTAGCGGCCTTAGCAATCTTTTCACAGAGAGAGCGCATAAATACTATAACCGTCAATTTAATAAGGGCATAATAGCAGATGAGGATTTGGAAAGCTGCATTGACCGTGTTAGCAAAGACCGCCTGAAGGCCACTTTAGAATCTTGGGGACTTAGAAAATCAGGCAAAAAGGCGGAGGTCGTTGCCCGTCTCGTGGAGGCCCTTACCGATCCCGATCAGTTGCGGGGGATGATCGAACATGAACTCACCGGAGAGGAGCGTGAGGCTTTGGCCTGGGTCTTGGCGGGGGATGGCGTGCGCTCCCGGGAGGCATTCGTCGAGCGGTTTGGAGACAATTATGACGAATCTCTCCATTGGCAATATCATGCCCCTGAAACTATTCCTGGGCGTTTGCAGATGTTGGGGTTTTTGGCAATAGGGACGCTAGACGATCAGCGTGTTACGTTGATCCCTCGGGAGCTGCGCCCCCTGTTGGATGAGGTGCTCAAATAGGTTATCTATCCTATTCGACAATAGGTCTGGTCACATCCCAGGGGATGGTCAACTTTACGGCTTTGTCCCCTTTCCGCATGTCTACCACCTCTCCCCCTCGGACAGCGCTGCGGCCCTGGAGGGGGGCCTCATCCAGGCGGGCCGATTTCGGGGCATACTCGTCGAGGTGAATGGTCACCCGAAGTGTCCCTCGGCCAATTGTCATGCCAATTAGCGTAGCGTCTTTGGGCAGTTTCCAGGCAATGACACCTTGCCCGTAACGCCCCTGGCTGGGGAAATCAGCGGCGGCAACGCGTTTTGCTCTTCCTGTTGAGGTGAGCAGGAAAACCTCATCTTCGGAAGGTAAAATTTCCATGCCGATAACCTCGTCTCCCTTCTTTAACTTCATGCCATTTACGCCCGCGGCCACGAGGCCCATGGGGCGCACATCGTCTTCGGAGAAGCGGATGGACATGCCTTGTTTGGTGGCCAGGAATATATCTTGCTCCCCATTGCTCATGCGAACGGCTCTTAGGCTATCTCCCTGGTTGACTTTGACGAGCGTAAAGGGTTTTGCCGTGGGGCCTGGCACTTCATTGATGTCACTTTTCTTGACCATGCTCTCACTGGTAACGGTGACAATGTACCACTCTTCATCTCGTTTTCTTTTGGGCGGCAAAGCGAAGATGGCTCCGATAGTTTCTTTCTCAGCAAGGGGGGCGATGTTCGAAAAATGCGTTCCCTGCGAGGGTTTTTCTGCCTCAGGGAGGGTATGAACGGGGAGCGCGGCAGCTTCTCCTTTTTCGGTAATGATGTAAAGCGTATCCCGCGTGTTGACCCGGATTAAATGCTCCGGGACATCCCAACCGCTGGGGCGTGGGGTGTCATCTCCCAGGGTGCGGGAGACCTTCCCGGCGCGGTTTACCATCACCCACACATCGTCCGAGGGGGTCAGTTGGGTGAGGAGCATGGGAGCTTCTTTTTCTCCCCCTTCTATTTTGGCAATATGAGTCCGCCGGGGATCGTTATATTCTTCTTTGACCTTTTGGAGGTCTTCAGCAATTGTTTGTCTCATCTTTTTAGGCGATTTCAAGATGGCTTTTATTTTTTTTATTCGCGCCCGTATCTCCTTATATTCTTTTTCTATTTTCTTGCGCTCCATGGAGGCTAAACGTCGCAAAGGCATATTCAAGATTGCCTGAGCTTGTTTTTCTGACAAGCTATAATCGCGCATCAGGTTATTTTTCGCTGTCCTGGCCGACCGTGAACGGCGAATGGTATCGATGACTTCGTCTAAATTATCTAAGGCGACCTGCAAGCCTTCCAGAATATGAGCGCGTGCCTTCGCTTTGCCCAATTCGTATTCGTTCCGGCGCTTCAGAACTTCCAGGCGATGGGATAAGTAAATATGCAAGGCTTGTTTTAGGCTAAGTAAACGCGGTTCACCGTCCACCAAAGCTAACATGATAATGCTAAAGGTTAACTCCATGGTGGAGCGTTTATATAATATTCTTAGTACTTCTTCAGGTTCGGCAGATTTTGTCAATTCAATGACAATGCGCATGCCTTGCCGGTCTGACTCGTCGCGCAAGTCCGCCACGCCTTCTAAGCGTTCTTCGCGGACTAATTTTGCGATGCGTTCGAGAACAGTGATTTTTTTGGTTTGATAAGGAAGTTCAGTAACGACGATGCGATGGCGGCCCCGGCTCATTTCTTCCACAATAGCCCGCGCTCGAACGCGCACTCGCCCCCGCCCACTGCCATATGCGCTCTTAAGTCCGCTGCGGCGCTTGTCTTGAAGGACAATGCCCCCGGTTGGGAAATCTGGTCCTTGAATGAATTCGGTCAACTCTTCTACGGTGATTTCATTTAGGTTATTCCAATTTTCGAGCATGAAGTTTAGGGCATCAACCACCTCTACCAGATTGTGGGGGGGAATGCTGGTCGACATGCCCACTGCAATACCTGTTACCCCGTTCACTAGCAAGTTTGGGAAAGAAGCTGGTAAGACTACTGGTTCCTCTAGCGTGCCATCGAAATTCTCCCGGAAATTGGCTGTTTCTTTATCCAGGTCTTCCAACATGAGCATAGAAGGGGAGGCCATACGAGCTTCTGTATAACGCATGGCGGCCGGCGAATCCCCGTCAATGCTCCCGAAGTTGCCTTGTCCCTCTACCAAGGGATAACGCATAGAAAAATCTTGGGCCATGCGGGCCATAGAATCATAAACGGCCATATCACCGTGCGGGTGATATTTACCCAACACTTCGCCGACAATACGGGCAGATTTTTTAAAGGTTGTGCCAGCGTGCATGCCCATATCGTGCATGGCATATAGAATGCGGCGGTGGACAGGCTTCAGGCCATCCCGCGCATCTGGCAAAGCCCTAGAAACAATTACGCTCATGGCGTAATCTAAGTATGCTTGTTGCATCTCATCATCAATATCTATTTGGCGGATCAAACCTACTTCCATAAAAACCTCCCAGTTAAACACGTTGTCGTGTTCTTTGTGGCGCAAAATTTCACATAGCCATGGGGCGGGTTTCGAAACCCGCCCTACATTACGTTGACCACTAAAGTGTCATGCTAGCTAAGTACCCAGTGGGTACATTTATTGCTTATTATCGAGGAGGTATTATAACATCGAAGGCGACCTTTTACAGCCCCCAAATAGAACAAATTTGCTAAAAGAATTTCTCTGATCGTTAATATCCTCTCAATATTTTGGGGAAATAGATTTGTAGTCGGGGCTTACGCTCCGTGGAAGCGAGATATAGAAATCTCGGCTACATCCCCCCGATTTTTGAGAAGCCACCTCGCTTAAACAAAAAATCCCCAACTCTACATAGAGTTGGGGATTTAGAAAGGGGGAGTGTCATTCTGCCTCAACGGGCACATCAGGAATTTTTTCTGCTAAATCCTCTAAATTTTCAGTATCGGGCAGGGTATCAACATCGGCCACAACGGGTAATTCTGGCTCCTCCTCTTCGAGTTCATCTTTTTCAGCAAAATGTCCCTTCGAAAAGCCAGTCCCAGAAGGTATCAGCTTGCCGATGAGTACATTTTCTTTCAAACCATATAAGGGATCTTCAGCGCCTTCTACGGCGGCTTTCGTGAGGACTTTGATTGTGTGCTGGAAGGAAGCTGCCGAGAGGAATGATTCGGTGTTCAAAGCCGCTTTTGTGATTCCCAAAAGGGCCTCTTCGAATTGAGCTGGCCGCTTCCCCTCTTGGAGGAGTTCCTCGTTTTGCTTCATGAGCTTGATGCGATTTACCAAATCGCTGGGGAGATGCTCAGAATCGCCTGATTCTTTGACGACAACTTTTGACATCATCTTCGAGATGATGACTTCGAAGTGCTTATCGTGAATGTTCTGCCCCTGTGAACGATAAACTTTGTGAAATTCAGATAACATATAGTTCTGACAGGCATTACGCCCACTAATGCGTAGAATATCGTGCGTGTTTTGTGAGCCTATGGTCAACGGCTGGGCAGGTTCTACCTTGTCACCTTCTTCAACAGAGAGGTGGGCGTTGCTAGGGATCTGGTAGACTTTCTCTTCGTTTACTTCATAAGAGACAATAACCTTATCGTCTTCGAAGCGTACTCTTCCTCCATTTTTGGCAAGGATAGCACCCTCACCTTCATCTTCATCTTCATCTTCATGGGAAGCGATTATGGCGTCTTTTTCCACGATGTCTTCTTCTTCAACCTCAATGGTCCATCCATCGGGTATGGAGTAAGAGTCACTAACCATTTCATTATTTTCAACGCGAACAATGCGCATATCGCTATAACGGTCAGATTTCTCAATATTCACAGTTCCAGCGATTTCTGTTAAGACAGCTTCGCCTTTAGGGGATTTACGAGCCTCGAAAAGCTCTTCAACGCGGGGCAAACCGGTTGTAATGTCGCTTTCAGCGGCCACACCACCACTGTGGAAGGTTCTTAAGGTTAATTGTGTGCCAGGTTCACCGATAGATTGGGCGGCGATAATTCCTACTGAGGAACCTTTATCCACCAAACGCCCTCGGCCAAGGTCTATGCCATAGCATTTTGCACAGATACCATATTCTAATTCGCAGGTTAGGGGTGAGTAGACTTTGATATTTTTGACATCAGCTTTATCAATCTTTCGAGCGATTTCCCGTGTCACTGGGGAATCTTTCTCAAGGAGCAGCTCTCCTGTTTCTTCGTCTACGATGTGTTCAGCCACAATTCTGCTATAGACACGGTCGTTGAAAGATTGTCCGCCAATCTCTTCACCTCGTTCGAGAGTGATGCATTCCTCAGTTCCACAATCATCGGCATTAATGATGATGTCTTGAGCAACATCAACCAAACGGCGCGTAAGATAACCAGCATCAGCGGTGCGCAGGGCAGTATCAGCAAGGCCTTTCCGTGCACCGTGACTAGAGATAAAGTATTCTAGGGCCGTCAACCCTTCCCGGAAACTGGAGAGGATGGGCACGGTGATGACACGACCAGAAGGATCGGCCATCAAGCCGCGCATCCCGGCTAATTGGGAAACAGGCCCATAACCACCTTTTGTGGCTCCGGAAACGGCCATCACCGTCATGTCTCCATAGGGATCCATGTTCTTTTCAACAGCGTCCCCAACTTTAGAAGTGGTTTCCTGCCAAATTTCTACCAGGCGTTCATCCTGCTCTTGTTCAGTCAACATACCACGCCTAAAACTTCGCTCTACTTTTCTTACTTGGCCCAAAGCAGTCTGAACTAATTGCTCCTTTTCGGGCGGGATCATGAAATCAGTGATAGCAATTGAATATCCAGAGCGAGTTGCATATTTGAAGCCAATATCTTTGATTCTATCCGCGGATTTTGTGGTAATTTCTTCACCGCAAACTTCGTAAATTTTCGTAATAAGCTCTTTGACGTCACCTTTATCCATCGTCCAGTCCACGTACTGTACTTCTGATGGTAAAGCTTGATTAAAAATGGATTGTCCCACAGTTGTCTCGATCAAACGTTCTTCTGGTTCATCCAGTCGATTCCATTTCCCGTCATACCAGGTTTGGGCCAATAAGCGTATCTTGGTTGGAATCTCAACCTGTTCCAGGTTATAGGCCATGAGGATTTCATCGAAAGTGGAGAAAACCCGACCGTCACCTTTATGATCACGTTCGTCTTCGCGGGTAAGGTAATAGACGCCCAATACCATATCCTTGGAAGGCAGGATAATGGGTTCACCGCTGGCGGGTTTAAGCAAGTTCTTCGAAGAGAGCATTAATTCTCGGGCTTCTTTAACAGCCTGCTTCGACAACGGCACATGGACCGCCATTTGGTCACCATCGAAGTCAGCATTGAAAGCCGGGCAAACCAAAGGGTGCAATTGAAGGGCGCTGCCCTCAATTAATTGAGGCTCGAAAGCCTGAATTCCTAAGCGGTGCAGGGTAGGAGCGCGGTTTAACAAAATGGGACGTTCCAGAATAGCTGAATCTAAGGCTTCCCACACCTCGGGACGATTTCGTTCAATTAGCCGTTTGGCACCTTTTACGTTGGTAGCATATCCCTTTTGAACTAATTCAGAAATGACAAAGGGGCGGTAAAGCTCCAATCCCATTTTCTTTGGCAAACCACATTGGTGCATTTCAAGCTTAGCTCCGGATACAATTACCGAACGGCCTGAATAGTCAACCCGCTTGCCTAAAAGGTTGCGACGGAAACGACCTTTCTTGCCTTTTAGCATATCACTGAGTGACCTTAACTCCCGTTTTCCACGGCGGGAAAGGGCTTTTCCGCGTTGGGAGTTATCAATCAGAGAATCTACCGCCTCTTGTAACATGCGTTTTTCATTCCTGATGATCACATCTGGTGCCCCCAATTCTAGAAGGCGTTTTAGGCGGTTATTTCGGTTGATGACGCGGCGATAAAGGTCATTCAGGTCGGATGTTGCAAATCGCCCCCCATCCAGTTGCACCATCGGGCGCAAATCTGGGGGAATCACCGGCAGAACCTTGAGTACCATCCATTCCGGTTTGTTCTTAGATTCTCGGAAAGCGTTGACAACCTTAAGGCGTTTAGTGGCTCTGCTGCGTTTTTGTTTGCTGCCAGTAGTACGAATTTCGTGCCACAAATCCTTTGCTAGGGCTTTCAGATCTAAACGTTTCAAAATGTCCAGAAACGCTTCTGCGCCCATTTCCGCTTCGAATATTTGCCCAAAACGAGAACGCAAATCCCGATAATCAGGTTCGCTTAAGAAGGTAAGAGGTTGTAAATCTAGGAGATCTTGCCGCAGTTTTTTATATTCAGCTTGAGCAGCTTCTCGGGCTTCATTAAGTTGCTCCTCTAGCATTTGAACCGTTTGCGTGGTTTCAGCTCTGACACGAGCAATATCAAGCTTAACGTGCTCTAAGTCATGTTCTTTTTGTGTCTCGAGACTATCTTCAATTTCTTTTAGTCGTTGCGTGACTACGGCTTGAACATTGGAGATATGAGATGTGCTGATCTCTTCTCCAGCCTCCACCATGACTTCATCTGTCTCCGGGAAAATAATATCGTCGCTGGTGGTAGAGCCAACTTGGTCCTGTAAAGTGCGTTCTAAACGCTGGCCTTGTTCAATGATAGGCTCTAGCTCTGCAGCAATTTTTTCATCGAATTGGGCCTTCAACTCTTCTTTGTGTTCTTCGAATTCAGCTAGTTCTTCCTCTCGGCCTGCCTCAACAGCTTGAATTTGAGCTATAATATCTGCGCCAATTTTTCCTTCGTCGCTGGTGTATTCTTCCTTTAAATTATCAAGCGCTTTTTGGCGGCCATCTTCATCTACGTACGTCACCATGTACTGGGCAAAGTACATCACCCTATCCAGGTCTCGGCGAGACATGTCTAATAATCTTCCCAACATGGAAGGAATACGCCTAGAAAACCAGAGATGAGCCACGGGAGCAGCTAACTCTATATGTCCCATACGTTCCCGACGTACCGAAGAGCGGGTAACTTCTACGCCACATTTATCACAAACAATACCCTTGTAGCGAATGTTTTTATACTTTCCGCAATAACATTGATAATCGCGCGTTGGGCCAAAAATAGCTTCGCAAAATAAGCCGTCTTTTTCAGGGCGCAAGCGTCGATAGTTGATTGTTTCCGGTTCTAATACTTCTCCATAGGACCAGCCCAGAATGGTTTCGGGGGAAGCTAGACCGATCCGAAGTTTCGTCAATCCCTTAGTTTTCACGCGTCTACCTCCTGAATCGTGTAGTTAAGTTCTACTTAAGGGTAGAACAAATGTGCTAATCACCATACATACAAAAGCAAGCGCATGAGAATATTCTCTCAGCGCTTGTTAGTATGCCCATTAATTTATCCTTTTTCTGTCAGCATGCAAAGTATAATTATACAGAATGCTGACTAGCCAGTCAAGATATTTCCCTCAAGTTGGGGCAAAAGATCGGACATTGCCATCTAAGAAGTTGTCCAGATATAACTTCGCATTTTTATTGCCAGACCCTAAGAGCTTTAAGTGCCAAATCCTTAGGGTCTTGATGCGTATCATCTCAATATTCCGGGGAAATGTAGGAAATGTAGGTCGAAATGGTATTTCGACTGGCGATTTACCAAATCGCCCTACATAAGTCCCCTATTTTTTGAGATGATACCTTGGTGCTAAGTTATTTTTGGGCGCTCACTTAAAACTATTCGGCAACTGGTTTTTATGTTATCCTTAATGATAGTTAGTACACACTCAATGTCATTAAGTTTAGCTCGGTTGTAGACCTGACAGGTTTCCCGACGTGACATTTTTATCTCGATTCGGTGCAACCAAGAGCATATTTCTGTCTAAAAGTGTGCTCTAAAACCTGTCAGGTCTGGGCCAAAAACCTTAACTAAATGACATTGAGTACACACTTCTTCTCAAGCGAGGAATACCATGCCTTCTCACATTTTGATCGTTGATGATGATCAGCTCAACATGATGCCTGAGTTGAACGGGTATGAAGTGTGTCGCCGCATGCGGGCCATGCCAGAAATAAATCGTATCCCTATTGTCATGCTCACGGCTCATGATTCCCTGGAAGAAAAAGTAAAAGGCTTCGAAGCTGGAGCAGACGACTACATGACCAAACCTTTTGAGCCTAAGGAGCTTCAGGCGCGTGTCAAGGTCTGGCTGCGCCGAGCGGTGACAGTAGAAAGAGAAGCTGGTCAAATTGTAGGAAAAACCATTTCCGTCTTCTCTTTACGAGGTGGGGTGGGCGTATCAAGCATGGCCGTAAATCTAGCAGCCGGCCTTGTGGAGCTATGGCAACACCCGGCCGTTCTGATAGATTTAGCAATGGTTTCAGGTCACAGTGCTCTCTTATTAAATACCCCTCTCAAAAACACATGGGGAGACTTGGTTCCTATTCCCAAAGAAGAAATTACCATAGACGTCATCGATAAAGCGCTTTTGTCTCACAAAAGTGGGTTAAAAGTATTGGCCGCTCCCAGGCATCCCGAAGACGCTGAGCTGCTCGAGGAAGAGAAAATTATCCATGTCTTAGACCTCCTTCAGTCGAACTACCATTACCTGGTGCTTGACCTGCCCCACAACTTCACACCCCCAGCCCTAGCCGGCTTAGATGCATCTCACGCCATCATGCTTCTCATGGCCCCAGAGATAGCGTCCGTACGGGGAACCTCTATGGCTTTGGATGTATTCGCTTCCTTAGGGTATCCTAGGGATAAAGTCCGCCTGGTATTGAACTGGATTTTCGAACGGCGTGGTTTATCACCAAAAGATATTAATAAGGTCCTCCAAGATAAAATTGACTTGGTGATTCCCTTTGCTTCTGATACCTTTGTCTCTTCCATCAACCTGGGCCGACCTCCGGTCATTGACGATCCCGAAACGCCCATAGGCGCCTTGTTAGAAGACCTGGCTTTTTTCCTTAGCAAAGATGAACACCGGAAGAAAAAACCAGAAAAACCTACTGAAGCCTGGAAACGAGTTGTCAAGCGTTATAAAGCACGAAAAAATTAAAGCTTGCAACTTTTATTTCCACGTGCTATAATTTAGGCATCCCCCCTTTTCGAGGTGGCAAAAAGTCAATACATACCGCTTTACACTCTATTTGCAGTCCTGAGTGGCGGTTTTTATTGCATTGAACTTAATTCCTATTCCCTATCCCCCTATTACAAAACAACAGAGATATTTATGAGAGTACAAGAGTTATCTAAAATGCCCTTGGCTGAATTGCGTCAAATTGGCCAAGAGTTAGACATTAAGCGTGCCCGATGGCTGAAAAAAGAAGCCCTGATTCTCGGCATTACTCGGGCCGAAGCCGAAGAACAAGGTCGCGAAGTTCGGGGAGGTATCCTCGAAATCATGAGCGAAGGCATCGGCTTCTTGCGGTCCGCGGACTACCGGTCTGGCTCTGATGACATTTACGTATCCCAATCTCAGATTCGGCGCTATGACCTTCGAAGTGGTGACATGGTCATCGGCCACGTCCGCCCACCCCGCGACTCTGAACGCCATTATGGGCTTCTCAAAGCAGAAAGCATCAATGGGCTCGAGCCAGCCAAAGCCAAGCGCCGGCCTGAGTTCACCTTCCTCACCCCCATATTCCCAGACGTTCGCTTCGATCTGGAAACAAGTTCCTACATAAAATCCACTCGCCTTATCAACTTAATAACACCCATAGGCCGAGGGCAGCGCGGGCTTATCGTCTCCCCGCCCAAAGCCGGAAAAACCACCATCCTCAAAGAAATCACCAATGCCATTTCCATGCGATATTCGGACGTGCACCTGATTGTGGCCCTCATTGGCGAGCGGCCAGAGGAGGTCACCGACATGGATCGCTCTGTGGATGCCGAAGTAATCTCCTCCACCTTCGATGAGCCAGTCTCCTCTCACGTTCGCGTGGCAGAAATGGTCATGGAGCGCGCCAAGCGTTTAGTAGAAACTGGCCTGGATGTCGTAGTCATGTTAGATTCAATCACCCGCCTTGCACGCGCCTATAACCTGGTTGTCACGCCCTCAGGACGTACACTTTCCGGCGGAATCGACCCCTCCGCTTTATATCCCCCCAAGCACTTCTATGGCGCCGCCAGAAATATCGAAAACGGCGGGTCGCTGACAATTATCGCCACCTGTCTAATCGACACTGGCTCCCGCATGGACGATGTAGTTTACGAAGAGTTCAAGGGAACTGGTAACATGGAGCTTCACCTCTCCCGCCAGCTTCAAGAGCGGAGAGTTTTCCCCGCCATCGACATCTCTCGTTCCTCTACGCGGCGGGAAGAACTTCTCCTCGGCCCCGACCTCACCCCGCGAGTTTGGCTAATGCGCCGCATGTACGACCAAATGGTCTCTGCCCCACCCCATGGATCTGGGCTAGACAAAGCCACAGCCACCGAGACCATCCTCAAACGGCTTGCTGAAACTGATAACAACGAAGAGTTCCTAACCACTTTAAACGAATGATAAAAACCAAGTTTCTACAATAGCACAGTAGCGAGTTGATACTATTTTGAATTTTAAGAAGATGTGGGGGAAGATAAGCTGGGCCAGACTCTTGTGGATCGTCACCTTGGGCCTGGTGGGGAGCGCCATCTACCTGGGGGGTACCCGATTCCAAACCAGGAACATTCCTCAAACTTCCCCGCCCAAGCCAACCAGCACGCACTCACATTCCTCCTCCAGCGAACCGGTCCAGGTCCCTAATTTCGACCCCCATGCTGCCCCAAAAGCCATCTTCCGTCTCGCCCAAATTGATACAATCATACCCACCGGCAATCGCACAGAAATTACCCCCTATCTCGTGCAACCTAATGATTCCGTATTTGGGATCGCCGCCAAATTTAATTTGAGACCAGAAACAATTCTCTGGTCCAATTACGATCTGCTTCAAGACAACCCCCATGCTATCTCCGTGGGCATGGAACTTAACATTCCTCCCCTTGACGGCATTTATTATCAATGGAAAGAGGGGGATACCTTCGAGAGCGTGGCCAACAACTTCAAGACCGAAGCAGATAAAATCATCAATTGGATCGGCAATGACCTGGACCTAACCAACCCCCACATAGAAACCGGCGACATGGTCATGATTCCAGGTGGCAAGCGAGAATTTCAACAGTGGCTAATCCCCACCATACCTCGCGGTGCATCTGGCGTATCGGCCGGTGTCTACGGAAACGGCGTGTGCTCAGGCATCTATGATGGACTGATCGGCAGTGGTGGTTTTATCTGGCCTACCTCGAACCATGCCCTCTCCGGAAATGATTATTGGGCCGGCCACCTAGCCATTGATATCGGCGTTTACGTTGGAGAACCAATTTGGGCCGCGGACCATGGCGTGGTCGTTTTTGCCGGTTGGGCAACAGGCGGATATGGCTATGTGGTCATGCTTGATCATGGAAATGGCTACCAAACCTTATACGCCCACCTCGACAGTGTGCGTGTGGAGTGTGGGCAAAGTGTCCTTCAAGGCCAAACAATTGCCACAGGAGGCTCAACGGGCAAGTCCACCGGCTCCCATCTTCACTTTGAAGTTCGCTATTTAGGAGGATTTGTTAATCCCTGGTTTGTGTTACCATGAACTGATCGAGTTAAGCTTTCTGAGGTGACAGCTATTGGATGTAACTTTCACCTCGGAAAAAGTTGTGGTAACTACTCAGGTGTCATTTCGAACGGAGCGAGAAATCTTTCGCTCATAGAGGTGAATCGCTGGTCGAAACAAAGATTTCTCCCAATTCAGCCTGTATTTGGCTGAAACATCGGCGGAAAACCACGCCGAAACCTCGTCGAAATGACATGGGTGAGTAGTTACAAGTTGTGTTTATAATAGGAGAATTAAAATGACAAAAGAGAAAGAATCTTTAGAAGTCAAAACAGAAGTCATCGCAGAAACAAATCGCTATATGGCTTGGCGGGCCGATGAACCGGATGGCGAAAGCACCTATCACCTTGAATTGAATAGCGCCACGGTCCATTTTTTCGCAGAAGAGTGGGATGAATTCCTAGCCTTGGTTCAAACTTTAATAAAATGACACAGAGTAAGCACAGAGATCCTCTATATTGCCCGCCTGCTTGTCCAGGTTAGGGTTGCCGCTCGTTCACTTAGTAATCTCTTCAACGTATTCTATAGCAAGAGGGCATACTGTCTCTAGCTTAAGGGAAACATGCTCCCAGTCTACTGGTTTTTGGGTAGCAACCACTTGCTCTACAGCTTCTTTTAAGCAACCAGAGCCAGCGTGGTAATTTACGAGTGTAAAGCGCCATAAATCTTCGTAAGAGCTGGATTCACCAGGGACCTTTCCGGTCCCCGAAGAGACAATTTCTCCCACCTGCTTGCAATTCCCCGCCAGTGTTTGCGCAAAGTACGAAATGCTCGTATTAACGCTTTCCATGTCAATGCCCTGAGAGCACTCGGGGCATTCTGCATTTAAATTTGCCAGCAAAGCACCCCGTAAGAGAATCTGGTTCTCTTCTTCCATATTTGTATACCCTTGTTGGCAAACTTCATCGTTGAGGACAAGTGGACAGAATTGGTAGAAAAAATCCTGATTCCAAAGTAAAACCGTATCAGCCCCTAGTTCGGTTAGTTGTCCGAGACCATATTCATCATAACCGTCCTCTTGAGTTTTCCAAAGTACCCCAGGCCAAAACTGGCTTTCTTGGGCGAAGAGCCTTTTCAGGATTTGAGAGGGGATGCCGCTTTCTTGGGATGCTTTAATAATTTGTGGGTCGAATAAATTTTGCCAGCGGAAGACTTCTCGACGAGCTTCTTCTAGCCCACATGGGGATGCATAGCCATTTGATAGGAGGCCGTAATGCTTACAATCCCTTACTTCAACTATGCCGTTAGCAATCAACTGACCTGCCAAATAAGATAAGGGTCTGTTCGAAGCCAATAACTCCACTTGGGTAGGATTAGCAAGCCATGGGGGAGGCGTCCCTATGGGGGGAAAAGCTTCCCAAGCTTGGGCACAAGTATCTATTTGCTTCCCATCCCCACCCTCACTCATCAGATCTACATACCAGCCATTACTTTCGGAGGTATCTGAAAGCCCACTGTCCACTACCCTAACCCGCCCCCGGTAGTGTTTCGTACTGTCGCCGTAACTGGAATCAGCCCAAAATTCCAATGTCACCCCCTGCGTGGAAGTAACCCGCAGAGGCACATCGCAAGTTTGTCCTTGGCACATAAACGGGATTTCATTTAAGCGGCCTTGAATTTGGGTTATGTGCTCATTTGGAAGGGGGTCTTGGGCCACTATACGCAAGACAGGCACCTTGGAACACAAGTTCTCCGTTTGTGAGGTATGACATCCTTCTAAGGACACACTTGCTTCCGGTATAGGAAGTTCCACTGTGACTTCTTTTTCTCTTGGCGTGGAGCCAATTAAGTGGAGATAAACGCCGGAGCAGTTTTCTGTATCCCCCTCCACAGCTTCCGAGCAAGCGGTCGTTTCCGCCCATTCTTCGTAAACACTTTCTCCACAATAAATATAAACCTCGCTGGCGGTGGGAAAACCTTCATGGTCAGTATAAATATGGCAAAGATTCTCATTATCCTGCCAACGAGATAGCCACCATTCATATTCTGTATAACCGACCACAATTGTTGTCGAGCGGCCAGTCTCCCCGTTAGCATAGGTTTGTCTATGGCTTGAAGAAGTTCCCAGAATCGTCCCCATGACCACAACCAGCATCAGAAGCGGCTTGATGGAAAAAGTAGTTTGCAAAAAACTCTTATTATCCATTGGCAGCAAGATTTTTCAGTAGCTGAGATCGAGACCTGTCTGTATCAATTCACCAAATAGAGGCAAAATTGAAATTACGCAGTTGGGTAGGTAACCCAATCGCATTGGGTGATTCTGTTTGCAAAACCACGGCCAATTCGACTGGCATACTAACAGAATTTTATCAGTGCGTAAGTCCTTTAAGAGATGGTACAAGAGTTTGATGAGACGTCTGTCCTTGATTATAACACTTAATTCTGTTCGCTTGCAAACTTTCGCTATCCTGTGATAAGTTTTTCCAAGAACCTCATCAGAACCTTGCCCCATGCCACTTGCCACTTGCCCCATGCCACTTACCCCTTCCTTGCCCTCACTCACTCCACCCAATCAAAAGTGCGCGTAACGGCCTTCTTCCATCCGGTGTACAATTTATTTCGTTTCTCTGAACTCATGCCAGGCTTCCATTCTTGGGCCTTATTCCAGTTCACACGGAGGGATTCTTCATCCTTCCAATATCCTGTAGCCAGACCGGCAGCATAAGCCGCTCCCAGAGAGGTGGTTTCCGCCACCTTAGGTCGGATGACGGGGACATTGAGCATATCAGCCTGGAATTGCATCAAGAGCTCATTTTTGACCATCCCCCCATCCACCTTCAGGGATTTGAGAGGCACACCAGAATCTCCTTCCATGGCTTCTAGGACCTCCTTGGTTTGGTAAGCGGTGGCCTCCAGCGCGGCCCTGGCCAAGTGGCCTTTGGTGATGAAGCGAGTCATCCCCACAATCGCACCTCTAGCGTCTGAGCGCCAGTAGGGGGCAAAGAGACCGGAAAAGGCCGGTACAAAATAGATTCCCCCGTTATCTTCTACGCTTAGAGCTAATTTTTCTACCTGGGGAACACTTTCAATGAGACCCAGGTTATCTCTCAGCCACTGGACAAGGGCCCCAGCGATGGCAATAGAGCCTTCCAGGGCATAAATGGGCGCTTGATTCCCAATTTGATACCCGACGGTTGTTAATAATCCATTTTCGCTGAAAATGAGTTCCTCTCCCGTGTTGAGGAGCATGAAACAGCCTGTCCCATAGGTATTTTTGGCCGACCCGACCTCAAAACAAGTTTGCCCAAATAAAGCTGCCTGTTGATCACCCAAAATACCTGCCACAGGGAGTCCCTTAAAAACTCCAACACCCTCCCCATAGACCTCGCTGGAAGCGCGAATTTCGGGGAGCATGCTTTCGGGGATATCCATGATGGCCAGGATTTGTGGGTCCCATGCCAGCGTCTCAAGATTCATGAGCATGGTTCGGGAAGCATTGGTGACATCGGTGATGTGCAACCCGCCCTGCGGGCCGCCGGTCAAATTCCAGAGCAGCCAGGTATCCATATTCCCAAACAAAAGCTCCCCTTGTTCAGCTTTCTCCCGCGCTCCTTCGATATGATCCAGTAGCCACTTGACCTTGGGTCCCGAAAAATAAGTGGCCAACGGAAGCCCAACCTGGGGACGAAAACGATCTTGTCCACCTTCGGCGGCTAGTTGGTCACATAGCTTATCGGTGCGGGTATCTTGCCAGACAACGGCATTGGCTATGGGTTGGCCGGTAGTCCTATCCCACACCACAACGGTTTCGCGCTGATTGGTGATGCCCAGGGCGACAACGTCCGAAATGGCTAAGCCTTTTTTCACCAAAGCGCCCTGAAACACCTCCTGGGTATTCCCCCATATTTCCAGGGCGTCGTGCTCTACCCAACCCGGTTGAGGGTAAATTTGGGTATGCTCTTCCTGGCTGCTGGAAATTATTTCCCCGGAATGGTCGAAAATAATACATCTTGTGCTGGTTGTGCCTTGGTCTAAGGCTGCAATATATTTAGGCATGGACTAACCTCCGGTGGGTGGTCGTAGTGGTCGAACTGGTCTCACTGGTCCAACTAAGTAGGTCTGGGAAAATCCCTTTATTATTTTCATATCACGTCACTTTACTTCGATGTGCGCAGAGTCTCCCGACCGCGCACCTGAAGTGACCGAAGGTCTCCCCTCTTGGGAAAAAATGTGGCTCAATTACCTGGAGACCTGCGGTCAGGACTAGATGGCTGGTCAGGAGACACAGCCATATCTGGGTTCATGAGGACTTAATTCTATAAAGATACTTTTGCATACCTACTTAGTCTAACTAGTCTACTGGTCAAATTGATCTCACTGGTCCAACTGGTCGAACTGGTCGAACTACTCAGACCGCTTTGACAATGTCACATTTCAATGCCCTTGGGGTATCGAGCCAACCGAGTTGGTGGCTAGGCCGTTAGCCAGATGCCAATCGCCCAATCAGATTGGGCTACTACCCGCCAAAGTGACATTTTCAGACTACTCAGACCACTCTGACTATTCAGACCACTCAGACCAATAAGACCAATCAAACCAACATCAAAATAAGCGTGAAAACGGCCCCTCCCTGGGGATGGTTGCCTGCTTCCAGCTTTCCGCCGTGGGCTTGGGCCAATTTTTGAGAGATGGATAACCCCAGCCCAGTTCCGCCTTTGGAGCGCGTGCGGGATTTGTCGCTTTTATAAAATCGGTCGAAAATGTGGCGAAGTTCCTCCGGGGGAATGCCGGGGCCATTATCACGGATCTTCAGGATAACGTGTTGAGGATTAGGTGTCAATCTTATCTTGATGACTCCTTTTTCAGGCGAGTAGTGCAAGGCGTTGCCCAATAAATTATTGAGAATTTGTTCAATTCGTTGCGGGTCAAGGTCGAGGATGGGGACATCGTCCGCGAGAGACAAATCTAGGGTGATGCCTCGGGTTTGGGCCTGGGGCTTGAATCGGGTCACGATCCGGCGCACAAGTTCGGGGAAATCGGTTTTGGTTTTTTCAAGCGTCAATTCTCCGGCATCGGCCAGAGCCAGGGTGCGAAGGTCTTCTACCAGGCGGGTGAGAGAGCGATTTTGTTCGGTGATGGGGAGTAGATTTTCTGGGGAGAGTTCGTAAATACCATCTTGCAGAGCTTCCAGGTGCGCCTGTTGGACGGATAAGGGGGTTCTCAACTCATGGGCTATATCGGCCGTGAGAGATTGGCGGCGTTCTTCGGCCTGTTGAAGAGAGCGTGCCATTTGGTTGAAAACGTTCCCCAGGGTGGCCAGTTCCGCATCCCCGCTGATGCTGACGCGCTGGCTCAGGTCACCTTCCCCCACCAGGTTGGCCGCTTTGGTTAATTTTCGAATGGGGCGTAAGAGACTATAAGCCAAGAGAATGGCTAAGACTAGGGCCGTTCCTCCGGATATGCCAGCGGCAATCAGGGCGGCATTATTGAGCTGGGAAACCAGGGTCTCCTCTTGTTGAGAGGTGAAGGCCGAAAATCCTTCTGGAAGCAAATATCCCACCTCCTGGCCTTGGTATAGGAGAGGAAAAGCGTTCTGAAGTACGCTGTCGTCAACTTGGGCATTGGGGGATGGGTTTTGCGTATCGGCCACAACGTTGCCGTTTGTGTCAATAATCTGGAGGCTTAAAGCTGGCCTTCCCTGTTCAGTGTCCATTCCCCGGCCCCGCATCTCCCGCTCGTTATTGGTTCCCATCCCCCCCCGCATCCCCCACGGTGAACCGCCCAGTGCATTTCTTGTTTCCAGGAACTCGGAGCAACTTTCCCAATTTTGGTATTCTGCGTAACAAGATTCTAGTTGATCTACCGTACCTTCCAACCCAAGCGCGCCACCCCGAAACATGAAGTCCCGCACTTCGGAGGCCATACTTTTGCCAATCACTAAAACCACGCTGAAAATAGCGATGAGAATGACAAGTGCAAAGGAGAGGAAGAGTCGTAGGCGCATGGTGAGTTATAAAGTGATAGGGTGATGGGGTGACGAGGTAAAGAGTAATTTGAAGTTAATTTTATTCTATGATGGCGAGTGAGCGAAGCGGTACCCTACTCCGAAGACGGTTTCGATATAAGTCGGGTTTTTGGGGTCTTTTTCTAATTTGGCGCGCAAGTTTTTAATGTGGGCATCAATGGTGCGCTCGTATCCCTCGTAAGCGGCGCCTTGGGTGGCTTCTAGTAATTGCAGCCGGGAAAAGGCTCTTCCGGGTTGCTCGGCCAGGGTGTGGAGGAGGGTGAACTCCGTGGGCGTCAAATCCACCCCCTCCCCCTCTCGGGTGACAGTATGGGCGTCAATATTGATTTTTAGGTTGCCTATGGCCATCGTGCGGAGTTCTTCCGGGGAAGATGTCGTCCGGCGCAGCACGGCGCGTACTTTGGCGACAACCACGCGAGGTGAAAAGGGTTTCGTGATGTAATCATCCGCGCCCAACTCCAGGCCGATCAATTGATCCATTTCCTCGACGCGAGCGGTGACCATGATGATGGGGGTTTGGGACTTACGGCGAATTTTACGGGCCACGTCGAGGCCGTTCATCCCCGGCAGGTTCAGGTCGAGGAGGACAAGGTCAGGCTTTTCTTGCTCCCAAAGCTTGAGGCCGGTATCTCCCCGGTAGGCCTTCAACACCTCGAAATTCTCCTTTTCCAGGTAGGAGCGGAGGACTCTGACTAGTTCTGGTTCGTCTTCGATGATAAGAATGGTGGACATAGGTGGTGTGGGATGGGGAGCGAGGGGCAAGAGGCAAGTGGCAAGTGGCAAGTGGCAAGTGGCATTATACCGAAAAAAGTGGACAGCGTGTATCACACTGCCCACTTTCTCAACGTAGCGCTGCATCAAGTACTTAGATAATGCGCTATGACAAGGTTAGTTTACCATTTACCTCGCCCGCCTCCACCGCGTCCACCGTGGGGCATACCTTGAGGAGAGAAATCTCCCTCTTGGCAAGGGCCTGCGCCGGGGGTTTGTCCGCCAAAACCGGGGCCACCCTGGTGCTCGAGCATTTGGTCAGCTTGTTCTTGGGTGATTGTGCCATCATCAACGGCCTGTTGGAGGGCGTTTTGACGGGCTTCGAGCATTTTGACCTGGAACTCTTCCACTGTGAGGCCTTGGCTTTCGGCCCATGTCCAGAGCGTTTCGCCGTTCTCGTGCATGGCGTCCAACTCTTCCACGGTCAACCCGAAGGCATCGGCGATAGCGGCGCTCATCGCGTCATGCAGAGGGCTGGCTTCCCCGCCGAACATTCCCGGTTCACGTCCTGGCCGTCCAACGCCGGGGCCGCCTTGGCGGCTGGCCATCTGGTCGGCTTGTTCCTGGGTGATTGTGCCATCATCAACGGCCTGTTGGAGGGCGTTTTGACGGGCTTCGAGCATTTTGACCTGGAACTCTTCCACTGTGAGGCCCTGAGCTTCGGCCCACGTCCAGAGCGTTTCGCCATTCTCGTGCATGGCGTCCAGCTCTTCAACGGTGAGGCCAAAAGCATCAGCGATGGCTGCGCTCATCACATCGTGGAGGGGGCTATCTTCTATGTTTCCGCGCATCCCCAGGCCGCGTCCTCGTCCCCATTCACCAAAGCCTTCAGGGTTTATGGGAGGGAATTCGGGAGGAGTATCACCTTGCGCAAACGCAAAGCCCACTCCGGCCAGGGCGACAACGGCGATTCCAACACCAGTGAGTATGAGTAGTAGGTTTTTCATTGTAAATCTCCTTTATAACTAAATTCTATTCCAAAATCTATTTTCTTATTCAGGGCGGTTATCCCTGAGTTGCCTCCATGATAGAACAAAGTTATGAAGAAGTTGTGAAGAGGATATGTGGGATATGTGAAGAAAGTTTTCCTTGATAGGCTCGGCATACCGTGATAAACTGGAAGTATGAATATCCTGGTGATCACCCCCACAACCTCGTTTGGTGAGCTTATCCGGCAAGTGCTCGAGGAGGATGAGCGTTTTCAGCCAACAATAGCTCCGGACGCTAAGCAGGCTTTTAAAGAAGTTCTGCAAAAGGAGTATGCGCTGGCTGTGGTGGATGACGAGGTTGATATTCCTCTCTCAGAGGTGGTCAAAGGGCTGCGGGCAGAGCGGACCGATATAAAAATCATCCTCATTTCTCCTGAACCATTTTCACCATCCGACTTCCCTGAACTGAAACCTGATGCTTGTCTGGGGAAACCTTTTTACCTTCCCGATTTTTTGGAGGCGGTGGGAGAGATCTTGTCGCCATCAGGTGTCGCCAAAGGGAAGGAAGGGGATGGCCCGACCGCCCGCCGGACGGAGGAAGTTCCCGTTTGGCTCCAGGATGTGGACCGCACGGCCCAGCACCTGACCCGCCTGTCACTCGAGACGGCCGCCCAGGCCGCCCTTATCATTCGGGGTAAAAAGATGTGGGCCTATGCCGGGCAATTATCACAGCCCGCGGCCGATGAACTCGTTCAAAAAATTGCTCATTATTGGGGACACGATGGAGAGAGCGATTTATCACGATTTATTGGCTTAGAAGAAACCAACGCCGAATATATTATCTACGCTACCAGTTTGGGCGCTCAGTTTGTTTTGGCCTTAGCTTTCGAAACAGAAGTGCCCTTTAGCAAGATTCGAACTCAAGCGGGGGAGTTGGCCAGGAGTTTGGCAAATATCCCAGCGGAAAAACCTAACGCGGGAAACGCCGACTCCCAGCCCCTGAATCTCCCCTTGGGTGACCCAGATGAAGGCACTAGTTCGGAGGCCTTTGCTGCCCTTTTGGCCGAGTTGAATATGCCGCCCTCAGATGCCACGGGAGAGATAGAACTCGCTCCGCAAGAATCCCCGTCCCCGCAGACGAAGGCGGAACCCCAGCAAGAGCCGGAAATAGAAGTGGTGGATTCTGTCCCGGCAGAGGAGATGCCCCCCCCACCACAGACGGCCACCACCCTCCCGGAGCAGCCCCGCGCGCGGGCCGGGACGGTGACACATCCCCCCGAGCCGGACGTGGAATCTCCCCCCGCTCGTGATGAGCTTGACCTAGCACTCTCTGAACTCGAATCCCCCATCCCTGCCTTGCAAAACCTGACTTATGTTTGCGTGCTCATCCCACGTCTCCCCCGCCATCGCCTGGTGGGAGATTTGGCCCGGGAGCTTGACGCGTGGCTGAAAGAGTTGAGTTTAGCTTTTGGGTGGCGGTTAGAGCATTTGGCGGTGCGCCCGAATTATTTACAGTGGATTATGGCTGTTCGTCCCAAGATGGCTCCTGAGCGTATGATGAGCCAGTTACGCCAACATACCTCGGAGCGAATATTTAAAGATTTTCCGCGATTGGCACGTGAAAACCCTTCAGGGGCATTTTGGGCGCCTGGATATTTGATGGTCAATGGGCGAAAACCTCTGCCGATGTCCCTCATACGGGGGTTCATTGATAAAACACGTCAATTTCAGGGGAGCGTAAAGGATATTTAACCCTATGCCTTCAACTTTATATCTCATTGATGGACACGCTTTGGCCTATCGTTCCTATTATGCCCTGACCAGCGGGGGGACGGCTACCGGACGGTGGTTGACCAGTGCCGGGGAACCAACGGCTGGCGTATACGGCTTCACAAGTGCTTTGTTGCGCATTTTAGAGAAGGAACGTCCGGATTTTTTGGCAGTGGTATTTGATACCGGAAAAACCTTTCGGGATGAGATTTATCCGGAGTATAAGGCCACGCGTGAAAAAATGCCCGAAGACCTCCGTCCCCAGATTGAACGCATGCGGGAATTAGTGGATACTTTCAATATCCCTCGGGTAGAGATGGAGGGGTATGAAGCGGATGATGTTTTGGGGAGTTTGTCAACGTGGGCGGGCGAGCAGGGCTTGATGGTGAAAATCATTACCGGAGATAAGGATTTGCTGCAATTGGTCGATGAGCGCACGAGTGTCAATTTACCCCAACGCTCCATATCGGATGCCAGGGATTATTTTCGAGAGGACGTGAAGAAGAAGATGGGGGTTTGGCCAGAACAAGTGGTTGATTTAAAGGCCATGATGGGCGACCGCTCTGACAATATTCCTGGCGTTTATGGTGTGGGGGAGAAAACGGCCACCTCGCTTCTGGAGAAGTATGGAACGCTGGATAAGGTTTATGAGCACATAGAAGAAGTCAAGTCTCGTTTTAGGAATAAGTTGAAAGAAGGCCGAGAAGACGCTTATTTGAGCCAGAAATTGGCCAAAATTGTGACCGATTTGTCGGTAGCCATTGATTTGGAACGCGCCCAGCCCGATAAGTTTGACCCCCAAAAGGTGCGAGATTTGTTCCGCGAGCTTGAGTTTCACTCTCTGTTAAAGCGCCTGGATACGCTCGAGGGGGTCTACGGCAAGCGTGTTAGGGGGGAGCAGCTCTTCCTTTTTGGGGACGAGAAAGCCGCCCCAGCCCAGGAAGCTGCGGCAGGGGATGACCTGCGAGAGGAAGACGGCCTTCGGGTGAAGATTATCGATACGGCGGCTGGTTTAGCGGCTCTGGCCAAGCGCTTGCGGTCCGCGGAGGTGATTGCCGTTGACACGGAAACGACCTCCACTGACCAGATGATGGCTGATTTCGTGGGCATCTCTTTGGCTGTCGAGGAAGATCAAGGCTATTATATTCCCGTGGGGCATAAGCCGGGCTTGGGTGAGCAACTCCCCATGGGGGATGTCCTGGAGGCTTTGCGGCCCCCGTTAACCGACCCCAATATTCCCAAAATTGGCCATAATATTAAATACGATTACGTGGTTTTAGCACGCCAGGGACTTGAGGTTTCCCCCCTGGGTTTCGATACTATGCTGGCGGAGTGGGTGGTGAATCCTGATTCTCGAAATTTGGGCTTAAAGAAATTGGCCTGGGTGCGTTTAAATCACCAGATGACGAAGATAGAGGATTTGATAGGGAAAGGGAAAAGCCAAATCACCATGGCCGAGGTGCCTATTAAGGATGCAGCAGCTTACGCGGCCGATGATGCGGTGGTCGTTTTTCGTCTCAAACCCATCTTGGAGAAAGAATTGGAGAGGGTAAGCTCTCGGCAGCTCTTTGATGAAATTGAAATGCCCATTATTCCTATTCTAGCAAAAATGGAGATGAATGGGATTGGATTAGACCAGGATTTCTTGCGGGAAATGTCCTCTCGCCTGGAACTAAGGTTGGCCGAAAAAGAGCGCCAGGTTGTGAACGCTGTTGGGGAAGATTTTAATTTGAACTCCCCGCAACAGCTTTCTGAGGCGCTGTTCTCTACCTTGGGCCTCAAGCCGCCGGATAGAACCAAAAAGACAAAGAGCGGTTATTATTCCACCGCGGCCAGCGTGTTAGAAGGGATGCTGGGCCAGCATCCGGTTCCGGCCTGGGTTTTGGAATATCGTGAATTGGCGAAATTAAAATCGACCTATGTGGACGCGCTTCTGGAACAAGTTCACCCCAGCACCAAGCGCGTACACACCTCCTATAACCAGGCGGGGACGGTGACGGGGCGCATCGCTTCCTCTGACCCTAATTTACAAAATATTCCCATTCGCACGGAAATGGGGCGGCAGGTACGGAAAGCTTTTGTGGCTTCTCCGGGATGGACGTTGATTGCCATCGACTATTCACAAATTGAGTTGCGGGTGGTGGCCCACATGGCCCAAGATGAGGCCATGCTGCACGCTTTCAAGGCTGGACAGGATATTCACGCTGCTACAGCTTCAGCTATTTTTAACGTTCCCTTAGAAGAGGTGAGCAAAGATCAACGCCGCCATGCCAAAGCAATCAATTTTGGGTTGGTTTATGGGATGAGTCCCTATGGCTTGACCCAGACGACAGAGTTGACCTTAGCAGAGGCGGAAGATTTTGTGCAAGCCTATTTTGAGCGTTTCCCCGGCGTCAAACGATTTCTGGACTCCATGCGGGAACAGGCAAAAGAAGAAGGTTATGTGGAAACTATGCTAGGGCGGCGGCGATATTTCCCGCGCTTGCAGACCTCCTCGAATTATAACGTTCGCCGGCGAGAGGAGCGAGAGGCAATTAATGCTCCCGTTCAGGGAACGGCGGCGGATATAATGAAGTTGGCCATGCTGCATGTTGGCAAGGCCTTATCAGCAAGCACTCTTTCGGCGAGAATTTTGCTCCAGGTTCACGATGAATTAGTGTTAGAATCTCCCTCAGAGGAAGTGGGTGAGACCGTTCGCTTGGTACGCTCTACGATGGAATCGGCCTATCAATTAGACGTTCCCCTTGTGACAGATGCCCGCTGTGGCTCGAATTGGGGATCTTTGGAATCCTGTGTATAAAGAGAGTTAGCGTTTATGACTGGACAAGAAAAACGTTATCAAGAAGCACTTGAGCAAGGACATTCTGCTGCCTGGGACCAGGATTGGAGTCGGGCGACGGCTTATTATCAACAAGCTTTGGATGAGCGCCCTAATGATGTGAAAGCGTTAACCAGCTTGGGCCTGGCCTTATTTGAGATGCGGGAGTATGCAGAGGCCCTCGAGCATTACGCGCGGGCTGCGGAATTATCTCCAGAGGACCCGGTATCTTTCGAAAAGAAAGCCATTTTACATGAACGCCTTGGCGATGACCAAAAGGCGGCTTCTTCAGCAGCTCAGGCGGCTGAATTACATTTAAAGCGCAAAGATGTCAAAAAGGCCATTGAAAATTGGACTCTGGCGGTAGGCGCACACCCTGAACATTTGCGGGCGCATGCTCGCCTAGCTGTTGTGTATGAACAAATAGGTCAAAGCTCAAAAGCGGCTAGTGAATATCTCATTGTGGCCAGCTTATTGCAGCATGCAGGAAAAAAGCAGCAAGGGCAGCAGGCTATTGAACGCGCCATGAGAATTGCGCCCGAGAATAAGAAGGTCAAGCGGGCTGTGAGTTTAGTACAACGTGGCATGATGCTTCCCAAGCCGGCCCGGCCGCATGGAGGCACAGGCCCCTTCGAAGAAGACCAAAAACCGCAACTCGTAGCAACTTCTGGGCAGGAAGGGCAAGAGACAGGTCTTTCTCCAGTCGAAGAGACTCGGCAACTCGCCCTTTCTCTTTTAGCTCAGGTTATTTTCGAAGATACCGAAGATGATACACCAAACCGGGAAGATAGGAATTTGGCATCAATTTTAAAGGGAAGTGGGGGGGTGAATGCCAAGAAAGGCTCTCACACGCGCTTGCTCATGCACGTAAGCCAAGCCATCCAAAACCAGACGCAAAGAAATTTTCAACAAGCTGCCGCAGAGCTCAAAGAGGCTATTAACACAGGGTTAGATCACCCGGCTGCTCATTATAACTTGGGATATTTATACCTGGAACTAGACCAAACCGGAATGGCCTTGAAGAGCTTACGGAAGTCTGTCTCTCATGCTGACTTTGCTTTAGGAGCTCGATTGCTTATGGGTAAGGCGCTTACTACAGGAGAGCGTTGGTCGGAAGCCAGTATAGAGTATCTTGAGGCTTTAAAGCTAGCGGATGCCAGCCTTTTAGGAGAAAGCCAGGAGATTGATTTACATCAGTTCTACGATCCGCTAATAGACGCTCAAGAAAAAGAAGAAGATCAAGAGAAGCAGGAGCAACTATGTGGAAATGTTGACAATATCTTACTGCGTCCTAACTGGAAAGAACACTTAGAAGATATGAGAGAGCAATTCAGCCAAAATAGATCAGAGGAAGAATTTATCCCCTGGCAGAAGCTTTGTTGGAAACACATAGTAATCAGGTTATGGATGCTCTCACAAATATCCAACGCTTAGCTCGAAAGGGGCTTTTTGGAGCGGCTATGGAAAAAGCCTTCTATGCTCTAGAACTTGCTCCACAATATTTGCCCTTGCATATCTCAATAGGCGATTTATTGTTGAAAAAAGACCAAGTGCCAAATGCTATTAAGAAATATTTGATGGTCGCGGACACGTATGGGGTTCAAGGGAAGACTGAGCGAGCAATCTCCATGCTTAATAAGGTAGTTGAATTATCGCCAATGGATATTGATGTTCGCCAGCGCTTGATCAACTTGCTTGTCGAGTATGGACATATTGATAAAGCTATTGAAGAGCATATCAGCTTGGCCGAAGTGTTTTACAGCTTAGCAGAGCTAGATAACGCGCGGGAATCTTACGCAAAAGCCTCGAGGCTGGTGGAAAAATATCACAAAGAAGCAGATTGGCAAGCACGAATTTTGCATCGTCTAGCCGATATTGATATCCAGCGGCTGGAATGGGAGTCAGCGCTTGAGATATTCGAACAAATTTACACCATTCTTCCCGGTGATGAGAAAGCCTGCCTGAACATTATCAGTTTAAGGTATCGCTTAGGGAAAGATGGCCAGGCAGAAGATGAACTCCAACGCTGTGTTGCATATTGGGAGAACAAATCCGAACACGCTAAGGTAATCGATGTATTGGAGCAATTACGAGAGGAAATGCCCCGCAAGCCCGCTCTTCGAAGACATTTGGCGATGGCCTATGAAAACCAAGGGCGGATCGAAGAAGCTATTGCTGAACTAGACACTTTAGGAGAATTATTACTAGATAGTGGGCAAAAAACACTGGCCATTGAAGCTATCTCGAAGATCATTGATTTCCGTCCCCCAAATTTGGAGCAATACCAACAATTGCTGGATCAAATGCGCGGATGAGCTTTCCCCCTTACCAAATGTGGAAAGATGTTCCCGTTTGTTTTTCTATGCCGTTGAATTCCACATGGATGATGACTTCGGCTACCCCTGTGTCGTGTGTAGAAATTAAGATTGGAGAGGTGATAACTAAACCTTTTTCATTGGACGTTTGCCGTGGCAGAGGTAATTCTTGACCATCAGGCAAAATGACTAGACCAGTGACTGCAGCTCCCGCGACAGGTTGGGAATATTGGTCTTTGACAATGATGTAAAATGTCTGATGGCCTGAGGTAGGAAGAAGTGGCTTTTGAGGGAAGGCGTGAAGCTTCAAAGCACTCGTAGCCATCTGGGGGATAAAGTCCGAAGGTTTTAAAAATTCCAAGCTCTCACCTCGGAAGAGAAAATAACTCAACCCCAAATTAGAAAGCACAACTTGTTGCCCCGGAGAGTTTTCAGGGTGCCATTCGAAACGAGCTCTCTGGAAATACTGTACAATGCGCTCATTACGCATTTCGAATGTTGAAATTGGATATCCGAATTGGGCAACGCCGCCATGAGCTTCGAAAAACTCTAAAAAATCCAAGCATACTTGGGGGCCATCACTTTTAAATCTTTTACATGCCTGGGTAGTAGGTGGAGGCGAGAAAGCGTTTCCAGGTTCGTACATGAGTTCGCCTAGAGGAGTTAGTTGTACTAAGGGGAACTGATTAGGATGAAGTTCAAAACGAGCGCGCTCGAAATATTGGACATCGATGCCGTTGACACTATCCAAGAACCTTTCCGTGGTGGGGTTTCCATAAACTAGTTCAGCGTCTTTTGTGCCCTCATACTTTATTAAGAATTCCCCCTCAACCCAGTGACCTGTTTCAGGAAAGTAGCGGCTTTCTCCGGTTTGGGCATGTGCGCCACTCGCCCCTATACCCAAGACCAAAACAATAATAAATAGGAAAAGAAACCGCTTGGAAGTTCTCATACCATGAATTATAAACTGTTTTATCGTAAATTGCAAGGAAGTTAATTTAGCATCAGGAATCCTAAATATGAAGTATACGTAGTCGGGGTTTCTACACCAAGGGCGCACACCGTGACCCCGCAACTGCGAGATATGGTACCCCTTCGGGTACACCAAATGGGTGCACACCGTGTGGCTTCGCGAAAATCTCGACTACTTTTATCACCAGTAGGATCAAATTTAGAATTGCTGCACAAGCCCCTTACCGCTCGAAAGCCCGTACCCCATGCCCTTGGGCAACACCGTGTGGCTCCGCGATCTTCGGGCGTGCCTCGCAGGCCAAAACACCCCGGGGAGGGGTTTCGAGCGGGGGAGTTAATTACGAAAAGCATCGAATAGCCAAACCTATGTTCTCATTCTAATGGCGAATGGTATAATCTTCTGGTAATTGAATTTACTCGACTATATACTATACTGAAAAATCACTATGCTTCTTGAAAAATTATCTGGAATTGAAGAAAGATACCAAGAAATCAACCAGGGTCTGCTCGAAGTGGGAGAAGACTATAAGCTTGCCGCGGAACTGGGCAAAGAAAAGTCTGACCTGGATCCTCTCATTGAAAAAATACGAGAATATAAGGACGCCCTCCAACAGGTAGAAGACGCGCGCACACTCTTGGATGTTGAAGATGCCGATATGCGCGAGTTAGCGGAGATGGAAGTCGAAAGCCTGGAAAGCCAAATTGAGCGCTTAGAAAAGAGCATTAAAAAGCACCTCATTCCTAAAGATCCCCGGGACAGCCGGAACGTGATCATCGAAATTCGCGCCGGGGCCGGGGGGGATGAGGCTGGCCTTTTTGGTGGGGATTTGTTCCGCATGTATAAGCGCTACGCCGAAACCCAAGGCTGGAAAGTGGAGATTATGTCCATGCACGAGACCGGTGTGGGAGGGGTTAAAGAAATCTCGGCCCTCATCAAAGGTCAGGGAGCATTTTCCCGCCTCAAATACGAGACCGGCGTTCACCGCGTGCAGCGTGTCCCCGAAACCGAGTCCCAGGGGCGGATACACACCTCCACCGCCACCGTGGCCGTCCTGGCTGAGGTAGATGATGTGGAAATAGACATTAACCCTAATGACATTCAAATGGATGTCTTCAAAGCTGGCGGGCCGGGTGGACAAAGCGTTCAAAAAAACTCTACCGCCATTCGTCTGACACACGAGCCAACGGGCATGGTCATTCAATGCCAAGATGAGCGCTCCCAAGCCCAGAACCGCGCCAGGGCGATGAGCATCCTCAGGGCCAGGCTTTACGAGATTGAGGAGACCAAACGCCGCGAAGAGCAAGACGCTATGCGCCGCTCCCAGGTCGGGAGTGGGGGGCGCTCCGAAAAAATCCGCACCTACAATTTCCCCCAATCGCGGGTAACCGACCACCGCATCAACTATTCTTCCTATAACCTTTCTGGTATCTTGGACGGCGAAATCGAAGAATTCATCGAAGAATTGGCCACCGAAGACGAAGCCGCTCGCCTGGCAGAAGCGGGATTGGACTAAGCTGACGAGGTGATGAGGCTACTTGCCACCTGCCCCTTGCCACGTGCAACTCGCAACTCGCAAACTCGCAAACTCGCAAACTCACAAACTTGCAACTCACTAACTCCCAAACCTTTCTCCAAACCATCCGCCGCCGCCTGGCCGCGCTCAGCGAAACTCCCTACCTGGATGCCCAAGTTTTGTTGAGCCACATTCTTGGTCAGCGGCGGTCTTGGATTCTGGCCCATCCCGACCCCGCCCTCACCGCCCAGCAACGCCAAGACATCGACCGTGCCCTAGACCGGCTGGAAAACGGCGTCCCGCTCCCTTATGTGCTTGGCCGGTGGGAATTTTATAAACTGGATTTCACCCTCACCCCTGATGTGCTCATCCCCCGTCCTGAGACCGAGTTGCTGGTCGAAAAAGCCCTCGCATGGCTGCGCCAGCACCCCACCCGCCGCCGCTGTGCCGATATCGGAACCGGGGCAGGCTGCATAGCCGTCACTTTGGCCGCTCACGTCCCTGACGCCCACGTCACGGCCACCGATATTTCCCCCGAAGCACTCGATGTCGCAGAAAAAAACGCCCACAAACACGGCGTAGAATCTCGAATTTCTTTTGTGGGGGGAAATTTAATGAACTGCCTCGAGGGGGATTTTGACCTCATCTGCGCCAACCTGCCCTACATCCCCACCCCCACCTTAAGAACCCTGGACGTTTACGGGCGGGAGCCAACCTTGGCCCTGGATGGCGGCCCGGAGGGATTGCGCCTGATCCGAACCCTGCTCAAACAGTCCCCGCGCCACCTGACGCCGGGGGGAATCCTCCTCCTGGAAATCGACTCTTCCCACAGGCGGGAGGCCAAGCGTCTCGCCCAAACGGCATTCCCCGCCGCGGACGTCCACATCCACCCTGACCTGGCCGGGTATGATAGATTATTAAGTATCCAGCATATCTAAGTAGGTATGCAAAAGTATCTTTATAGAATTATGTCCTCAAGAACCGAGATATGGCTGTGTTGCGTAGCATGCCTTCGGCATCCTGACCAGCCATCTAGTCCTGACCGCAGGTCTCCAGGTAATTGAGCCACATTTTTTCCCAAGAGGGAAGACCTTCGGTCACTTCAGGTGCGCGGTCGGGAGACGCTGCGCACATCGAAATAAAGTGACGTAGTCTGAAAGTTATATAGGAACTTTCAAAGACTTACTTAGCGATACCAACAATGCGCCAGACTTTCTTGCTGCCTGGGTTGCTGGTTTTGTGAATCCTTTCCCCTTGCCTCCATTTATATAATACAGATTATTATAATCCAAATTATACAATGGGAAGTGGCCTTCGCCTCAGAGTCGATTCAACCGATTACAACCACCACCGCCACCGCCATCTCACGGGAGTGGCTGAGGCTGACCGACCAGGTTTGATAGCCAAGATAGTCGGCCACTTTTTTGGCGTTTCCATGCAGTTCCAGGGTCGGCTGCCCGCTGGGGAGGGAAACAACCTCAATATCGCGCCAGCGCACTTTGCCTATGCCCGTGCCAAGGGCTTTGGAGGCCGCTTCTTTGGCCGCGAAACGGATGGCGAAATTGGCGGGATGGCCTCCTGTTTGGGCTTGTTCCCTGGGGGTAAAGATTCTGTCCAGAAAACGCTCGCCGTGGCGGTCAATGGCCTGGCGGATGCGCTCGATTTCAATTAAGTCGACTCCGGTGGAAAGATTCATAGGGGGTAAAAGATGCAGAAAGTTAGAGGAGAGGGTTTTTATCCTATTCCGGCCCGGCGGTGGCAATCACAAAGCGCTCTAGGTCAAGGTATTTTTGGGCCGCGTCGAGGGCTGTTTGCGGGGTGACTTCTTGGATCATCTCCTCGTAGCGTTGGTAATAGTCTAACCCCAAATTGTGGCGCTCGAGGGTGAGGAGCGCGCCGGCTACCCCCGCGTTGGATTGCAAGGCCAGGGGAAGTTTTCCAATGTAGCTGGATTTACTATCCTTCAATTCATCGACGGAGACACGTTCTCCAACAAAGCGTTCGACTTCAGCTTTAATGAGGGTGATGGCTTTTTCTACGTTCTGGGGATCGACCCCGGCGTTAACGAACCACGGCCCAGGGCCAATGCTGCTGCTTACAGAGCTGTAGGCATAATAGGCCAAGCCGGCTTTGTTGCGCACGGATTCACCTATGCGCCCCATCATCCCGAATTGCCCCAGCACGCTGTTGCCTACTTTTGCGGGGACGTAGTCTGGGGAGGAGCGCGTAGGCCCCGCCACGCCTAGGACTAGGTCGGTTTGGCTTTTCTCAGGGAGGGGAGCGTGTTCGCGGGTGATCTTCCCCAGGGTGGGTGCAGGGGGAACGGTGACCACCTCGGGCTGGTGGGGAGTAGACCAATCCCCCAGAACGGCGCTGACCCGGTCAATGGCCCGGTTTGGGGAGACTGCTCCCACAACGGCTATCACCATCCCCCTCGGCCCGTAGTGGCGGGCGTGGAAATCTTGTAAATCTTCCCTTCGAATGGCCATGATGGTTTCGGGATAGCCATCCCCCGGTTTGCTGTAGGGATGTCCCTGGTAAACGAGGCCGTCGAAAAGCAGGGAGGCCATTTCGCTGGTGTTTTGGGCGCGCATGGCGAGGCCGGTCAGGAGTTGGGAGCGGACGATTTCCACGGGTTGGGCCGGGAATGTGGGTTCGCGCAGGGCTTGGGAGAGAATTTCCAGGAGGGTATCGAAATCGTCGACCAGTGATTTGGCCCCGAAGCCAGCCGTATGCGAGCCGCTGTTAAAGCCCACGGTGGCCCCTATGGATTCCAGTTTTTCGTAAATTTCCTGAAAACTGCCTTGTTTCGTGCCGCGCATCAGACAAGAGGAGGTGAAATCTGCCAGTCCCAGTTTTTCATCCGGTTCGTATAAGCTGCCGGCATGGAGATAGCCGGTAACAGACACAGACATGGAGTTGAAGTTGGGGCGGACGAGGATTGTGATGCCGTTGGGAAGCTGGGTACGGGTGATGTCATCGGGGCCGGGGAGGGAGGATTTCTTGAGTGAGGCGTAGGTTGGTTGATTCATGATCTTGTTTTCCCGTTGCGGGGCAAATAGGTGCCGACGACCCGATTTTGGGGCCGTAAATAGGTTTGGGCGATGCGCTGAACGTCTTCGGGGGTGACGGCGGCCAAACGGTCTATGTATTTTGTGACCCATTCGTAGGAGGCGAACATTTCGGAAAATCCCAGCCAGAAAGCCTGGTTAGTGATGCTCTCTCCTCCGTAGGCAAAGAGGGCGCGGGATTGTTTTACGGCGCGGTCTATCTCTTGCTGAGTGGGGGGCGCATCTTGAAGGCGGTGGATTTCTCCATCCATGACGGCCAGCGCCTTTTCAACCGTTTTTTGGGGATGAACGATGAGATGCAGGCTGTAGAGGAAAGGGTCTATGGTAGCGGGGAGACCGCCCATAATGTCCACGGCGACGTTCTTTTCCTCAACCATGGCGGTGTAGAGGCGGGAGGTATGGTTGGAGATTCCTCCTCCTCCAAAGAGGTTGAGGCCGCTGGGGCCAGAGAGGAGGCTGTCAAGGACGAGGAGGGGGAAGAAGTCGGGATGGGCGGCGGGCGGGGCGTGGTAAACGACTTCGACCAGGGTGGTTTCGCCGGGGCCTTCCACGGTGAGGGAATGCTCCCCGCGTGGGGGTGGTTCGGCGCGCTGGGGACGGGGCGGCTCCTCCCCCGCTGGGTGGGCGGCATAAAGCTGCTGAATGCGCTCGAGGATGGTTTCGGTCTCAAAATCTCCGGCCATGGTGAGTATGGCGTTGTTGGGGCGGTAGAATGTGCGGTAGTGGTTGTAGAGGTCGTCGCGCCCCATGGTTTTCAGGTCGGCGGTGTCGCCGATGACTTCGTGGTGGTAAGCGTGAACGCGAAAGGCCGCCGCTCGGACAGCTTCTCCGAGCAGAAAACTGGGGCTATTTTCCCGCCCCTGCCGCTCGGATAGGACCACCGTGCGCTCTGACTCGACCTCGTCAGGCTTATAGTCGCCGTTTACCATGCGGTCGGCCTCTAATTGCAGGGCAAGGTCAATTTTGTCGGCTGGCATGGTCTCGTAGTAGGTGGTCCAGTCCAGGTAGGTGAGGGCGTTCCACATTCCGCCCGTCCGCGCCACGGCCTTTTCGGTTTCCTTGGCCGGGAATTGGGGGGTGCCTTTGAATTGGAGATGTTCGACCCAATGGGAAATTCCGGTTTTGCCTGGTATTTCGTCACGAGAGCCGACCCGATACCAAAGCCAATGACTGATGATTGGCGCGGTGTGAATTTCTTTGAGCATGATTTGTAAGCCGTTGTCTAGGGTGATTTTGTTAACAGGTTTTAGCATTGGTTAGTTGGGTGGTTTGTTAGTTGGTCAGCTTGATATTGGATATTGGGTATTAGATATTGGACGTTGGAAGTTAGATGTTGGATGTTGGATGGCGGCGATGTTTTTTGCAGCCTCTGTCTCTTCTGCCTCCTCGGTACCCTCTGCCCCCTCACCCCGTCAGCTCCGCAATTAGAATATCCATGGCCAGGGTTGGCTCGATTTTTCCGGTTTTTATATCTTCGTCGGTTTCCAGGAGTTGGTGGTATATTTTTTCCAAGCTTTTGAGGGTGAAGAAGCGGGTTTGCGGGATGATTTTTTTGATAGGGTAAGGGTGGCTTCCCATTTTCTTGGCAATATCTTGGTAGTTGGCGCGGGGATTTTTGTCTAATTCTTCTCGAACTTGGATGAGAAGGCGGAATTGGCGAATAATCATACCATAAAGTTGGAGGGGGTGGCTTTCTGCTAGCAGGCGGTGGAGCATGCGGGTGGCTTTTTCGCTGTTTCTGTAGCCGATGGCGTCCACCATGGCAAAAACGTCGCCGGGGCGGACGTCGGGGGTAAGGGCGTCAACGTCCTCTGCGGTCACGGGACGCTCGTAATTCGCATAGGCGAGGAGTTTTTCGATCTCCTTGGCCGCCATGCGGGGGTTTTCGTTGACCAAAACCGCCAGCCGGGCCGCTCCCTGGCGTGAAAATTCCCCGCCTGACTCGCGGGCCTTGTCTTGTATCCACCTGGTCATGTTATGGCCTTTGGGAAGAGGATAGGCTTTCACAAAAACCCGTCCTCCTTGTTCCCTGGCCCATTTAAGGAGCCAATGGCTGGGTTTCAGGTCACGCTCGACCTTCAACATGCAAGCGGTCGAGGGAGGAATAGTTTCCAAGGCGGATAAGAATTTCTTCCTCTGCCCGCTGCCCTTCGACAACGCCAGGGGGTTGACTAAAATGACCGCTCGCCTTTCGGCCAAAAAAGGCATGACGTGGGTGATGGAGGTCAATTTTTCGAGGGTGGTGGTGCTCCCATCCAGCGTGGTGACGTTCATATCCACGCTGCCCGATTGGGCCACTTTGGCCTTGAGCATGTTGGCCGCCCCCTGCAGGGCGTATTCGTCATCTCCGTAAAAGAGATAAATGGTGGGTTTGGTTTTGCTCATATCAGCCCTGGGTGGTGATGCGGTGAGCGGTCACATTTCCCCGTTTGTGGCGGGAGATGTTGACCACTTCCAGCTTTCGCGGGTCGCCGGTGGTGGTGACGTATTTCTGGAGGAGAGGGCCTAAGGGGCGGGAAGCCATTAAAGCCAGCGTGGCCAGAGCCGCCACCCGGGGGATGCGTTCTAGCTTTTGGCGCGGTTTGTCGCCCACGCCCATCATCCCGATTGCCCCCGCCAACCCGGCCATCGTCCCCGACGCGACCAGGTTCGTGCCACAATTGGTATGAATCGCCAGCTCCCGCTTTCCCCCTCGTAAGGCTTGAAGGGCTTTTTTGACCACCTCGCTAAGCTCTTCAGTGGAGATTTCTCCCATAATCCAGAAACCGTGCCAGTCGGCGTGTCCGGCAAAGGTTTGGCCTGGATGCCGTGAGTTCAAGAAGTTCATGGTGGCGTGTTCTAGTCCGTGGTTACGTCTCGCGCGTGAGACTAAGGTGATGAGCATAATGGTAATCCTTTTTGGTTAGGAATGATTGATTTTGGCCTCGAAGTCTATTCTACTAGAATATGCACTTAAAGAAAATCCCCATTTTAGAATTGCTGCCCTCACCCTAGCCCTCGCTCTGCGTGCCCTCCGGGCATCCCACGCGGAGAGGGGATTGTCCCTTCTCCCTTTGGGCATCCAAATGCGTTTGCCCTACCTTTTTCCCCCCTCATACTTGCCCACGCCTAAACCCATGCTATAATCTAACTATGCTGATGTCATATTAAAAATCGAGATAAAACAACCATGGGTTCTCTATACAACCAAATTCTCACTATCCTTACCACCCCGCCCGGCAACCTTACTTATCACTTGGTGCTTGCCTTTGCGGTTGCCGGGGCCTTACAAAGCGCGGTGAGCAATTGGCGCCAAAGCGATTTTCCCCAAGGCCGGCGGATGGTGATTGGTCTCTTCGTCCTGTTGATCATCCGGGTGGCGCTTTTCCTGGGCGCGGGCTTCGTTTGGCAGGGTGTCACGCCCCCAGAAGCCTTGCTCCCCATTCTGGATAGAGCCACCACCATGCTGGGCATCATACTCATTGTGTGGTTATGGTGTTTTCCGGAACCACTTAAAACGGCCGACGCGGCCAGTCTCTTGTTGGCGTTAATTACCCTTATCCTGGTCATCTTCAACTATGTTTGGGTGTCGGCACAAACAACCCAAACCCCCTTTAATGCAACTTGGCTAAATCTGGTATGGGAGGCGGCCGCCCTGTTCATACTCCTTTTGGGCGGGGTTTTGGCCGTGATCCGCCGTCCCAATGCTTGGGCGTACGGCCTGGCCATGCTGGGCCTAATGGCCGGGGGACACATTCTCCACCTGATTTTACCCTCGTTGGAAGGGGACTTTCCCGGTATGGTGCGTTTGGCGCAAATGGCGGCCTACCCACTGCTGTTTTCTCTCCCCCAACGCTTTGCTCCCACTGTGAGTCCGGCCCCCTCCCCGCCTTCCCCCCAACAAAAGCCTGACCTCATTCACAAACGCCGCCAATATACCGTGGAGCCCCACATCCTAGAAGGCATTTTCAACATCTCGCCGGAAGTCAGCCAGGAAAACCTACAACGAGATATCACCCGCATAAGCTCACAAATCATGCTGGCCGATTTGAGCCTTTTAATCTCCCCCCCTGATGCGGAGGGCAAGATAAACATTTTATGTGGGTACGACTTGATTAGAGAAGAATCCCTGGGCAGGATTTCTATTGCCAGCAGCAAACTTCCCCTGATTTCCACCGCGCTCCGCCGAGAACAATCGCTGCGCCTTCCCGCTAGCAGCACTTCCCAAGACTTTCTTAATTTGAGTCAACACTTGTTGTTGGGGCGGGTGGGGCACTTGCTAGCCGTCCCGCTGAGGCTTCTCGATGAAGAGAAAAAATTCGGGTTAATTTTGTTGTCCCCTCACTCAAACCGTAGTTGGAACAAGGAGGATCAACAATACCTTCACAATTTTACAGAAGCTGTTCAAAGCACACTTTCTAGAGATAAAAAAACGCCAGAGTTGCGCAAGCAACTTTCTAATACCCAAAAGATATTAGAAAAAACACAAAAAGAATTAGAAGAAACCAGAACTCACACCCAGGCTCTCCAAGCCGAGGTTAATTCTTTCCAAAGACAAAAAGAAACCTTCAATGATGCCGCCCAAAAACTAGACAAACTTCAAGCAGCCCAAGAAAAAGCCCACCAAACAATTGCTACCTTAGAAGTAGAAAAAAAAGAATTAGAAGAAGAACTAAAAAAATTACATCAACGTGAGCCAGAAGAAACGGATAAGCAAGTAGAGGCCGAACTTATTTTAGCCTTGGAAGAAATAGCCCGTCTCAAAAACCTTCTTGCAGACGCTGATCAGAAGCTAGTATAAGCCAAACATCAATCTGATGAATCAAGGTCTTTATCTCCAGCACAAGTAAAATCGGTCTCCTCCTTAGCCCAGGAGTTGCGGCAACCGCTCTCTTCTATGGTCGGTTACACGGATATACTCTTGGCGGAATCGATCGGCATTATAGGTACCTTACAAAGACAATTCTTAGAGCGCATCAGAGCCTCCGCTGAGCGCATAAGCGTTCTGTTGAATACGGTCATCGAAGAGGCCGCCATTGATATTGACTCCCTCTCTCTTACCCCAAGCGCGGTGAATCTGAGCCAGGCCATTGACCATTCCATCACCGAAATCAGCGACCAAATTCGAGAAAAGCGCATATCCATGCGTGTTGACCTGACCAACAAAAAACTCAACTTGCACATGGACCAGGACAGCCTGCACCAAATACTCCTCATCCTCCTCAAAAATGCCAGCAGCGCAACGCATCCTGAAGGGGAAATCCTCATCAGGGCCAGAGACTACGACGTAAGAAGCGAACAAGAATTTGCCCTCATTCAAATAGCGGACCAGGGAGGAGGCATTCCCGCCGATGAATTGCCGCGCGTCTTCTCACACCTCTATAACAATCATGCCAGCATAGAGGGCGTTGGGGTAAAAGGGGTAGAATTATCAATTGTGAAAACCCTCGTAGAAGCCCAACAAGGCCGTATTTGGGCGGATAGCGAAGAAGACGTAGGGGCAACATTTAGCTTACTCCTTCCCTTGGCAAGTGGCGACAGGGATTAAAATGAAGGCTTACCGGCAGCTATTCACAGGAATACTAACCGCCCTCGTTTCGGGGGGACTAGTTCTGGGCAGCTTGGCAATTTCCTTGGCAGAGGGGAAAACCCCTCCCCCCCCGGAGGTCTCCCCGCTCCCCAGCGCGACGCCCACCTCCCGGCCCGAGTCGACGCCTGGGGGAGAGGTCACCCCTTCGCCCGGTGGGGACGAGACTCCGCTCCCCGAGCCAAGCCTCACACCGGAGCCTTCGACCACCTCCCGGCCCACCACCTGCTCCCATCCCTCTGGTTGGGTAAAAATCACCACCCAGGTAGGCGACACGCTGGATAGCCTGGCCCAGACTTACCATACCACCCCAGACTTGCTCGCCAAAGCCAATTGCTTGCTCTCCTCGCAGATACGCGCGGGCTCAACGTTATACGTTCCCAGAATAGAACCTACCGAACCTGCTCCCCAGTGCGGCCCTCCCCCCAATTGGGTATTCTACACCGTCCAGGATGATGATACCTTGTACAGTCTGAGTATCGCTTTTAGCACTTCGGTACGGGAATTACAAGCTGCCAATTGCCTTGGCTATTCAACCTACATTCGAGTTGGGCAAAGAATTTACGTCCCCAATGTGCCTACCCTGACCGCCTTTCCTTCAGCGACACCTACACTGACTCCCTCTCCAACACACACACCCACGGCAACGGCCATGCCCGCAGCAACGGGCACGCCCACTTCCATTTACACCAACACGCCAACCCTCACACCTTCCATAACGCTGACACCCACCAATACACGAACCCCCACGGATACGTTGACGCCCACCGACACACCGACACCCACCGATACATTGATCCCCACTAACACGTTGGCTCCCACAGACACGTTGGCCCCCACTGATACCTTTACGCCATCCCCCACCGAATGATTCTTAAAACCCCTTTCCTACAATTCACGCTTGACACAAAAACCGCCGCCTGGAGTCTGTACAGCACCCAGGAGAATGCCCCCTACCTGGACGGCGTAAAGATGCGCCTCCACTACCAGACGCCAAGAACTTGGCATGGTTGGAGGCGAAAATCTGCCCAGGCCCTGAAAACTTTTAAAGACCCGCAAATCACAGGCCCAGAGCGTGTCTCTTCGCCGCACGGGGATTTGCAACAACTAAGACTGACACTAGCTCCCGAAAGCTGCGGGCTTCGAAGTACGCTCACCTTTGCCCTGGCGGAAGAGCATCCCTTGTTTTTGTGGAAAATAAGTTTGGAAAATCGGGGTGATAGGCCAGTTTGGATTGGAAAAATTGAGATGCTCCGGGCGGGATTCTTTCCTAAAAAGACCTTTCTTCCTGAAGCAGGGCCTATAACCCTGCGCAGGAATATCATCCCCCAGGGGCAAGGCGTGGTGCGTCCCCATCCCGCCCCGGGCGAGTTGGCCTTTTTTTCCAACGGGTGGCAATCCTGGTCGCACACCGGAAGCTATGGGGCCGATGAGATCTACCGCCAGACCCGGCTGGGATTTTTTGGCGCTCCCATGTGGTACAACGCGGGGACACCTCTCCCCAAAAAGCCGGGTTATTTGGTGAGCGACATGTTCGGCGTGCTGGGAGACCGCCAGCATCGCAGCGGAATTTTGGCCGGTTATCTCTCTCAGAAGGAGCATTTTGGCACGCTTAAAGCCCGCCTTGACGATCCCCTTTACCCAGCCTTATACCTGTGGGCTAATGGTGACCAGACCCGCCTTGACCCCGACGCGAGGATGACCACGGATTGGGCCGCTGTTCAATTTGTGGATATTGACTCTCCCGATCCTCTCGCTCCCTATGTAGAAGCTGTAACGCGCGAGAATGGTCTCTCTGCCCTCACCCCAGCCCTTGCCAAGCCACGCACAGCGTCCCACAGGGAGAGGGAATCCGACTCCCGTCTCCCCTCGGGCGAGGGGCGGGGGGTGAGGGCAGAGGCGAGGGAAAACACGACCGGCTGGTGCTCCTGGTACGATTATTATCAGGATATCACTGCCGAGGAGGTGCGTGCTAATTTGGGCGCGGCCCAAGAAATCAAAGAAAGCCTTCCTTTGGATGTGATCCAAATTGACGATGGTTACCAAGCTGAAGTTGGGGATTGGCTCAGTTTCGACCCCGCTTTCCCGGAAGGCGTGCGTCCGCTGGCGGATGAGATCAAAGAGGCCGGTTTCAGGCCGGGACTGTGGCTGGCACCCTTCATCCTCCATCCCAAATCTGACCTGGCCAAGGAGCACCGTGCCTGGCTTTTGCGCAACCGATGGAAATTGCCAGTCAACGCTGGTTTCGTATGGAACGCCTTCACCCGTGCCTTGGACATCACCCAACCCGGGGCGCTGGAAGGCGTGCAAAAGGTGGTTCGAACTGCCGTGGAAGAATGGGGATTCTCCTTTCTCAAACTCGACTTTCTCTACGCGGCGGCCCTCCCTGGCCGGTACCAGGATCCTACTAAAACACGCGCACAAGTTTTGCGCCGGGGGCTGGAGGCTATTCGAGAAGCAGCGGGAGAGGAGGTCACTCTGCTGGGATGCGGCGCACCGTTGGGGCCGGCCATTGGCCTGGTGGACGCCATGCGAATTGGGGCTGATGTCCATCCCAGTTGGACACCCTCCCTGGGGAACCACAAAGCGCTCTTTAGGCCTGAGCCTAACATGCCCTCTGTCCGTAATGCCCTCCAGAACACCCTCACGCGTGCCTTTCTCCACTGCCGCTGGTGGCTCAACGATCCCGATTGCCTGTTGCTCCGCCCCGAAACGGACCTCACCGTGGATGAGATTCGGGCTATGGCCACAGCGATTGCTTTTTCTGGTGGGTTGACCATGCTCTCTGACGACCTCACCAAACTCCCCCCGGAACGCCTGAGAATTGCCCAAGCCATTTTGCCGCCCATTGGCCAACGTCCCCGCGTGGTGGATTGGTTCGACGCGCCTACTCCGTCCCTCCTGCGCCTGGATTTGGAGAACGCGTCTGGCGCGTGGCATCTATTGGCGATTTTCAATTGGGAGAAAACGGAGAAAGACCTGGAACTGGACTTGGAACGAGTAGGTTTGGATGAGGGTGGAGTTTATTACGCGCATTCGTTCTGGGCAGAGGAAAGCGCACGCATCGCTGCGGGGACGTTGACCCTGGAAGCGATCCCCGCCCATGGCGTCCGGGTGCTGGCCCTGCGGCCTAGCAAGGGCCAAAAACCCCAATACGTGGGGAGCAACCTGCACATTGCGCAGGGCTTAGAAGTTGCTGACTGGTCTGAGTCTGGTTCACGTCTGAAAGCCGACCTTTCCCGTCCCGGTCATGTTCAGGGCCAGGTTATCCTTTCTCTCCCCGCCCCGCCCCGCAGGGCATCCCTCAACCAAAAAGAAATCCCCTGGCAAAAGGCCGAGGGGACTCTTTATCGGTTCGAAGTTCAATTTCACGGTGAAGGAGAACTAGAGATTAGTTACTGAGGTGGTTTTTGTTGTGATTAAGGAATTGGGTATGGCTTGGACGTTGGGGTAAAAATGGTGGTGGGGGATAATGTCGGGNNGGGGGATAATGTGGGGCTGGGTGTATATGTCTCCGTGATTGTGGCGGTCGGCGTGCTGGTCGAGGTGGCGGTAGGGGTGAATGTTTCGGTGGGGGTAAACGAGGGCGTAGGCGTATTGGATGGGAAGGGGGTTATGGTGGGGACATTGGGGACGTAAAGGGTTTGTCCGGCCCAAATATAGGTTCCAGTCATGCAGTTTCCACGCTGTAAATCCCCCACGGTGACTCCAAAAGCCCTGGCAAGGCTATAGAGGGTATCCCCCTGTTGGATGGTGTACGGCACCCAATCTTCGGGAGGCTGGCAGGGGACGGAGGTGAAGGTCGGAGTCCGGGTGACGGCAGGTTGTGTAGGGGACTGGGTTGGCGTTGGGGTGGAAGAAGGTGTGTTAGAGGGAGTGAGGGTAGGTGACGTTTGGGGTGTCACTGGCATGGATGTGGCGACCAAGGGCGTAAGGCTAGGTAACTTGGTGGGAGAGGGGAGTATTATCTGCGTGGGCTGTGGCGTTGCCGTTTTTTCTAAGAAAGATTGAAGCCAATCCTGACCGCCCAGGAGTAAGCAAGCTATGGTGATTAAAATAAGTAGTAGTACAGCCATCAACCCCCAAAAAGTGGCCGGTTTCATGGGTTTTCGGGGCGTGGGAGGTTTCTGAGGGGTTTGAGATATTTTAGGCCGTTTAGGTTTTCTGGTCGTTCTAGATTTCTGGCGCGGTGTGGATTTTTGAGGAGGGCTGGGCTTTTTGGTCGCCCTAGGTCTTTTGGGTGGCCTTGTTTTTTTAGGCGCGCTTTTTGGGGTCTCCTTGGCTTTTTTAGGTTGCCAAAATTTCCATATAGGTTCCGATTTTGGGAAAGCGGCTGCTTCTTTCGTTAGCCTAAGGGGAGATTTTTGAGAAAAAATTGGGCAGCGGCGGTAGTTTTTGGTAAGACAATAGGTCCCCTGATAGGAGAGGGAAACTTCTTCAGGATCTTTTACGTGATGGCAGTAATTTTCCAGGGTGGCAAAGGCCATCGCGGTTTCGGAGTCGTCTTCTATCCCCAGGTAAATGCATTGTTGGTATGGCATAGTATCCTCACTTGTGGTGATGGGTGTCTTTATTTTACCGCATGTGGGCATAGTCTGATAGTTGAACAGCTAATAGTTTTGATAGTTTGATAAATAGAATGAATTGCAAGAGCTAGGCCATTGCGGTATGATATAGTTGGTCGAAAAACAATGATACCTACCGATTATTCTTTTCCTGAGATATTACTATTACTTGCCGGCATAGGCGTGTCCCTCCTTTTGGGTGGGGGGATAGGCTATCTTCTTGCCTCTAAAGGAAAGAGGAAAAAAGCGCCGTCTACAAAGGCACCTCCTCCCCTTGACAGCGCCAGGCTGATGAGTGCTAAGCTCAGGAAGTTATACGCTATCTTGGCCGACCTTACCTCTTCCCTGGATTATCAACGAGTACTCGATAAAAGCCTTGATGCCAGCTTTATCGCCCTAAATATCGCAGAACGACCAACGGAAGACTTAGTGAGCGCGGTCTTGTTTTTCGCTGAGGATGGTCTTGCTCCCCCTGTGTTGAGGGTAGCTACTGGGCGCGGGCTTCCACGTCCCGATCAACATCGGAAAACCCCCGGCGTGGAGGGCGTGCTGGGGGCAGCCATTGATGCGGGGGAACCAGAATTATCCCGCGAGTTATCCTCTGACCCAGAATTAAGCAGTTTTATAGCCTTCCAATCCTGCCAAACCTCATACTGTATTCCCCTACGAGTGAAATTAGATATTTTTGGCGTTTTATTATTTGCTCATCCTGATGTGCGCTATTTCGATTCTGCACAGCGGGAGATATTGAACGTGGTCAGCCACCAGGCTATGACAGCCTTGCAAAATGCTCAACTTTTCCAGGAACTTAAGGACGAAAAAGAGCATATTATCAAGGTTCAAGAAGAAGAACGCACAAAACTATCCCGCGACTTGCATGATGGCCCCACGCAGACCGTATCGGCGATTGCCATGCAGGTGAGTTTAGCCCGTCGCTTGATGAAAAACGACCCGACCGCGGCCGAAGAAGAACTCTACCGCACCGAAGAAATGGCACGCCGAACTACCAAAGAAATCCGGCATATGCTCTTTACCCTCCGTCCCCTGGTGCTCTCATCGGAAGGGCTTAGAGCCGCTCTCAATTCTATGGCCGACAAAATGCAAGAGACTTATGACCAAAATGTGATCATAGAAGTTGAGGAAGACCTCGTTTATGACCTGGAAACGAGCGTGCAATCCGTGATTTTCAACGTTGCAGAGGAAGCCGTCAACAATGCTCGCAAACACGCCGAGGCAGATCATATCTGGGTGCGCGTAAAAAGACTTAAGGATGACTTGGCCTTTTTAGAAATCGCGGACGATGGAAAGGGGTTCGATATCGAAGATGTCTTTGATGATTACGAGAGTCGAGGTAGTTTAGGGATGGTCAATATGAAGGAACGTGCCGAGCTTGTCCGAGGGCTATTCCATATCGAATCTAGTCCCCAGGAAGGAACAAAGATTCAGATTGTCATCCCCCTTAGTGATAGCGCCGCCGAACGCCTTCGTAACCTATAGCCAATTTCTCTTTTTTCTATCGAGGAGTTCTCAATGCCCTACGCTGCCGATATGTATTACTACGCCTATCATCCGGAAGATACCGAGCGGCTTCCCGTTGTCCTCATTCACGGAGCGGGAGGCAATCACCTCCATTGGCCAGTCCAAGCGCGACGCCTATCGGGATACCGAGTCTATGCCCTTGACTTACCGGGGCATGGGAAATCGAAAGGGCATGGTTTGCACCAAGTTTCCGCCTACACAGAACGGGTTCTGGAATGGATGGAGGCAATCAACTTATCAAAAGCTGTTTTAGTAGGCCATTCCATGGGAGGGGCCATTTCTCTTAGTATGGCGTTGGAATCCCCTCAACGTGTGCTAGGCCTGGGGTTGGTTGGCGCGGGTGGGCATTATCCGGTGAATGCTGAATTTCTTGAAAATACTGCCCACGAAGCTACCTACCAATCCGCGGTAGAGTTTCTGGCCTCTTGGGCCTTTAACCTTGGGGCAGATTCTGAGTTGGTAAAAACCGTCCAGCGACAAATGCTAGAGACACGTCCCAGCGTGCTGCACGGAGATTTTATGGCCTGCGAAGCCTTTGATGTGCGAGAGCATCTGGTAACAATTAAACATCCCACGCAGGTAATTTGTGGCAGCGTTGACAAACTCATGCCAGTCAAGCACTCACAATATCTAGCCAATCAAATACCTTCTGCTGAATTAACGCTTATCCCCAACACGGGGCACATGGTTATGGTCGAAGACCCACAAGCCTTCACCGCCGCCCTGGAGAAGTTCTTAGGCGAATTGCATGATAAAAAAAGGATACCATGAACAACGAAAACACAGCCCAAAGCGGGCGAGAAATTCGCCTGACAACCCTCTCTACTTGTGCCGGTTGAGCCTCCAAGCTGAGCGCGGAAGCGCTGGCGCAGGTTCTGCGCCCTATCGATAACGTCTTCTCCGGGCAAGACTACCCTGACCTTTTGGTGGGCCTTGGCTCTCCCGACGATGCCGCCGTGTGGCGCTTGGACGATGACCGCGCCCTGATTGTCACCACAGATTTCTTTACCCCCGTGGTGGATGATCCGTATAACTACGGAGCAATCGCCGCCGCCAACAGCCTGTCTGATATTTACGCCATGGGTGGGAAGCCTTTCCTGGCCCTGAACGTGGCCGCTCTCCCCCCCGATTTACCCCCCGATATTTCCTCAGAAATCTTGCGCGGTGGAGCCGAGAAAGCCAAAGAGGCCGGTGTCGTCCTGGCTGGCGGCCACACTATCCAAGACCAAGAACCCAAATACGGGTTGATTTGCCTGGGATTTGCCCATCCCGACCAATTGCTCACCAAGGCCGCTGCCCAGGTGGGCGAAATCCTGGTACTCACCAAACCGCTGGGTTTTGGAACCACCACCACGGCCATAAAATCCCAAAAAGCATCCTCGGAGGATATCCTGGAAGTCGTCACCTGGATGGTGCGCCTCAACCGGGATGCGGCCTCCCTGGCGGTGGAGTTTGGCGTGAGCGCGGCCACTGACGTCACCGGATTCAGCCTCTTGGGCCACGCCTGGGAAATGGCCACTGCCTCCCGCGTGGGGTTGCGCCTGGCGTGGACGAAAATTCCCCTCATCCAGGGAGCGCGCAAACACGCTGCGGCCTTCACCTTCCCCGGCGGCGCGTCAGACAACCGCCTCTATTTCGGCCGCCACGTCCGCTTCGAGCGTGAACTCGCAGAAGAGGAGGAGATGCTCCTCTTTGATCCCCAGACCAGCGGTGGGTTGCTGCTATCGGTCCCTCCAGATCAGGTGGGAGACATGCAGGCCCGCGCCGAAGAAATCGACCAGCCTTTATGGGTTATTGGGGAAGTTATTGAGGGGGACAAGATAGAAGTGGTGTAGGAAGCATCCAAGCAAATAAACCAGGTTTCTTTCAGAAACCTGGTTTATTTCCGAGTCTTTTTGCTTTCCTTTTCCTTCTTTTTCTTAGATTTCCTAGAGCCGAATAGGCGCTTGAGGCCTTTCCAGAGCCAGCGGACGGGTAAATAGAGAATGAGCACAACGGGTACTAGGTAGAGGCCCAACCAGATAGCCGCATTCCCCAGGAACTTGAGGGTATTGATCAGGGCTTGGATGGCACGCTTGGCGACACCCACGGGCTGCCAGCCGCCAATGGTGAGGGGTTGAACGGCCTCGTTGGCTTGAATATCGACGCTAATGGCCGATAAAGCTGCTGATTGTTCGTAATATTGCATTTGCCCTTTTATGACCTCTATTTCTTCCCGAACCTCCACCAGGCGGTTATAAATATTCAGGACGTCTTCTGTGTCCCTGGCTTCATCCAGAATCTCAGCAAGCTGCTCCTCGGCGCTTTCTAAATTTCGCAGGCGCGAGGCAAGGTCGGTATACTCCCGGGTCACATCTTGCCCGGAGACGTTTTCAGAGAGCACACGCCCCGCCCCGGACTTAATTTGCTCCAAGGCTTCGTTCAATCTTTGGGAAGGGACACGTATGGTGATGCGGGCTTGAGGTACCTTTACCCCGCGTTCGGTTTGAGTCTCATAGAGATTGGAGGATACGACAAAGCCTCCCATCTCTTCCGCCATTTCTGCTATCGCATCCATAGACAAGGAAGGCTCCTCAACAACGATCGACAAGTTGGCGTCTTTGATAACCATCCTCTCGGTGGATTCTCCCTCCGATAAGCTGCTTTTCATGTCTTGTGAATAGGCAGCTTCCTCGGATTCCTCAGCGCCATTATAGGAGGCGTCCCCTCCCATTTCGGCTGGGGCCAAAGCCTCCATTTGCGGTGCGCGGGATGCACAAGCGGTCATCAAAAGCACAAGGGTTGTAAAAACAAGTATTTTCTTCGTCATTTTTTCTCTCCTTAGGTTAAGTAGTTTTTATCTTATCCCTTAGACGCATTTCAGGTTAGATAAGTTCCCTACCAACCTAATCCAAGGCGTTGAATATGCGCTTTGGGCAAACCGGCTCTTTTCATTCGCTCCTGAACGGCCTCGATAGCATAAGAAACGCGGTGATTTGTCCAGGTATTCTTCTCAAGATCAAAAATGCCATACGAAGCACGGTTGTCTTCATCGCGAGGTTGGCCAACGGATCCGGGGTTCAAAATTGCCCGTCCCGAGAGGGATACTTCTTCCCCGGCCGTAAGTATTTTGGCACGAACTGAGTTTTTGCTTTCGGCAAGGGTAAAAACCACCGGGAAGTGCGTGTGGCCCACAAAGCAGTTCTCTGTCTCGAAGTAATCAAAGTTGATGGTGGCCGTATACACATCCATAACATATTCCCAAACCGGTTGCCGGGGACTGCCATGAACAATCGTCACCCCTTCAACTTCCGTGACGTTGGGCAAGTCTTCCAGATACGCCTTGCTAGCTGATGAGAGTTCTTTTTGTGTCCAGCGTATCGCGGTCTGCGCCTTGGGATTAAACGTGGAGGTATCAATTCCTCCTATGGCCGCCTTGTCATGATTCCCCTGTAAGCATACAAGGTGTGGTAAATTTCTAACTACCTGGATACATTCATTTGGGTCAGGGCCATAGCCGGTAATATCTCCCAAACACCAAACGCCATCTGCGTCGTTGGCGTCCTCGAGGACGGCTTCTAGGGCTGTTAAATTTGCGTGGATGTCGGAGATGATGAGTATTTTCATAAACCCTCCACCAACTCCACCAACACCCCGCCCGTGCCCTTAGGGTGAATAAAGGCAATTTGCCTGCCATCCTCGAGTGTAGAGGCCTCTTCGTTGATGAGCCGCACACCTTGTTTTTTCAGGTCTTCTAATTTGGCTTCTATATCTTCGACCTCGAAGCAGAGATGGTGCATGCCTTCCCCGCGCTTGGCCAGATATTTGGCCAGACCAGAGTCCTCGCTGAGCGGCTGGACAAGCTCTACCTCGCTCTCGCCCAGGGGGAGAAAGGCCACCGCCGCCCCTTGGCTGGGGACTTCCTCAAGGTGGTCAAGTTCCAGGCCAAAGGCGTCCCGCCAGAATTTGAGTGATTCTTCAATGTCTTCGACTAAAATAGCGATATGGGATATTTTTTTGATATTAGTCATTTTTTCTCCGTGAAACGTGGTGAGTAATGAGTGAAGAGTAATGAGTAACAGGTTAGTTTTTACTCATTACTCATTACTCTTTCCTCTCACACCCAATTAGGGGGATCATACTCTCCCCATACCTTTCGCAAAACGCCCGTGATCTCGCCCAAACTAAGATCATTCTCGACGCACTCGATGAAGAGGGGCATTAAATTCTCAGAGGAGCGGGCTGCTTCCTCTAACCTGCCCAGCAACTGGCTCACCTTGGCGGAATCGCGTCCCTCCCGGATTTTTTTCAACCCGGCCCGTTGGTTAGCCTCGATGGTGGGGTCTACGCCCAGGCGGTCCAGGTCAAGGTCTTCCTCCACCTGAAAAGCATTTACCCCTACCCGGATTTCTTCCTCCTCTTCGAGCGCTCGTTGATTGCGGTAAGCGGCGTCTTGAATTTCTTGTTGGATGAAACCGCGATCAATGGCTGACATGGCCCCGCCCAGATTGTCAATCTTTTGGATATATTCCTCCGCGCGGGATACGATTTCATCGGTCAGGTTTTCAAGGAGATAGGACCCGCCCAGGGGATCGACGCTGTCGGCCACCCCGGACTCGTGGGCGATGATCTGCTGGGTGCGGAGGGCAACGCGGACGGACCGCTCGGTGGGCAGCCACAGGGCCTCGTCCATGCTGTTGGTGTGGAGGGATTGGGTGCCCCCCAGCACAGCCGCCAGAGCCTGGAGGGTGACCCGGGCCACGTTGTTTTGCGGCTGCTGGGCCGTGAGCGTGGAACCCGCCGTCTGGGTGTGGAAACGGAGCATCATCGAGCGGGGCTGCTGGGCGCCAAAACGTTCGCGCATGATCTTGGCCCACAACCGCCGGGCGGCCCGGAACTTGGCCACTTCCTCCAAAAAGTTGTTGTGGGCATTGAAAAAGAAGGAAAGCTGGCGGGCAAATTTATCCACATCCAGCCCTGAGTCGATGGCGGCCTGAACGTAGGCGATCCCGTTGGCGAGGGTGAAGGCCACCTCCTGGACGGCGGTCGACCCGGCCTCCCGGATGTGGTAGCCGGAGATGGAGATCGTGTTCCAGCGGGGGACTTCACGCTGGCAATATTGGAAAACGTCGGTGATGAGGCGCATGGACGGTTGGGGCGGGAAGATGTACGTCCCCCGGGCCACGTACTCTTTGAGGATGTCGTTCTGGATGGTTCCCCGCAATTGGCTGACCTCCACGCCCTGGCGCTTGGCAACGGCAATATACATGGCCAAAAGGATGGCGGCGGGGGCATTGATGGTCATGGAGGTGGAGACTTTATCCAGGGGGATATCCTTGAACAACACTTCCATATCGCGCAGGGAGGAGATGGAGACGCCCACCTTGCCCACCTCGCCAGCGGAGATGGGATGGTCGGCGTCGTAGCCAATCTGGGTGGGGAGGTCAAAGGCCACGGACAACCCGGTTTGTCCCTGTTCCAGCAGGTAGCGGTAACGGCGGTTTGACTCCTCCGCGCTGGCGTACCCGGCGTATTGGCGCATCGTCCAAAACCGTCCCCGGTACATATTGGGATAAACGCCCCGCGTGTAGGGATATTCTCCTGGGAAACCTAGTTTCTCAAGATATTCTTCCTCTCCAGTCCGGGGGATTGCCAGGCGCGGAAGGGGTATCTCGGAGGAGGTCTTGAAAACAGGCTTTCGCTCGGAGAAGCGGTTCAGGAGAGGGTCAAGGGTTTCTTTTTTCCAACGAGTGAGATGTTGTTTTAGGTTCATGGGGGAGGTGATGAGTAATGAGTGATGAGTGAAAACGTAATGCGTGACTATGGGCCGTTAAGGGCTAGGAAGAATGATACCATAAGTTGAGAGGTTGGGGAGGTTGGCGAATCACTTCCCCACTTGCCTACAGGTCCATTTTCCAGTATAATTCCCGTGCATCGAAATGCATGGGCCGCTAGCTCAATTGGCAGAGCAACTGACTCTTAATCAGTAGGTTACAGGTTCGATTCCTGTGCGGCTCATTTTTGGTTTAAGGGAGAGAGGAGATTGCGACGAGAAGCAAGAAACCATACTATTAGCATATTCCAGTACATGCTGTTCCGAGACTTGGTTGAGGCATGGCAAGGAATCCTGAGCAAGAAACTAAAGTGACCGCCCATTTAGCCTGGCGAAGTGTATTGGGCAAGCACTATCATGTAGCAATGGTCTTCATAAAGACCTCTACCACCTGGGGGTCAAAGTGTACTCCTGATTGGTCTTTGATGTAGTTCAGCGCTTTTTCTTCTGGCCAGGCGTCCCGGTAGGGGCGGTGGCTGGTGAGAGCGTCCCACACGTCCACGACGGCGAAAATCCGGGCGGCGATGGGTATTTCTTCCCCCGCCAAACCGTCCGGGTAGCCGGTGCCATCCCATTTTTCGTGGTGGTGATGGGGGATGTCTAGGGTGGGTAGGAGGTATTCGACTTCTTTGAGCATATTATAAGCATACTTGGGATGTTGGTACATGATGTCCCATTCGTCATCGTCCAGGGGCTGGGCTTGCGAAGGATGCTGTCGGGAACCGCCATTTTGCCGATATCGTGGAGGAGTGCCCCCCGGCGCAGGTTGAGGAACTCATCTCCGTGGATGCCCATCCTTTTACTTGTCCTTCTGGGCATCGTCAACCTGGCCATGTACGGGCTGGCGGGCATCAACGCCAGCAACGCCGCCAACTACGGCGCGCGCCAAGCCTCGGTGGCCCACGATAACGTCCAAGCCATCGCTTTAGGCAGCACCCAGGCCAAGCTCGCCCAGGTTTCCGTGGGAAGCTATAGTGTGAGTGTTTCCGGTGGCGGTGGGCGCGGCAACCTGATCCAGATAACGGTGGGCTACCAGGTCCCCAATTTCTTCAGTGGCATGGCCGGGTTCTTCGGCGCTTCCTCTGATGAGCTTCGAGGCCAGACCGTGAGCTACTTCCGCCAGGAGGGTTGGTAGTGAAAACTAAGATTTCACCACAAAGAAACAAAGCTCACAAAGCTTTCCTTTCGCTTTGCGTGCCTTGGCATGACCACAAAGAGAGGCCTTTGTGCTCTTGGTGCCTTCGTGGTGAATAAATGGAAATCTCGGCTACGCTTGCCCCTCTGTAGCCAGGGTTTCCATACCCCGCCCCACTCCCCCTCATTTCAAAGTTACCTCCAACCGGACCCCCTCCCCCGGCTCGGATTTAATCTCCAAACGTCCCCCAATCATCTCCACCCGCTCGTGGATGCCCAACAAGCCAAAGTGCCCGCTAGG
>JAANWX010000107.1 GCA_018263575.1 Chloroflexota bacterium | reverse complement strand
CAGCCCTTTTGCGGAAGGAAAAATATTCGTCTTCCAGCCGAAACTCCCAGGCACGAGTCAAGTTGCTTGTAAGGTTCATATTCCATTGGAGTAATAGGGCCTTCGCTTTTGGATGCGGAGATAACAGGTGCAGCGCATTTTAATTCTGGTTTTTATGCTAAAATGGCTTCTGTAAATTTAGAAGTGGTTTATGGGGTGGTTCACATAATTTTTGCTTGTTATGCACCATCCGGCAGCACCACACTTTAGCACAGCCACCGTAGGGCCGGTTTCCCTACCCGCCACTTTAGCACGGCCACCGTAGGGTGGGTTTCCACAGCAATTCTAAATATGAAGTATACGTAGTCGGGGTTTCCATACCCGCCATTCAATAAGGAGATAGTAACTACTCACCCATTGTCATTTCGACGAGGAACGAGGAGAAATCTATGCTAACGAATGCAAGATTTCTCTCTTCGTTCGAAATGACATCTGAGTAGTTACAGGAGATAATAGTTAGTATGGCAAACATCAAGAAAAATAATTTAGTAATTGGTATTCTCACGGGCGGCGGGGATGTTCCGGGGCTGAACCCGGCCATTCGCGCGGTTACCATTAGGGCTCTTCGTGAGGGGTACAAGGTCATTGGCCTCCGTCGCGGTTGGGCCGGCATCATGGGAATGAAGCGTGATAAAGATGCGGATAACTCAAATAATTTTGAGATTCTAACGGAGGGGTTAGTCAACAAAGCTGGAAGAACTGGAGGAACTTTCCTGCACAGTTCACGCACATGCCCCAGCCGAGTCCCTAAAGCTGATGTTCCCCCGCACCTGCGTGAAAAATATGGCGACGAGATGAACAATCTCACCCCGGAAGTGCTTAAAAACCTCGATTACCTAGGCATTGACTACTTGATCCCAATCGGTGGTGACGATACATTAGGTTACGCTGTTGAACTCTATCGAGAAGGCGTCAAAATTGTTGGCATCCCTAAAACAATGGATAATGATGTCCCCGGCACCGATTATTGCATTGGTTTCAGTACCTGTGTCACTCGAACTATTGAGATCACGAACGATTTGCGCACAACAGCAGGCTCCCACGAACGCTTTTTGGTTTTGGAAGTCTTTGGACGTTATGCGGGATTTACAGCCATGCTGCCCACCATGGCCGGGGCCGCCGATCGCTGCGTGATTCCCGAACACAATTTCGATATCGAGAAATTGACAGAACTTCTAGCTTATGACCGTTTTAAGAATCCCAGTCGATACTCGATTGTTTTGGTCTCAGAGGGTGCTATGTTCAAAGGGGGAGAAATGGTATTCAAAGACACCACTACAGATGCCTATGGGCATAAAAAACTAGGCGGTATTGGAGACTTGGTTTCAGAGGAACTTAAAAAGCGTTCTGCGAAATATAATAATGGCACGTCCATTAATATTGTCAACCAGAAGCTTGGTTATTTGGTGCGTGGAGGCAGCCCTGACGCCATCGATTCAATAGTTCCCATGGCCTACGGGAACCTGGCCTTGGACTTAATCCTCCAAAACGTTCACGGGCGGTTGGTCGTTTTGAAGAATGGCCGCTACGATAATGTCCCTATTGAAGTGGTTGCTCGTTCGAGCAAGATAGTTGATGTCCGCAAACACTATAATACGGAACGCCTGCGCCCAACCTATAAGCGTTTTTCAATGAAGCCGCTTTTTATTATGACCAGTGAGTTGGAGTAGCTGAGATCTCCAAACCTTGCCCGGGAGAGAGAAAATGCTGACCGTAAGCCCTCTAAATATATTAGTTGTTGAAGACGATCCGCTTGCTAACCAACTGATTTGCAGGCAACTTGAGTTAGAGGGCCATAACATTGCAGGCCGTGCGTTCGATGGGCGACAAGCTGTCGAGATGACAAAGGAGCTTGGGCCAGACCTTGTCCTAATGGACTTGCAAATGCAGGAGAATAATACTGGGCATACCAATATGGAAGCTGGGGCGATAGCCACGCAACGTATTCAAGAACAATGTCCCACACCCGTGATCATTCTCACCGCGCATGAGAACCCAACCCTAATCAGCAAAGCTAAAGCTGTGGGCGCGGGCGCTTATCTCCTCAAACCGCCCAAAATGCAAGAGATTGAACGGGCCGCAGCGATTGCCATCGCCCGTTTCAACGACTTGCCGGAAATGCGCCATCTCAATGAGAAACTCCAGGAAGAGATAGCCCGACGAAAGCAGGCTGAGGAAAACTTCAAACACGCAGCTACACACGATGCCTTGACCGGTTTGCCCAACCGGCTATCGCTCAGAGAACGAGCAGAGCTTGAAATAGCCCGCGCTAAACGCAACCAGCTATTCTTGGCCATCATGTTTTTGGATTTGGATCACTTTAAAACTATCAACGACATGCTGGGGCACCAGACCGGCGACATGCTCTTGCAAACAGTTGGGGAACGACTACGCCAAACCCTGCGAGAAAGCGATACCATCGCTAGGTTGGGAGGCGACGAATTTTTGCTCCTTTTACCAGAAATAGACCAAGTTGAGAATGCCACCGAGACCGCGCAGAGAATATTGAAAGCCTTCCGGACCCCTTTTTCAGTGAACGACTCTGGGATTAGCATTACGGCTAGCCTTGGCATCACTTTCTACCCCGATGACGGCGATGACCTCGAAACTTTGATGAAGAACGCTGATATTGCCATGTATCGGGTCAAGGAGCAGGGGCGAGATAATTATCAGTACTTTAGTCGGGTGGTCTGACTGGTCGGACTGGTCAGACTGGTCAACTGGTCTACTGGTCTAACTGGTCAACTGGTCCACTGGCCCACTGGTCAAACTGGTCAACTGGTCTACTGGTCTCACTGGTCTCACTGGTCAAACTGGTCAAACTGGTCTACTGGTCTACTGGTCAACTGGTCCACTGGCCCACTGGTCAAACTGGTCTACTGATCTACTGGTCAACTGGTCCACTGGCCCACTGACCAACACCGGGCTGTGGTTCGTTCCGCAGGGGGAGATGGTCACTTACGGGACATGTCGCCGCACATTACCGCTCGCCCTCCCGCTCCCCCTCATCCCGCCACCCCCTCACCTCTCCCCCACTTTTGCAACTATTTGAAACATCCCCCGTAGTAATACACGAGAAACACGGCATGCCATCAGGAGATAATTGTGCATAAAGATGAAAAACAATGGGCCAGGCAGGCTCAAGAAGGCAACGCAGATGCTTTTTCGAACCTGGTAGTCGCCTATCAAAAGCAGGTGTTCAGTGTTTGTTACCGCATGCTGGGCACGCCAACGGCCGCTGAAGATGCTGCCCAAGAAGCGTTTATTCGGGCCTATAAAGCCATAGACAGCTACGACGTTGAAAGATCTTTCGCTACCTGGGTGCTTTCTATCGCTTCGAATTATTGTATTGACCAAATCCGAAAAAGGAAAGTCACGCTGCTTTCTATGGACAACGAAAAGTATGGCTGGTTAGCCCCTCCCGCGCAAGACCCAACGCCCGAGAGGTCACTTGTAGAGAAGGAAAAACAAGCTCAAGTTCATGCCTTGTTAGAAACCTTAAGCGAGACTGACCGGGCCGCCATTGTCCTCCAATATTGGCACGACTTTTCTTACCAAGAGATTGCCGAAGCTCTTTCACTTACGGTCAGCGCGGTCAAGAGTCGTCTCTTTCGCGCCCGGAAGACGATGGCCGAGGAGTGGCAAAAGGAACCCTTGGTTCCTCAAGTCACCCATATTCCTTCGGAAAGGATAGCTCATGAATCACCAACCTTATGAAACCTGGATTTTATTAGAAACCAAGCTGGATGCTGAGCAAGAACGAGAGTACTACCAGCACTTGAGAACTTGCTCTCAATGCCGGCGATTGGCACAGGCGCAGCGGGAGATCGAGCACCTTTTTGCCACCTCCCCCGCTCCTTACCCCCAGCCCGGCTTCACCTCCCGCTGGAAAGAACGACTTGCCAAAGTGGAAGAAGGCAGAAAGAACTTTGCTACTTGGATAATGCTGAGCGTTTTAACCTTGGCTTTTTTATTTACTTTGGTTGGACTCAGCCTGCAAATCATTTCCCGTGCAGAATACTTTCCGCAACTCATCGCAGTGGCCATTTCTCAAGCCGCACGATGGTTCAATTTGCTTACCTCGCTTGAAAATTTCTTTTCCCCTGTTTTGCGCGTGGGAATCAAGTTGATTCCCCAAAGTTGGATTTTGGCTTTTATTTTCAGCCTAAGCGGGATTGTCACCACTTGGGTCATCACTCTATCGAAAAATTCTATCTCATTTAACAAGGAGGTCACAGGATGAATGCAAAAACTCGTAAATTCTTAGTCCTGGGATTATTAATTTTAGCTCTTCTCTTTCCCCAGGCCGCACAAGCGGCCGGTCCCAAGGATGATAAAGTCATCTTTGGAAGTAATTTCACCCTCTACGAGGGCGAAACCCAAGATGGTGACTTGGTGGTCTTTGGCGGAAACGTCACCCTCGAACGGGATACGACCGTTAATGGAGACGTGGTCGTCCTGGGCGGGCGCGTCAGCGTGGACGGGACCGTTAACGGTGACCTGGTTGCTCTGGGCGGATACCTGGATGTCAAGTCTCAGGCTAACATCAATGGGGAGCTTACTGCCCTGGGCGGCGGATTGGAGCGTTCTGAAGAGGCGCAAATCAACGGCAATATCGTCACCTCAGGAGACGTTCCCTTTGAATTTGATTTTCCTACAGATTGGCGCATACCCGACAACACAAATCGACTTTTTAGTTTTTGGCATGCGCCCTTGGCGGCGGGATTTTGGTTCTTGTTCCGGCTCCTGATTTGGACAGGAGTGGCTATTTTGGTCACGCTTTTCTTCCAGGAACAATCTGAAGTTGTCAGCAAGGTTGCTTTGCAGGCGCCAGTCAGCAGCGTGGGCGTGGGCTTATTGATCGTCATCCTCACCCCCGTTGCCCTTCTGGCCCTCATCATCACCATCTTGCTCAGTCCCCTCAGCCTGATCGCTGTCCTCATTCTCTTTGTGGCCTGGGTTTTGGGATTGACGGCCATCAGCCTCGAAGTTGGCAAACGGCTCATGAAAGCCACCAGCCAGGCCTGGTCTCCGGCCCTCTATGCTGGCTTGGGCATGTTTATTTTATTTCTCATACTGAATGGATTCAAAGAAGTTGTGCCCTGTGTGGGATGGATGCCGAAATTCTTTGTGGGAATGTGGATGTTGGGCGCCGTTGCCTTGACCAGATTCGGCACGCAGCATTACCCAAAATCCGACCCCTCTCCCCAGGATGTCGCCGTCGAGGCCTTACCGGAACCATTTGAGGAACCCGCCCCGGAAGAAGAAACTCTCCCCGTTGAACCTGAAGAAAATGGCGAGTAGTTTTCCCCCGAAAAATTGTGGCAACACCACAGTTTGGCATTGTCGACGTAGGGCGGGTTTTCGCGTAACCACACGGTGTTGCCCACGCTTTGCGGGCCTTCGGCCAGGGAATGCATACCGGTGGTACGCAAAGCGAGCACACCCATTTGGTGTGCCTGAAGAGGTACAATACCCGCCAAATACGGCGGCTCTGTACATAAGGCCATTAGGATTTTTTGTATTTTCCGTATCATCTCAAAAAATAGGGGGCTGATGTCCCTCTACAGGGATGCTACGCGATAGGGCGATTTGGTAAATCGCCTAGGCAAAGTGCAACTTTGCACCGAAATACCATTTCGACCTACATTTCCCCGGAATATTGAGAAGTTACTATTTTCCTGCCAAGATTCCTTTCGTGGCTTCGAAAGCTAAAGGGGGTAAATCGTCGAGGGTAAAAAAGGCCGCTTGTGCTGCGTCATCGCCAGCCTTGAGTTCTCCATCCAGGATTTCTCCCCTGTAAAGGATGAGAATATTTGCCCCGCGCGGCGGCACCTTGCCACTGATGACATCTATTAATTCGTCAGCCCGTACCTGGAGATTGGTCTCCTCCCTGACTTCGCGTTCCGCGGCCCGGGCTGGGTCTTCACCAGCGTCTAAGAAGCCGGCCGGGAGCGTCCATTTGCCCTTGTAGGGAGAATGAGCGCGTTGAACGAGCAGCACCTTATCCTCGCGTTCGATGAGGACGAGCACGGCCACTTTAGGATCAGGAAAAAACACCCACCCACAGTGGGGGCAAGCAGGCCGGTGGCGTCCCGCGCGCTGGGTTATCTCCAAACTGGTACCACAGCGGAGACAGAACTTGACTTCTTCGGCCACCATCAAGTCCCCTTTCGCTTTGTCAACCAGGCTGCTGCGCCAAAGGCTGCCACTGCTAGGCCAAACACAATCTCCAGTATTCGCAACAGGGGAAGGCCGGGTTGGGGAACCGGTTCCGCCCTCGCGGGTTGAGGAGAACGGGTGGGCGTGGGAGGCGGTTGGGTGGGCGTGGGCTGCTCAACTGTGGGTGTGGGCACCGCCTCAGTAGGGGAGGGGGATGAGGCATCATCCGTAACCCCCGCCCCAGCGGCTTCAGCGGATTTTTCTGCCTCCACTTCTTCTGCCTCTTCCTCAACCATAGCTTCTGCTTGCGGCTCTTCTGGAGGCATTTCTTCCTCCGCTGCCGGGGCCGCTTTCAGGACTTCCTCCTCAGCTTCCTCACTTATTTCAGTTACCTCAATGGCTATGACCTCCCCTTGCGGTTCAGCCTCTTCCCGGCTCTCTGCCCGAGGAGCTTCCAAGGCCTCTTCCTGCATGGGGAGGGGGGCCATGGCCGTCTTGGGCTGCAGAATCCCGCCTCCAAAGTCCAAGACCAGCACGGCGACCAATAGCACGGAGGTTAACACGGCCGCTGTGCGAAAGGCGGAGAAAAGGCGGGTTTGGCGAGGTTTCGCGGCCTGCTCTACCATTTCTGGCGTTAATCTAAAATCACGGGGAGCAGACAGGCGTGGGGCGTGGCGCAGGATATTTTGTGTGCGCTCTAGTTCTTGTAGGGCAATTTGCAGGGCCGGTTCCGATTGAAGCCGTTTTTCCAAACGAGTTGTGGCGCGTTTCGAGAGTTCGCCATCCACATACGCGGAAAGGGTCTCCCAATCTTGGCGGGAAATTTTCATTGTCATAGTAGCTCCTCACCTTCCAGACGCAAATCGGGCGGTAAAAGTTCCCCAAAACCTTGCAGGCATTCCTGTAAACTGCGCCGGGCGCGGGCCAGGCGGCTCTTGATTGTGCCCAGGGGACGCTCCACAACCTCCGCTGTGGTTTGGTAATCTAGCCCCTGAATATCAACCAACACTACCACCGAGCGGAATTTGGCATCTAGTTCATTCAAGCAATCTTGAATGGCTTGTGAAAGTTCGAAGCGTTCTACGCGCTGATCGGGTTTTTCGGCGGGATCCTCCAACCAGGCGGGGGATTCAAGCTCGTCGCCAGCGTCATCGTGTGGATTGAGGGGAGCAACAGGCTGCCTTTGCCGCCTGCGCAGCTCGTCATAACAAGCGTTGGTGACAATTCTCAGCAGCCAGCTCTTAAAAGAACCGCCCCGGTAGGTGTGCAGCTTTTGATACGCCGAGATGAAGGCTTCTTGAGTCGCATCCTCCGCAGCGTCAGGCTCTCCCATCACGCGGTAGGCCTGGTAATAGACCATATCTTGGTACTCGAGGACGATTTGATTAAAGGATTCCAAATCACCCTCGAGAGCCTGTGCAATTAAATCTGCTGTTTCCATGTCCTAGGTTTCCTGTTTCGTTATCAAAGAAAGATGTATTAGGATTGTTATCGCTTTGTTGAACTTTGTCAAGATAATGACTACTTCCACGGCTTCACGTTTGGTGGCGGGGACTGGTAAAATAGATAAAATTTACCAACTAGAAAGGAAACCCCAAAAGGAAGTACTATGACTTTAACCTTATCGCGAATAGAGGCTTTGTGTTTTGATGTGGATGGGACGTTAAGTGATACGGACGATGTGTTTGTGGAGAAGTTGTCCGCCAGGTTGAGCGTGGTGGGCTTTCTCTTCCCGGAGCGTAATCCGCGTCCCTTTGCGCGCCGGGTGGTGATGGCCACGGAGAGCCCAGGGAACGCGCTTTATGGTCTGCCCGATAAACTGGGCATTGATGATGAAATTGCCGCTTTGGGGGATTGGTTTTATCGTTTGGGGTTGGGGAAAACGCCTAAGCCTTTCTTACTTATCCCCGGCGTGAAGGAAATGCTGGCCACCCTGTACGAGAAATATCCGCTATCCGTGGTAAGCGCACGGGGTGGGAAAAGCACGGCGCGGTTTTTAGAGCAATTCCAGCTTTCCGGATATTTCCAATGTGTGGCTACGGCGCAAACTTGCCAATACACTAAGCCGTACCCTGACCCTATCCTGTGGGCCGCCGAACAGATGGGGGTCAAGCCTGAAAATTGCCTGATGATTGGCGACACAACGGTAGACATTAAGGCAGCGCACGCCGCTGGGGCACAGTCTGTAGGGGTGTTGTGCGGTTTTGGGGAGAAGGAGGAGCTTCTGGAAGCGGGAGCAGATTTGATTTTGGAGGAGACGGCGGAGCTTGGGGAGGTTTTAGCGGGATAAGGTGCGAGTGTGCGAGTGGCGGGGGAGTTTAAGTTTGCCCCCGGTACTCCCTGGCTTCCCAAACGAGATATAAGGCCACTGATCCTGCGACGGCGGCGTTGAGGGAGTCGATTTTTCCGCGCATGGGTAATTCCATAAGGAAGTCACACGAGGAGCGGACCAAGCGGCGCATGCCTTGCTCTTCGCTTCCCACCACGACCACCATGGGCCCGGAGAGGTCGATTTTGCCCGGCGGTTGGGCCTCGTCCCCAGCCTCCAGCCCCACCACCCACGCCCCCTCTTCTTTTAGTATGGTAATGGTTTGGGCCAGGTTGGCTTGAGCAATGAGCATGTGTTCGCTGGCCCCTGAGGAGGCACTGACTACAGCGGGCGTGATGGTGGCCGTCCGCCGGTAAGGGAGGACTACCCCGTGCACGCCCACAGCTTCTGCGGTTCTAATTAATGATCCCACGTTTTGAGGGTCTTTGAGGACGTCTAGGAAAAGAAGCAGGAAAGGTTCATCTAGTTTTTTGGCTCGTTCCAGGATGTCTGTGATTTCTGCGTAGGGATAATCGCCGGCTTTTAGGGCGACGCCTTGGTGGGCGGAACCCAGGCCGTGCAATTGTTGGCGGGGGACACGTTCAACCGCTATCCCGGCCTGGGAGGCAAGCTGAAAGATGTCGCTCAGATGACCGCCCTCATTTATGCCACGGGCAACGCGAAGCTGGTAAATCTCCCTTCGCCCCGCGCGCAGGACTTCATAAACGGGGTTGCGACCAAGAATCCATTCACTCATAAATTATTTCCAACGCCAGGTTGTGCCTTGAGGGCTGTCTTCGAGGACGACGTCCAGTTCCAGGAGTTGGTCGCGGATTTTATCGGAAAGCGCCCAGAGTTTCTGGTTCCGCAATTCGCTCCGGATTTCCAGGAGGAGGTCCACAAAGGGGGCAACCTCTCCCGCACCTTTTTCTTCCCGCTCCAGGGTCAGGCCGAGGACGGCGGTTAGTTCCCGCAGCAGGTCCTGGCCAACGGCGAGAGTGGCGGCGTCCACGCCCTGGTCTCGCGCCTGATTGATGGCCCGCACCAGGTCAAAGAGGTGACCCAGCGCTCCGGCGGTGTTGAAGTCGTCATCCATGGCTTCTATAAATTTTTGGTACGTGGTATCCGCCTGGTCTTGTAATCCCCCATCCCTCACCCCGTCCCCCTGAGGGCGAGCCGGGCGCAGCGCGGAACGCAGGCGCTCTAGGGCGTTTTGGGCGTGTTGGGTGGTCTCTTCGTTGAAGGTGAGTGGGCCCCGGTAACTGGAATTGAGGAGCATCATGCGCAGGACATCGGGCTCATGCTCCGCCAAAAAGGTGTCAACAGTGACCAGTACACCCAGGGACTTGGACATTTTTGTCCCCGAAAGTTGCATCATGCCGTTGTGTACCCAATACTTGGCAAAACGTTTTCCGGTCAGGGCTTCGCTTTGGGCAATTTCGTTTTCGTGGTGGGGGAAGACCAGGTCATTCCCGCCCCCGTGGATGTCGATCCGCTCCCCAAGGTGGTTAAGGCACATCACCGAGCACTCGATGTGCCATCCCGGACGCCCCTTCCCCCAGGGACTCTCCCAGAACGGCTCGCCAGGTTTGGCCGCTTTCCACAGCACGAAATCCATGGGATGTTCTTTTTGGGAATCGACGGCTATGCGGGAACCAGCTTGCATGTCCTCTACTTTTCGTCCCGATAATTTGCCATATCCCTCGAATTTATTGACGCGATAATAGACATCGCCTTCCCCAGCGTAGGCGTAGCTTTTTTCCTCCAGCTTAGCGATGGATTCGATGATGTGGTCCACTTCCTCTGTGGCCCGGGGATAGGCGTCGGCCGTCAAAACGTTTAAGTCTTTCAGATGTTGGTCGAACTCCCGAATATATTTCTCCGCTATTTTCAGGGGCTCAACGCCTTCTACCAAGGCCTTTTGGATGATTTTGTCGTCCACGTCCGTGTAATTCGATACGTGTTTGACTTGATAGCCCTTGTATTCCAAATAGCGGCGAATGATGTCAAAAACGAGAGCAGACATGGCATGCCCGACGTGGGCCTTATCATAGACGGTGGGACCGCAGACGTACATGGTGACTTGTCCGGGTTTTATGGGTTTAAAAAGTTCTTTTTGGCGAGTAAGGGTGTTATAAATTTTCAAAGCCATACTGGTTACTCCTAGCTCTACTTATTCTGGTCGGGCGAAGATCATGCGTCCGGCAGCCGTTTGGAGAACTTTTGTTACCAGGGCAACAATATCTTGGTTGATGTATTGTTGGCCATTTTCAACGACGACCATTGTGCCATCCGATAGGTAACCAACGCCCTGATTGCGTTCTTTGCCTTCCTGGATGATTTTTACTTCTACTGTTTCTCCAGGTAGAAGAACTGCTTTAACAGCATTGGCCAATTCGTTGATGTTTAGAATAGATACTCCCTGTAATTCGGCCACCCGATTCAGGTTATAGTCGTTGGTCAAAATGGGACAGTTCAATTGCCGCGCCAAAATGATAAGCTTGCTATCTACTTCATGGGTGTCTTCCACATCGATATCACTGATGCGAACGGGTATTTTCTGAGACTCTTGTAGTTTCGATAAAATCTCCATGCCCCGCCTTCCTCGTTGGCGGCGTAAGCCATCTGAGGAATCGGCAATGTGCTGTAATTCATCTAAGACAAAACGGGGGATGAGTAATTCTCCTATCAGAAACCCTGTTTGAGCAATGTCATTGATGCGTCCATCAATGATCACGCTTGTGTCTATCAAAATCGTCCTTTGGCTGCCTTCACGGGGCTTGTCACCCTCTTTGAATGGTTTAAAAACCGGGGCAGGGAAAATGGAAAATATATCGTTTTTGCGCATAATGAAAATGGCTACGCCAAAGTAGGAAGCCAAAAGTGCGCCTATGAAAGGGAGAATCTCGCCAAAAGGAGAAGGCAATAAGGAAAGAGGGAAAGCTAATAAGGCGGCAATTACCAGGCCCACGGTTAATCCAAGCAGCCCGGCTCCCAAGGTTTTGGTTTCTAGTTGGCTTAACACAGACCGAAATGTTTTCAATGGGCGTGTTGTTATTAGAGGCGTCAGTATCAACCCTATTAAGGCTCCTACTAAGGAAAAAATCAGCGCATTCTCTTCAGGTGGGATCGAAGTAAGGGTGCTAAAATGCACCCCAAAATAGCCCCCGCTGATTCCAAAGACGATCATACCGATAATTCGAACAATAAATTCTAAACTCATAGAAACCTTCCTTAACATTAAAAAAAGCGAGTATGGCTAAGGCCTGTCCATGATCAACTTTGTAGTTTTCGCCATCTAAACAAGCAGAAAACACAAAGCTTTTTGAACAAGCCCTAAGCTTGCACTCGCAGCATTTAAGGGATATTTATACGATTTGGTTTATCTTACCAGTAGTTTGTTGTGTCCTCGTGATAAAAGAGATAATGATGAATAGCAAAGAATGGCAGATAAATGCAATGAATGGAGAATAAAAATGAAAAGCCCTTAAAAAACTGCAAGATAAAACAGGAATAAATTATGGTTACATAATAGCATGGGGGCTTGAGTGCGTCAACTCAGATGATGACCCCTTGGTCTTGCCTATTCCCCGCCGACTGGCCGAAGGGCAGGTTCGGGTTTGACGCGTGGATCACTGAAGAAATCATCAGGAACTGGAAGGGGCTCATAGCTTGCCCCTGTTCCCATGGTGGCATAGAGAATGTAATATAGTTGCGCATTGCCGCCAGTATCCATGGATTGGTACGTAAATAGTAGATAGCGGCCATCGGGGCTAAAGACTGGATCGCGATAACAACATTTTTCGTTAATAGGGTTGACTTTCTCATCTCCTATACGCAGGTCGCCATTATAAATATACAAGTCTCCATAGCCGTCGTTGCGAACGAAGTTTGTAAAAGCGTAAAGGAAACCGCCATCATAGGCGAAATTTTCCAAAGTTGGAGAGTCAGAATAATTGTCAACTTCTAAACGGCCGGCAGGGAAAACGTCTAAGCGGTCAGGTTGTTGATTGCAGTCCTCAATGTCCAAAACTCTAACAGCATCCCCCTTAATTCCTCCCACGTTCCCAACGAACATGACCGTCAAGATGTTCCCGTCGTCAGACCAGTGGACATCTTTCACTTGCTCCGGCTCGCCTTCTGTTATTGCCCAGGGATCGAAAGCCTCGCAGTCACTCATATCCTCTAAATGTGTGCTATATCGCGCTTGTTTTAAACGGTCCTTATCGAAAGGCACCAGGTATAATTCCATATTAAGGCTAATGGCAACTTGTTTTCCATCTGGCGAGATACTAAATTCATCTAAGGATTTGGCAGTCTCCAGGCAGATCACGTATTCAACTTGTTTTGTTTCCATCTCCACATTCACAGTCCAGATACATCTCCCGGAGATAAAATAAAGGTCTTTCCCATTAGGATGCCAGTTCAGGTCGTGTTTTGTTACACCGTCTGTTGTCAATTGTTCTAGATCACTGCCATCGAGGTTTATAAGCCAAATATCATTGGCATTTATAAAGGCCACTTGAGCTGCCCCGCCTTGGGTAATGACTTCTGGGGCAGCGTTTGTGGCCGTTGGCGTCGGAGTCTCTTCATTATCCGAGGAGGGTGTGGGGCTGGTACTGGTTGAGGCTTGCGTTTCTGTAGGGGAGAACTTTGTCGGCGTTGGTGAGGGTGACGAATCTGGCGCAACGGCAGCTACCTCTGTGGCCGTAGACTCTAGCGAAGGGGCCACTGGTGAAGTGGGCACACTGCTTGTAGGGAAGGCTGGCTGCAGCATAGCCAAAGGTCCTTGTCCCTGCCAGCCAAAATAGCCTAAGAGGAGTAAACTCAAAACAGCAATTCCAACCACACCTATAGCGCCTATAAGGAGAGGTTTCTTACCGCGTTTGGTTTTGGCTTCCGCAGGTGGAGATGGTTGTTGGCGGAGCGCGGTTGTCTTCTCCGGTATGCGGTCAATTTTTGCTAGTGTGGCCGCCAGGGTAGGGTGCGATTGTCCCTGGGTAGCGTGTTTGAGCGCTTCAACCATCTCTGTTACGGTTTCGAAGCGATCTTCAGGTTCTTTGGAGAGAACCTTTGTAAACCAAACCTCTACCATCTGGGGGATTTCAGAGCTGACGGCTGAAATATCTGGCACTGGCTCCAAGATGTGCATCATCATCACCTTGGCCGGTGTTGTCGCTTGGTAGGGCACATGGCCGATTAACATTTGGTAGAAAATGATTCCCAAAGCATATTGGTCACAGCGCCCATCCAGGTCTTTATCACCTTGTACCTGCTCAGGACTCATATAAGCAGGCGTGCCCAAGATATTCTCTCCGGTGAGTGTGTGACTAGATTCGGTCAAGCGTGCAATCCCAAAATCGGATAAATATGCGTTCCCATATTGGTCAAAAAGTATATTGGCGGGCTTCATATCTCGGTGAATTACGCCGTGGCTATGGGCCGCATCCAAACCTGAGCCTAATTGATCAAGAATTTTAACAGCTTCAGGGATGGAAAGCGCTCCTTTTTTGAGCTTATCTTCCAGCGACCCTCCGGACATGAGGCGCATGACAATATAAGGCTGACCGTCTTCTTCACCAAAGTCGTAAACAGGTACAATTGCTCCGTGTTCGAGAGCGGCAACGGTCTTGGCCTCTCTTTCGAAGCGTGCCTGGAATAGATTGTCGTGTAAAAAAGCACGCGGCAACACCTTGACAGCTACATCACGCTCGAAGCGCGGATCGAAAGCATGGAAGACAGTGGCCATTCCCCCTTGGCCTAATTTCTTTTTAATTTGATAGCGACCAATTTTTTCTAGTGCCATGGAATTATTTCTCTATGTGTTATGGAAGGTGGATGTTTTCTTACTGGAGAATTATAACAGATTTTTTAGGAAAATACATAAAACTCTCCCAACCTACCAACCTGCCACCCTCTGTAATATAATGAGGCGCAATATACCCTTTTATCCATGGGAGAAAACATGAACACAAAAGATCAGCGCCGCGCCATCAATGCTTGGGCCCTATACGATTGGGCCAATTCCGCCTTTGCCACCACGGTAATGGCCGGATTCTTCCCCCTTTTCTTTAAGGCCTATTGGGCCGCCAACCCCGATGACCCTACTACCAGCACCTTTTACCTGGGGCTGGCCAACTCCATCGCTTCGATAGTTATTGCCTTATTAGCTCCATTTTTGGGAGCAGTAGCCGATAGGGGAACCGCCAAAAAGAAATTCCTCTTCTCATTTGCCCTTCTTGGTGTTGTAGCAACCGGGGGGTTGTGGTTCGTGGCCCAAGGATTTTGGCAACTGGCCGTCCTGCTTTATGTAGTCGCTACCATTGGATTCTCGGGCGGCAACATCTTTTATGATTCCCTCCTCCCCGGAGTGGCCTCGGAAGAAAAAGTCGATTATGCCTCTTCTCTGGGCTTTGCCTTGGGATACATTGGCGGCGGACTGCTTTTCTTGGTCAACGTGGTCATGTTCCAAAAGCCGGAACTCTTTGGCATCCCTGACCCGGAAACCGCCATAAAAATCTCTTTTGTCACCGTCGCTGTCTGGTGGGCCATTTTCTCCATTCCCATCGCTCTGTGGGTGAAAGAACCCAAAATCCATGATCCGGTAAAACTTGGGGCCGCTTTCAAATTAGGCTGGCAACAATTGATCGGCACCCTCGAAGACATTCGCCACCTCAAAGTGGTGGGGCTTTTCCTTTTGGCTTATTGGTTCTACATTGACGGCGTAGACACCATCGTCCGCATGGCCGTTGACTATGGCATGACCCTGGGCTTCCCCTCCAGCTCGCTCATCATTGCCCTGCTCATGGTTCAATTCATCGCCTTCCCAGCCGCGCTGGCCTATAACTGGTTTGCCTCCAAAGTTGGCCTCAAGCGAGCCATCTTCATTGCCATCGCCGCCTATGGGGTAATTACCTTCCTCGGCTTCCTGATGAACGCGGAATGGCATTTTTACGCCCTGGCAGCTATGATAGGTTTATTCCAGGGAGGCATTCAAGCCCTCAGCCGCAGCCTTTACACCCGCCTCATCCCCAAGGCCAAATCCGCGGAGTTTTTCGGCTTCTACAACATGCTCGGGAAATTCGCCGCCGTTATTGGGCCAAGTCTCATGGGAACCGTAACCGTCTTGACCGGCAACGCTCGCTATGGAATTCTCTCCATTCTCGTCCTCTTCCTTGTGGGTGGATTCCTCCTCGCCAAGGTGGACATTGAAGAGGGGCAAAGAATGGCCCAGGAGCATCTGGTCTAAGCAAAGATATGCCGATTTCTAACCCAAAAGCAGGCGCGGTTCGGGAGATGTTTGCTCGCATCGCGCCCAAGTATGACTTCATGAATCGCTTGATCACCGGGGGACAGGATGCCCGCTGGCGGAAAATTGTCCTCGACCGGGCCGCCCTGCCCCCCAACGCCCTCGTCCTGGATTTGGGGACCGGGACCGGTGATTTAGCGGGAGAGGTTGCCCACCGTCACCCTGACAGCCGCGTCATCGCTGCGGACTTCACCCTCCCCATGATGTGTGTTGGCCGGCGCAAGTACAGTACCCCCCAAATTGCCTGGAACGCGGCTGATGCCCTCCAACTCCCCTTCCCGAAAAATACCTTCGACGCTGTAATCTCCGGTTTTTTGTTGCGCAACGTCGCTGACCTTCCCCGCGGACTCAGCGAACAATACCGAGTACTCAAGCCCGGCGGCAAATTTGTCTCCCTCGACACCACCCAGCCCACCCCAAACCTGTTCTCTCCGCTCATCAAATTCTATATGCGAGTCGTCATCCCAACCCTGGGACGTCTCTTCACTGGCTACGGGGACGCTTACACCTATTTGCCGGAAAGCTCAGAAAACTTTCTGCGGGCTGAACGACTGACCGCTCACTTGGCCGCGGCCGGTTTCCGGAAGATTCTTTACGAGCGCACTATGTTTGGCACCATAGCCATCCACTGGGGCGAGAAATGAGTCAGGCGCCCACTTTTCACGATAAAGCCGCCCTGCGTGGCGAACCTTCTTATGTGTGGCGTGATGGACAAGACCGCCGTTTGGAGATGGTGCGGGAAGCTGCCGGGGAGCGGATCAAGGGCCAAATTCTGGAAGATGGGTGCGGCGTTGGCATGTACGTTCGCCATCTTTCTCCCTTGGGCGGTACGGTTGTGGGCCTGGAATATGACCATCCTCGCGCGGTGGAGGCCAACCGTCACGCCCAGCACATCCTCACCGCGGCCGGGGAGCACCTTCCCTTCCCCCCCAACACTTTCGACCTCATCCTCAGCCACGAAGTCATCGAACACGTCCAGGACGACCGCGCCGCCATCACCGAGATTGTGCGGGCACTGCGCCCCGGCGGACGGTTGGCCCTCTTCTGCCCCAACCGCGGTTACCCTTTTGAAACCCACGGCATCTACTGGAAAGGGGAATACCACTTCGGCAATGTCCCCTTGGTTAACTATCTCCCCCACAAATGGCGGGACCGGCTGGCGCCTCATGTTCGGGTCTATACCCGGCGAGATTTGGCATCCCTCTTCGAAGGTTTACCAGTTTCTATTATAAAACGAACCATCATTTTTGGTGCGTATGATAATATTATAGCCAGATGGCCCCGCTTGGGACGTGCCTTACGTGCTGCCCTCCATTTTCTAGAGCGCACACCCCTGAAAATTTTTGGGTTATCCCATTTTTGGGTCGTGGAAAAAAGAATGAGGTGACAAACTTAACAATTGGAGACTAAAATGAATTCAAAAGATCAACCTCGCGCTATTAATGCTTGGGCCATGTACGATTGGGCTAACTCCGCCTTTGCCACCACGGTAATATCCGGATTCTTCCCTCTCTTCTTCAAAGACTATTGGGCCGCTAATCCCGGCAACCCTACCCAAAGCACCTTTTACCTGGGATTAGCCAATTCCACAGCTTCCATAACGATTGCTATCCTGGCGCCGTTTCTGGGCGCTGTAGCAGATAGGGGGACCGCCAAGAAGAAATTCCTCTTCACTTTTGCTCTTTTAGGCGTAGTAGCAACTGGCGGATTGTGGTTCGTCGCCCAAGGGTTTTGGGAGTTGGCCGTTCTTCTCTATGTTACTGCTACCATTGGATTTTCCGGAGGAAATATCTTCTATGACGCTCTCCTCCCTGGCGTAGCTTCAGAAAAAAAGGTCGACTTTACCTCTTCCCTTGGCTTTGCTCTGGGATATATTGGTGGGGGAATCCTCTTTTTAGTCAATGTTTTCATGTACCTAAAACCGGCCATGTTTGGCATCCCTGACGGAGCAACGGCCGTAAAGCTATCCTTCGTTTCAGTAGCCGCCTGGTGGGCCTTATTCTCCATTCCCACGATCATTTGGGTAAAGGAACCCAAAATTCATGATCCGGTAAAAATTGGAGCTGCCTTTAGGTTGGGTTGGCGACAATTGATAGAAACTTTCGAAGACATTCGCCATTTAAAAGTGGTTGGGCTTTTCCTGTTGGCCTATTGGCTATATATTGATGGCGTTGGCACCATTATGAGAATGTCTGTCGATTACGGCATGAGTCTTGGCTTAAAAAGTAGCGCGCTGATAACGGCCTTGATCTTGGTGCAGTTCATCTCGTTTCCAGCCGCACTGGCTTATAACTGGATCGCTTCCAAAATTGGTCTCAAGCGAGCTATCTTTATTGCCATCTTGGGGTATGGAACCATTACCTTCCTGGGTTACCTGATGACGAAGGAGTGGCATTTTTATACTTTGGCCGCTATGATTGGTCTTTTCCAGGGCGGCATCCAAGCCCTCAGCCGCAGCCTCTACACTCGCCTTATCCCAAAACAAAAGTCAGCGGAGTTCTTTGGATTCTACAATATGCTCGGAAAGTTCGCTGCAGTCATTGGCCCCTCTCTGATGGGAAGCATTGCCTATATAACCGGCAATATTCGATATGGTGTGCTTGCTGTCCTCATTCTCTTCATTCCTGGGGCCTATATCCTTAACAAAGTCGATCTCGAAGAAGGGCAAAAAATGGCCCGGGAATATTTGGCATAAAAGGCTGACAAGGAAACAAGCGTAATGAGCAAGAAACCCCAAGAGCAGAAGCGCATTGAAGAACTGATTGGAAAAGAATTGCGTAAGCGCGGTTGGCGGTTGGCTGTGGCCGAGTCTTGTACCGGCGGGTTGGTTGGGCATCGCATCACGAACATCCCCGGCTCCTCTACCTATTACTTGGGCAGCATCACCGCCTACGCTTATGAGGCCAAAGTGCGCTTGTTGGGCGTCTCATGGGATACGCTAGAGACTCACGGCGCGGTCAGCGAAGCCACCGTGCGGGAGATGGCGGAAGGCGTGCGCCAAGCCCTGGCCGCGGACGTGGGCCTGAGCGTGAGCGGAATCGCCGGCCCCGGTGGGGGAACACCGGACAAGCCGGTCGGGACCACTTGGTTCGGTCTGAGCATGCCCAACGGAACCTGGGCCAAGCAGCACACAACGCAGGGTGATCGTCTTGCTAATAAACGCCAAGCAGCCCAATTTGCGCTTCAGTTTTTGCTCGAACATTTTGCTTAGTTAGTCCAAACCAATTGCCAGCGCAAATAATCAAAACGACAAGAAAGGAAACAGCCTAATGCCTTCATCTCGTTGGATAAATTGGATAAATTGGATAAAAATGAAGGGTGCTCTACTTCTTCTGGTATTGATTGTTGTGTTTTCCAGCGGATGCACCGAAAACAGAGCGGGCGCTTTTTCGATGACGAATACACCTGCCTATCCCCTCACTCCAACTCACAGCGCTACTTCTGCTCCGCTGGCGACAAAAACTCCCCTAATTACACTTGCACCAACTCAGCACACTACCCCTGCCCCCACGTCAACAGAAATTCCAACAATATCCCCTACTCCCTCAGCAGACTCATCTTCTGATAAAGTAATTACTACTTCTTGTCCATCCATAAAAGGGTTGATGCTGCATTCTAGTTTTGGCGTTAAACGCACAGAAGAACTTGTTGTGGCAATTGCAGGTAATGGTTTTATCCCCACTACCTATGAAGATGCTTACCGTAATTATTATCAAGAAGGCACTTGTCCTCCAAGCAACCTTATCGTCATAAGCATTGACGATTTTGGCCCTTATAAAGTACAAATAGAGCTCCAAAAGATGGTAGAAATCTTCCTTGACAAAGCTATACCTATCTCCATTGGGGTTGTGGCTCATGATGATACCGAGGAAGATACGTGGGAATATTATAAATATTTACAAGAAAATGGCGTGGAGATAACCAGCCATACAGCATCACATCCAAACCTTACCAATCTTTATCACGAAGAGATAAGGTGGGAACTCGAGGCTTCATATTCCTTAATATGTAAAAAGCTTGGAACTTGCCCAATTTCACTAGCCCTCCCCTATGGTTTGGGAGCAAATAGTTCTTATATTCTTAGCCAAGCGGAAGAGACAGGTTACAAAATGGTTATCAGCATAGCAGGGGATACCACAATTTCTTTGGATGAGTATCCAATAATTTTCAAAAGGGTATCTCCTTCGATGGATAACCAGGAAGAGACTCTTGACTATTTAGAGAAAGCATTCTCTCAAGAGTGACTTAAGAAATACCATCAACTTTTAGCACTCCCGCACCGGCGCGCTTCACGTAGGAGGAATTAAAGGTGAAAAAAATAGAAGCCACGGCCCAATTTACAGAAAAAGGAAAGATTATCCCCATAAGCTTTAAAGTAGGAAAAAGTACCTACCGCGTTCATAATCTTGGACGCCAATGGGAAACCGAGATGGGGAGGCATTTCCTGGTGATGGACATGCACCAAAAAACCTACCATTTGATCTTTAACCCCCAGGAGAGTGTCTGGCGGCTGGGAAGCGGCTCGCAATCTCCCACGATAGCTGTATAAAAAGGAAAGTTTATGAATCCCCCCAACCCCTCAGAAATTACCGACAATATCGTCGTAAGCCTTGATTACACCCTCATTGTTGATGGAGAAGTTTTAGAAAGTACAGCAGATGCCAAACCTATTCAGTTCATACAAGGGCTTGGGCAAATTATCCCCGGATTAGAAGAGGCCCTTGATGGTATGGCCCTCGGAGACTCAAAGACTATTTCTGTTCCGGCCGCCAAGGCCTATGGCAAAGTTGATCCTGACGCTGTCCAAAAGGTCAAAATCGAGGAATTCAGCGAAGATGTTCCCCTCGAAGTAGGAACCTTTTTGGATTTACGCGACCAAGAAGGGGATACCCTCAGTGCCCAAATCACCGCTAAGGGGGAAGATACCGTCACCTTAGATTTCAACCATCCCCTGGCTGGGAAGGACTTGGTTTTCGAAGTTACGGTAACCGAACTACGGCTTGCTACTGAAGAAGAGCTAGAACATGGACACGCGCATTAATGCCATAAAGTTCAAGCATAAACAAATCAAAGGCCTTATCCAAAAACCATATTTTTTTATCCTCATCCTTTTTCTAGTAGGCATTTTTGCCTATGGCCTTTATCTGCCCTGGATGGGATTTTATTGGGACGATTGGCCGTGGATATGGCAGTCTCATGTAATGGGCCCAAATGGCATTCAAGAAATTGATGCAGCACATCGGCCTCTATCTGGATTTGTACTATACTTGGGGGTTGCCCTTTTTGGAGAACATCCTCTCGGTTGGCAAATATATGCCTTCCTAATGCGATTTCTGGGGGTCATTTCACTGACCTGGTTTCTCCGAATATTGTGGCCAGAAAATAAGAAAAAATCTATCCTGATCTCTCTACTATTTCTGCTCTATCCAGGCTTTAGCCAACAATATGTTTCCGTTAATAACAGTCGTCATCTCTTCCCGTTAATTACGTTTTTCCTGTCGCTTGGGTGGATGGTAAAGGCAAATCGAAAACAGGAACGGGATTGGTTTTTTACCAGTGTATCCTTAGTTTTCTCTCTCATCACAATGCTCACCACGGAGTACTATTATGGTTTGGAATTAATTCGGCCAGTTCTTCTTGGGATGATGAAGTATAAACGTAGTAAAAACATTCCTCAGTTAGTAGCGGACGTGCTAAAACGGTGGTTGCCATATTTTGTCCCTCTCATAGGCTTGTTCTCTTGGCGTTATGCCTTAGCTGCTTTTAAAGACATCAATTATTCAGTTACAATCTTCGCCAGATTGATTTCTTTTCCTAAAGATACAATCATAGAATTACTCCAAAATATTCTTTTTGATTTTAGCGAAACTGGATTAGTAGCCTGGTTTAAGATTTTGGAACTTCCAGATCTAACTCTAGCTTTTCCCCAAGCTGGAATTTCTTTTTGGCTCTTGGTTGTGTCAATCACGATTGGCATGGGGGCCTATTTAACCTTATCCTATTCCTCCGTGCATTGGAAAAGCAAAATGGTAATTATCGCGGGAGTTGCTATCGGTATTAGCACAATACCAATTATGCTGGCTAATTTAATCCCAAAGCAACTAGTGCTCGGTTACCCTAACTTGATCACAGCTTTAATGTTTTGTGTTTTGGCACCACTCATTATTCTAGGGATTAGATTATTTCCTCAGGACTCTGATTTGATTACTTCCGAGAAAAGCTGGGCTGTTGAAGCCGTTATCCTTGCAATAACAGCGCTTTTTTTGGCTCCTATCCCCTTTTGGGTTACGAGCCTTGATCCCAAATTAGAATTTCCTGCTGACCGGCTGACTTTACCAATGATGTTTGGTTCTAGTTTATTGTTGATAGGCCTGCTTGATATTTTTCTAAAACGTAACTTCTCTAAGGTTCTGATCTTATCTTCAATTATTGGGTTGGCGGTAGGTTTTCACAATCAAAATGCTTTCTCCTATGGCAGTGATTGGAGTTATCAAATTGATTTCTTTCAACAATTAACAACTCGAGTTCCAGGATTAAAACCCAACACTGCTATTTTATCTAATCAACTCAGGCAAACGCGGTCTACAGACAATTCCCTTACAGCGCCCTTAAATTGGATTTATGCTCCGGAACATCGGGCTGGAAAATTACCAATTGCCATGTTTGACGTTGAATTACGTTTTGGGAAGGATCCGATTTCGCTTGATGAGGATGCTTCCATAGAGCACAACTACTTATCCTTCGATTTCAAGAGTTCTCCAAAACAAAGCTTGGTAATCTACCATCAACCTCCAGCATGCCTTCGTGTCCTGGATGCTGATCTTGCCCATAAATATATCATTTCTCCTTACTTGTTTCATATGGGTGAAGTCTTACCTTTTTCTAAGCCAGAGCGTATTATCCTTGACCCTGAACCTCCGACAAAGCTCTTTTACCCACTGTCAAAATATCCTCAACCCAAAGATTGGTGTTATTACTTCGAGAAAGCTGCTTTAGCACGTCAGCGTGAAGATTGGGTAGAAATTACCCGAATCGGCGCTATTGCTTTAAATCAATTTGAGTCTACTGACTATCCCTCTGAGTATATTCCATTTATCGAGGGATACGCGCACATGAATCAATGGGAGCAAGCGAAAACTATAACCTACAAAGCGTTAGAAATTAACGAAAGTATTACGCCCATGCTTTGCAAAACATGGGATAGGATTGTAGATAGTACGCCAGCAACCCAAGAGAGAAATCAGATTCTTGAAAAAACCTATGCTGAGCTTGGGGGGTGTGGGTGATGAGTGAAACGTGACGAGTATTCAGTGGACAGTCAATGTCATTTAGTTAAGGTTTTTGGCCCAGACCTGACAGGTTTTAGAGCACACTTTTAGACAGAAATATGCTCTTGGTTGCACCGAATCGAGTTAAAAATGTCGCGTCGGGAAACCTGTCAGGTCTACAACCGAGCTAAAATTAATGACATTGAGTGGACAGTCATCAGCGCGGCAGGTGCATTGCACTTCACGTTTTTTGAAGTGCGTACCCAAAGGGCTTAATAATTGCACCTGTGGGGGGCTACGGACACCTGCACTCAGCGAAACATGTGCCGCTGGTGTAACCGAACGGTGGCGTTCGGTGCGGCCCCGCCACGCTTTGCGGGCCTGCCCCGCAGGGGTACTCTTCGAGCACGGCCAGGCGCATACCGTGGGGCTATGCTACGTGAAGGACACCATCACTATTTCTCTCCAAGATGTTTAGCTTGTAACGAAAATCATCCTGCTTCGACTTAAAGAGTAGAGCATGCCTAAAACAGATACCCTTCCTTCAGAATTACTTGCCAAAGCAGCAAGAGGTGACCGGCGCGCCTTTGGTGAATTTTATGAACTACACCGGGATGAAATCTACCGCTATATATTTTTTCGGATAAGTAAAAACCAACATATCGCGGAAGATTTAACGGGGAAGGTTTTTCTGGAAGCCTGGGAAAGCCTGCATCGGAAAAAACGCCAAAAGAAGACTATCAAGAATCTTCGGGCCTGGATCTACCGCATAGCTCACAACAAGATTGTAGACCACTATAGAACCAGAAAATTCCCAGGATCACTTGAAGACCACCAGGAGCAATTCTTGCTAAGTGATGAAGTGGAATATGAAGTAGGCCAAGGGTTGTTAAGCCAAGTGTTGGCAGAGGGAATCGATCAACTTTCTCCCACCTATCAACAAGTCATCATCCTACGTTTTATCAACCAAGTAAGCCACGCCGAGGTGGCTGAAATCCTAGACATCAAAGAAGGTCATGCCCGCGTTTTACAATATAGGGCGCTGAAGAAGTTGCGAAGACTAATTCCCGAGGTACATAAGCCATGAGTGAAGAGATCCCCAAGATTTTAGACGAATGTTTAGAGCGCATGGAAGCTGGAGCTAGCGTAGAGAGCTGTCTGGCCAAATTTCCTGAGCACGCTTCCGAGTTAGCACCTCTTCTGGAGATGTCTTCTTCCTTGGTGGTGTTGAAAGAAGTTGTTCCCGGTCCAAGGTTTGTCCAGAATTCTCGACGCCATCTGGAAAATCAACTGAAAACCCCAAAGAGTCCTGTAACGTTTAAGGATGTCGTTCGACATATAAGACAAAGAGTTCACCTTTTATTGAAACCAAGGAGGCTTCAAATGACAAGCTTGATTCTAACAATTACTCTTTTAGTGACCGCCGCTGGGGGGGGCGTGGCCTACGCAGCCGACTCCTCGGGGCCGGGTGATTTTCTCTATGGGATTGATCGCGCTATGGAACAGGCTCGCCTTAAGCTAACCACTGACCCTCTGGCTGAGGCTGAAACCCGCCTTTCCATTGCGGAGGAGAGGTTAGCTGAAGCTCAGGCTAAGTTTTCCGAAGATGATCTTGATAATGGCCTGCAGGCCATGGGCGACTATGGGGCCGAAATTTCTGCCATTGCTCAACTTATCGGCAGCGAAGGAGGTGCAAACCAGGAAGAACTACAAACTCTGTTGAACACAGCCCATTCTAATCATGAAGACGTTCTCGAGGAGGTCATGGAGACCTTGCCTGAGCAGGCTCGGGAACAGCTTCAAACCATGCTTGAAACGGCTGCTGATGACGTAGATGAGGCTGAGGATGCGGCGGACGAAGCGGACGAAGCGGACGAAGCGGACGAGGCTGACGAAGCGGACGAGGCTGACGAAGCGGACGAAGCGGACGAGGCGGACGAGGCGGACGAAGCGGACGAAGCGGACGAGGAATCTGAGCCCGAAGAAGAAGCCGCGGACGAATCTGACGAAGAGTCTGTAGAGGAATCGGAAGAAGAATAGGGGAATCGGAAGAAGAATCCGAAGATGAATCTGATGGTTCTGGTGACAATCCCCCAGGCAATAAACCAGGCGGAACACCAGGGGGGGCGGCCAGGGTAAACCATAAACAGCCAACATATTTAGCAAGTATAAAACCCATACTCCCCGTGTCCTAGGGCACGGGGAGTATGGGTTCTTTTTATTCTTTGATCACTTTTCTTGCTTTGTGTGGCGTGAAAACCAACTCATCCCCTTCCCGGGTGACGTGGATGGTATCCCCGACCGTGAATTTTCCTTCTAGGATTTCCAAAGCCAGGGGATCTTGAATTTGGCGTTGGATGGTGCGTTTGAGGGGACGCGCGCCATAGTCGGGATCATAACCCAGATTGGCCAGATACCGCTTAGCCTCCTCACCCACGCTTAAGGCGTAGCCCTGCGCTTGGAATAATTCCGCATAGTAGGCGTTCACCAGTCCAAAGAGATAGACTTCAAATGTCTTCAGAACAGCATTTTTCGCTTGATAGTTCGCAAACGCCCGGGAAATTTCTCCAAAAGCGCCCCCTGAGACTTTTGAAGTTTGCCTTGGGTGAAAGGTCTGAACGATTGTTTCTTATAGCAAAAATTTCTCCTAATTCAGTCTGCCTTGACCGAAACATCCGCGTCGAAATGACAATGAATGAATGGTTACCGTCAACTGTCATTTTAAGAAAATTGTGTAAGAGCAACATAGGAGAGATGTGAGAGAAATGTAAGAATGGAGGACGAATTGGTGGTCTGCCAAGAAGAGCCTCTTCTGTTCCCTACGCGTCCTGAATGTGCTATACTTTTTTTTGGATGAGTGAGAAAAAGGAATGATATGATCTGTGATATATGTGGCAAGAGAGGAGCAAAAATTCGTCACGTAACCAGGAGTTATGGAAAAGGGGAAAAACATGTCAACTTTTCCCTATGATTTCCCTGACGAAGAACCTACGCCCAAAAGAAACCCATCTTCAAATAATCTAGTTTGGAATATTTTCTCAGGGCTGCTGTTGATTGCAACGGCCATTATGGCCGTCTTATTCTTGGCCATATTCATCAACCCGCAAAGTGTCTTCAATCCCTTGCCTCCTCCAACTTTGCCCTCTCAGGCCGTCACCATAACCCCGACCCCTACGCCAGGAAATGTTCTCCCCCCTACTTGGACTCCAGAGCCTTCCCATACCCCGCTCCCTACCAAAACAGAGGCGCCCACCCCCACGGCATCACCCACAAAAAATCCTCCTCCCACGGAAGAAATCCCATCCTCTGAAGACAACAAACGCCCCGAATCTGATGAAGGGGGATATGACGAAGAGGGCCGTCCCATCTTGAGCGGTCCAGTTTCTCTGCTGGATACAGAGCATTTTCGGATCCACTATGCCCTTTCCGGACAGGATGCGGTTACCTTTACGGAGGCTGGTAACGGTCAACTTCCCGCGTATGTCAATCAGCTCGCTGAGGCTTTGGAATATGTTTGGCAAGTGGAAATCGAGCAATTCGGGTGGGCTGCTCCTCCCCCCGATGGAGGGATAGGGGGCGATGACCGTTACGATATTTACCTTCAGGACCTTCTTGGTGACGGCACGTTTGGTTACACCGATGGCGGTGAAGAGCATTATCGCCATCCGCGGCAAAATGGGGATAATCCTAACACCACCGTGGTTGAAACCCGGGCTGTGGCCTCCTACATTGTCCTTGATAATGATTACCAGGGCTGGGAAGAGTACACCCGGGAAAACTACGAAACACTCGATCTTATGCGCACCACCGTTGCCCACGAATTCAACCATGCCATCCAATTTGGCTACGACGGGATAGAACCCGCCGACTGGCTCTGGGAAGCCACCGCGACATGGATGCAGGACGAGGTTTACGATCACATAGATGACGGAATCGAAGATGTCTATGCCGTGGCCAAATCCCCCGATACTTGCCAACTGGCCTTTGGCGGTGAGACGCGCGTCGAAGACGAGAACCATTGGTACGGGGAATGGATTTTTATCCGTTATATTTCTGAACACTATGGCCACGAGACCGTCCGAGCCATTTGGGAAGAAGCCGCCCAACTCGACGGGTACGAGGCCGTTGAAGCTGCCCTCGCCGGAGCGGGAACAAGCCTGGATGAAACTTTCCGTGGATTCTCCGTATCTCTGCTCACCCGTGCTTTTGAAGAAGGTGCTAATTATCCCCTTGTGCGTTTAGAAGGCGAGGTGAGTTCAGGCGGAATCTTTACCCCTGCCGATGGCGTAGGGCAAATGGCCGCCGATTACGTGGAAATCATCTCTCCCGCCCCGGTTCAGGTGACTGTATACGCCGCGAATCTTGGCGGTATCCTGGTTGGGGTTGTGGGGGATGAGGCCCAAGTCTTCCCCATGGACGGTAACCGGGCCATCCTAGATGCCGGGCAATTCGACCATCTCTATCTATTGGCCATCAACCTCAGCCGGGCCGAAAGCGAAGAGGACTGCCAAAAGAGCGCTTATACGGTGGATGTTCGAACTGTTTCTCAGGCGGAAAACCCGGGACCTGCCGCCATCTACCCTTCCCCCAACTTCCAAGCTCCTGAAGTTGAAGGTTTATTGGATCCTGAAGAATACTGGGGCGAAAATTGGCAGGAAGGTTCGGCGGACTCGGTTGACCCCCCGGCGGAGCTGATCCCCGCCTACCTGCCGTCCGGTTACGAATTTGTGGATGCTTATGAGGTTAGCGCGAGCCAATACGGCGAGGATGCCATCTGGTATATCCCAGGGGGTGGTACGGCGCTAGAAATTGACTTCTACGGCCCCGGACAGGAGGATGTCGTGGCCATCACCGCCAGCGACAGCCCATACACTTCCCTGGACGAGTGGACGGCGGAAGCCAACTTCGAGCCTTATCCGGAAGAAATTCAATCCATCGAGGGAGTCACGGTTATCATTGAAGATTACACTGACGAAGAAGGCCCTTACAGCTTTGCCACTTTTCTACAAGATGGGCAATTCATTGTTGTTGAGGGGAATATTTCGGTGGAGGAGATGGTTAAAGTGGTGGAGAATTTGGTGACTTGATTACATCACTACTCGTGCTTGCCCTTACTCAGCAAACATTTCCCTGAGTGTGGAAAGCACGTCGTGCTGAACTGAGTCACCTATGATGCCCAAACGTTTCACCAACCGGGTTTTGTCTACAGTTCGAATTTGATCTAAGGCAATTTCTCCCTTTTTACCCTGGAATTCACAATTTACACGGGTTGGATACTTCCGACCTTTCGTCGTCATAGGGGCTACAAGTACCGTTTTAATCCAACGATTCATCTCATTGGGTGAAATCACCAAGCAAGGTCGTGTTTTCCTGATCTCACTTCCCACGGTAGGGTCAAGATTCACCAAATATATCTCAAAGCGGTTGGTTACCATTCCCATTCTTCCTCATCCCAGACGGTTAAAGGGGTTCCATCATCGTCCAATAAATTATCATCGCCCCGTTTAGCCATTGCCTCGAAGGCGGATTCCCAATCTTGCCGGGGATGAGACAGTTCACGAATCACAATTTCCCCTTCCCCAACTTCTAACTCAACGTCATCTTTAAGCCCTGTCTGTTCGAGGATCAACTTAGGTATACGCACACCTTGTGAATTACCGATCCTGACAATACGTGTTTTAATCACGGACATAAAACCATCTCCTTGGAAAATATCACGCATGATTGTTCATACATTGTAATTACGCCGCTTGAGTTTGTCAAGATTTTGAATGGCAGGATTTTGCACAGTTAGCTTTTATCGGTTTCCTAAGGATTCCTCAAAACTTGATCATGCTCTCCAACCACACGCAAGAGTAGAGCATCACCGGGCAATCTTTCATAGGTCATTCGGCACCCTCTGTCGACTCTGGCCTCATAAATCCCCGAAGCCCCTTGAACAGGCTTTGTTCTTAGCGATGGGTACCTAACGTCCTCGGCCAACAATCGCATGGCTTTGTTCACTTTCTTCTGCAGTTGTTCAGGCAACTTCCTATAAGCTTTTTTGAATCGATTCGAAAGATAGATTTCAGGCATCTACGTCTCACGCTCCAAAGATTCAATTGCCTCTTCTACATTCGAGTAACGGGTTAGTTTTCCAGTTTCAATATCTTCCTGGGCTTCCCGTTCCATTTTTTGCCAGCGCTCAGTCCAGAACCAGGCCTGGTCGGCAGAGATCGTAATTTCTGGTTTCAAAACAAGTTCGCTCTCCTCGTTAAAGTAAAAAACCAGTTGATCGCCTTCGGTCAGACTTAATCTTTCCCGCAATGCCTTAGGCAAAGTTAATTGTCCTTTTTGGCGAAGACGGGCCTGATACATACCCTTTTCCTCCATTTTTATCCTCCTTATACGGTATCTTCTCAAAAACTGGGGGCAAGACCTCCGAGGTTTGCAGTACACTAGCCCACGGGCTGTACACCGTAAAAAACTCGGAGGTCTCAGCCCCCTGTAACATTGAGATGCTACTCTTTTACTAGTACTCCACAGCGGAAGTCCTTTGAGGGTATCCAGGTGCAATGCACTCCAAAAACCGGAGTGCAACGCACCTTGGAACCATACAAGGACTTGTGCCGAACTGTACTAGGTAAGACATTCTTTTTCTAATTTTTGGAAAGTAGGAATATCTTACCATTTGTGTTTTCTGCGTCAAGTTCTCTAAAAAAGGTGGTCAAGTAGAATGAACAAATTCCCACATGCGATTATCTCAAATTTATGCTAGAATGAACCTATAGATACGCAAGAGGTGTGTTGTTCACCTCCTCCCTCACCTCAGTCCTTGCCAAGGCACAGCCTACGGGCTGCACACCGTGAGCTAAGCGTCCCAAAGGGAGAGGAGGCCATCCCCTCTCCCTCTGGGAGAGGGTTAGGGTGAGGGCAGGGACTGAGTGCTTAACCACCTTGATATTTCTAGGAGATACTCATGACATTGAACATGGTAATTGGCGCCCAATGGGGCGATGAGGGCAAGGGCCGTGTGGTAGATTTATTGGCCGCTGAGGCGGATTTCGTGGCCCGCTACTCAGGCGGGGATAACGCCGGGCACACGGTCACGGTGGGAGAGCAAACTTTCAAGCTCCACCTGATTCCTTCCGGCGTGATTCAGCCCCACACGGTTGGCCTGTTGGGGAACGGGATGGTCATCAACCCCATTGTTCTCCTCGAAGAGATGGAAAAGCTCCGTCAGGCCGGCGTGGTCATCAATCCGGAGCGGGTGCGCATTTCCTACGCCGCGCACGTCATCACCCCCGGTCACCTTGCCCTGGACAAGGCCCGTGAGATGGCCCGGGGCGACGAAAAAATTGGCACCACCCAACGCGGCATTGGCCCGGCCTACAACGACAAAACGGCCCGAGGCGGAATCCGTATGGAAACGGTGCTTTCCCAGGAGACATTTGCCGACGCCATTGAGGCGAATATCGAAAAGGTCAACCGGCAGCTTACGTCGCTTTATGGCACGCCACCCCTGGATGCCCACGCGGTCGCCCAGGAATACGCGGGATATGCTCGCACGCTGGCGCCTTATGTGGGGGATGTGTCAGGCATGTTGGCCGAGGCCTTGGAAAGTGACCAGTCTGTGTTAGCGGAAGGCGCGCAGGGCACTTTGTTGGATTTGGATCATGGCACCTACCCCTTTGTGACCAGTTCCACACCCACCGCGCCGGGCGTGTTGGTGGGCTTGGGTGTGGGGGTGGGGAAGGTGGGGCGCGTGCTCGGTGTCACCAAAGCCTTCCAGACTCGGGTGGGGGAAGGCCCTTTCCCGACGGAAGTGTTTGGGGACGCGGCCATCCGCCTTCGGGGGACGGGGGAAAACCCTTGGGACGAGTTCGGCACCACCACGGGACGCCCCCGCCGGGTGGGGTGGCTGGATGGGGTTCTCCTCCGTTACGCGGCCCGCGTCAACGGCCTCACCGAGCTGGTCATCACCAAGCTGGATATCCTCTCCGCCCTTGATCCTTTGCGGATTTGCACCGGCTATCGGGTCAATGGTGACCGGTTGGAAAATCTCCCCCTTGGCCCTAGCGATTTATCCCCCTTCGAGCCTGTGTACGAGGAGTTGCCCGGTTGGGAGGAGGATATTATGGGCGTGCAGGCCTGGGAGAATCTTCCCCCACAAGCGCGAGCCTACATTCAACGGATAGAGGAATTGGTCGGCTTGCCAGTGAACTTGATCTCCGTTGGCCCGGAGCGTGACCAGATTGTACAGCGTTAACCCCCTGCTCAAAACCGAGACAGGGTTTCTTCCCCAGATTATTGAGACTTAGATTGATATGAAAGATTGTATTTTCCTCCTCATCTCTTTAGGTCTGAGCGTTGCTTTGGGGTTAAGCTCCTGCCTATCCGTGGTTACACCCATACCTTTGCCGACCTCAACCGGGACGCCGTCCCCCTCCCCCACGCCCACGGTGGCCTGGTTTCCGCCGACCGAAACGCTGAAGCCAGTTATCCCAGCCACGAAAACACCTGTTCCCACGCTTTTTCCCAGCTTCGGCAAGATTATCTTCAGCGATGATTTCAGCTCTCCGGGGGGATGGTCGGTAGGAGAGGTTGGCGATGGGAGTGTTAGCGTAAGTCAATCTGAATTGAATTTGGTCATCAATGAACCTGAGTCTTTTGTGTACAGTGTTTTGGCGGAGCCTAAGCTGAGCGACTTTTTCGTTGAGATCACGGCCAACCCCAGTTTATGTTCCGGCAAAGATGAGTATGGTTTGATGTTTCGGGCCTCGGGGAACACAACATATTACCGCTATTCTTTGTCGTGTGATGGGGCGGTGCGCTTAGATCGTCTTGTAGGCGGAACGGCGTTTTCTCCCCAACCCTGGCTTCCGAGCGCCTCTGTCCCCTCCGCCGCGCCCAGCCAGTCTCGTTTGGGCGTGTGGGCCAAGGGGGATGAGCTCCGTTTCTTTATTAATGGTGAATTCCAATTCGCTGTCACCGATGATCAGATTCGCTCCGGCTCTTTTGGCGTGTTCGCTCGTTCTGTTGGAGAGAACGCCGTCACGGTGAGTTTCACTGATCTGGTAGTGCGCGAGGTGGAGTAGTGTAGACCTGTCAGGTCTGGTTATCCCTAAAATATGGTTAGCACTCCGGATTTCATAAGGCTTGAGTATAGTGATGATCTGACCCAAGCTGGGATCGCTTATGGGCTGCGGTCCTTGCCTTATTTCCAGTTCCCAAGTCATAAAATTGCTCCTAAGCGTTTGCGCCAAATTGTGGCTTCCAAAGGGGTAGAACTGGCCTTCAAACGTTATTTGGTAGACCGGGGGATTCCACACAGCGTGTGGAGAAGGACACGTTTTGCTAACCCGGAAGATAGTGATCTTGAATTGGGCGGACGGGAATGCGTTCTGAGGACCGAGTTCCTTTCAGAGCGAGACCTTATCCAACAAGTCCATCAAACTCCCGAGGCTTTATTATCTGCTCAGGTTGCTGTCCCTTCGGAACGGGTTCCTGGTGTACCTCAGGTGCGGGACAGGATTTATGTTTTTGCTTTTCTAACAGGCTTGCTTGCTGATACCCGGCAGCGGGTGGAACAAGCTTTAGAAAGCGGGCAAGAGATTTATCTAGTCCATATTTTGCCCCCTGAGAAATTCCATGCTAAACAACGGGAGACTCTGGGAGAAATTGTTTTAAAGTGCGATACTTCTGGGCGGGCCTCTGTTATTGTAGGAGGTCAAAACGCAAAGCGAACCTTCCAAGCCGCGCACGTGGATCTCCCGCCGAGGACGCGCCTCGTTGTCCCGGAGAAGTTTTTTTCTTTGCGTTATGTGAGGGTCGAAAAACGGCCCGATGGTGTGGTGGGATTGCGCAGCCCTCAATGTGAGAAAGCTTATCTCATCTCTCCTAGGCAATGGGATAATATTTGGGTCTACGGCATGAGAATAATTTTTGGAGGATATTTGCCCGGAGAAACGTTTGCGCGTGAGGCTCACCGTTTACCGCCTGGGCGACTTTTATTCTCTGGCAGGAAGACCTTGGTCGAGAATCTTGTCTTCCCAGTTAAAGAGCTGCGCCCTCTAGAAGAATTATTCGACCGGGCCCGGAAGTGGGCTGAGGATGAAGGTTAAAACGTGAAGGCGTGATGCGTAAGCTCACGTTTTCCATTTTCACGTTTCCTCTTTTATGCTTCATTCCTCACGCTTTAGGCAAAAACATTGTATAATGGTGATCGTTATCAGTAACCAAGATTGACTCTCGTTTTCGTCGTTAACAAGGAGAAGTTATCATGTATCAAAAAATTACTATTGTAGGAAACTTAGGCCGCGATCCGGAAATGCGTTACACCCCCAGCGGACAGGCTGTTACCAATATCAACGTTGCCACGAACCGCAGGTGGACCACAAATGATGGTGAGCGGGCTGAGGAAACAACTTGGTTCCGCGTTTCAGTTTGGGGCAGCCAGGGAGAAGCGGTCAATCAATGGCTGCGCCAGGGTAGCCGTGTTCTAGTGGAAGGCCGTCTCCGGCCCGATCCCGAAACCGGCAGCCCGCGCATTTGGACCCGCCAGGATGGCACGCCAGGAGCTAGCTTTGAGATCACGGCCCGACGAGTGGTTTTCTTATCCAGTAAAGCGGAAGACGAGGCTTATCAAGCGAAGTCTGGTGATTCTGGAGGCCCAGCTCCTGTCCAAGAAGACGAGATTCCTTTCTAAGGAAAGGGATGGATCATTAGCTATGTATTGTATGGCCGCCGTGCATTGTACGGCCGCCATGTAGTTTACGGCCAATTAGCGGAAAAAGGGAATTGTAACTATGAGCCAAAATGAAGAAGAAAAGGTGAAGAAACTGCTTTCAGTTGAAGTGCCTCCTGATTTGGAAGCTCAGTATGCAAACATGGTGAGAATCACACACTCATTTTCTGAAATGGTGTTTGATTTTGCGCGTATGCTCCCGGGGCAAAAAAAACCCGAAGTGGAGGCGCGTATTATCATGAGCCCCTTGAGTGCCAAATTATTCTATCGAGCTTTAGGGGAAAATCTTGCTAAATATGAAAAGAAATTTGGTGAAATTAAATCCCCCGGATCTACCTCCTTAGCCGCCTCCTTGTTTCGCCCATCTAGCTCTTCTGACGAGTAATTCTGGGAAAAACACTCATGTTAAGCAAGAACAAACGCGTATTAAAAGCTTCTGAGTTCAGCGCCTACGCATACTGCAAACGAGCCTGGTGGTATGGCCTGAAAGGTGTAAAACCTCGAAATGAACATGAGCTAGTAATTGGACGTGATGTTCATCATCAACATGGTGTGCAAGTTTTTATAAGTGGGTTGCTACGCCTCTTGGCCTATATCTTAGTCTTGGTGGCTTTGGTATTACTCACTATCTACTTGACTCAGCGCTTTGTCTAGGAACTTCCCACACTCACTTACGTCCCGGCCTCCCTGTGGTCTCATGCCATTGTGCTCCACTTTCCCCTTATGTTGTTTTTCGCGCTTTTAGCAATCCTAGCGGCAATAATTTTGGTCTTGATCTCTAGCCGTCAACGGGAATCTGCTGCTTTGCCAAGAGGTAAAGTCATCTACGCTGATACCCGAAAATGGGGAGATGTCGAAGAAGCGCTCTATGATCCCACGTTGAAACTGACAGGCAAGCCAGATTATTTGGTGGAGCATGGCCGTGAGATTATCCCCGTCGAAGTAAAATCTAGCCAGGTTAAAAACACCCCTTACGAAGGACATATTTTGCAATTGGCAGCTTATTGCGCCCTGGCAGAAAAAGAATACCAACAGCGTCCCTCCTATGGTATTCTGCATTACCCGCAGAAGACATTCCGTATTAAATACACACAGGAACTTGAAGGCCGCTTTCTGGAAGTGTTGGCCAGCATGCGCCGTCACGAGCTTCAGACGAACGTAAATAGAGAGCATAACGCCCCCGTTCGGTGTGCAAAATGTGGCTATCGCTCTAAATGTAACCAGGCTTTAGCGCAGGATAGGGTTGAATAGCAGCGGCTCTTGCTTTTATCTGTTTCATAGATATAATACTTCTTGATGGTAGAAAAAAAATTAGCATTTCGAAAAGTAGCTATAGGAACACATCCTAAATTCCAGGAAGCATTCCGGCTTGCCGAAAAAATAGCCTATCATCTCCGAGAAGAAGGCCTAGACACTGTCTTGGGCGTATTTCCTGACCTTTCTGTTGCGGATCAGGATTTGCTGATTGCCTTGGGGGGGGATGGCACCATGCTTCGCGCCGGGCACTTATGCGCTCCGAATGGGATTCCTATTCTTGGTATCAATTTAGGCAAATTTGGATTTCTTACCGAAAGCGACCGTTCAGAATGGGAAGAAGCTCTCGACCTTCTGTTAAAAGGTGAATTTCGGATTGAAAATCGGATGATGATAGAAGTGACTCAGTGGCGGGGTGGGGAAAAGATCGGAGAATGGGATGCCCTCAACGACGCTGTCATTAGCCGTGGGAGACAAGTTCGTCCCATTCAATTGGAAACGCATGTAGATGGGCGGTTTTTGAGCACGTATGTTGCTGATGGTATCATCCTTGCTACGCCTACCGGGTCTACGGCTTACGCCATGGCGGCCGGTGGGCCAATTTTACCCCCTGAATTACACAATATTCTCCTTGTCCCTGTGGCCCCCCACCTTTCTATTGAGCGAGCCATTGTCTTGGCGGAAGGAACGGAAATTTCCGTAACGGCACACACTGACCATGAAGCGGTTCTTTCCATTGATGGCCAACCTTCCATTAAACTCAAGTCCGATGACTATGTAGAAGTCAAGGCTAGTCAACACGTTGTCCACTTTATCCGTTTTGAAGATTTGGGCTATTTTTATCGCAACCTGACACCGCATATGAACCGTAATCCATCCATAGACAAATGATGATGAATGAAAGTTCACCACCACTCACTTGTGCTATCCACCCTAAACGAGAAACTCGTTTGCGTTGTAACCGGTGTGAGCAGTCCATCTGCATAAAATGTGCTCAACTCACACCCACAGGCTATCGCTGCCCTGATTGTATTCGCAAACAGAAAAAAACATTTGTCACTGTGAAGTGGTACGATTACCTCACCGGTACACTGGTGGCAGGTATTTTATCTTTTTTAGGGAGTTTATTTTCAGCTCCGTTTGGATTTTATACAATCTTTGTTGCTCCCCTTGTAGCCATGCTTGTTGTGGCCGCGGTCCGCAAAGTTATCAAAAATCGTCGTTCTCCCCGACTTTATTGGGCAGTCGCTGCTTCCGCTCTCCTAGCCAGTATGCCCTTGTTGTTCATGGATATACTATCCTTGCTTTTTCAAGGTGAGGTGGGATTACTGGGCATGATTTTGCCCGTGATTTGGCGGGGAGTTTACTCCATAATTATTACTACCACGGTTTATTATAGAATCAGCTAATGATATGCTAGTTGAACTTCGAATAAAGAACTTCGCAATCATAGATGAGCTTGAATTAGCCTTCAAACCAGGCCTGGTTGTCTTGACCGGTGAAACAGGGGCCGGGAAATCAATCATAATGGGCGCTTTGAGCATGCTGCTTGGCAGTCGGGCCGATATGACCGACTTGCGGAGCGGAGCGGAGTGGGCTAGCGTGGAAGCGGTTTTTCGTATCCCGGATAAAGTGCGAGAACCCGTGCATGCCCTCTTGGAAAAAGAGGCTCTTTTGGAAGAGTCTGACTACCTGAGCTTGGGCCGTGAACTTAGGCGGGATAAACGCAATGTAGCGCGTGTGAACGGACACCGAGCCAGCGTGGGCCTTCTTGTAGAACTGGGGGAATACCTGATCGACATTCACGGGCAATCTGACCATCTCTCGCTTATGCGCGTTAACCAGCATGAGGGTCTATTGGATCGCTATGCGCACGTTGACGATGCCTTGAAGTCTTACCAAGAAACTTATCGGGAATTACAGAATGTTCAGCAAGAATTAATAAGTTTAGAAAAAATTGAGCATGAGGCCACTCGCCGTTCTGAGTTGTTGACCTATCAATTAAATGAGATTGAATCCGCCGATCTCATCGAAGGGGAAGATGAGGAGTTGAAGTACGAACATAAACGTTTGGCAAATGCGGAAAAACTGGCTGAACTTAGTCAAAACACCCTAGTTTACCTTGATGATGCTCCCCCAGATCGTCCCACAGTCATGGATCTCTTAGGGCGGATGGTGTCTGACATAAAAAACTTGGTTGCTATTGACCCATCCCAGGCTCCATTGGACGAAAAAATTCAGGAATTATTCGAGGAGATGACGGAATTTGGTCATGATTTGACCACTTACATGGAGTCGCTAGAGTTTGACCCTGTTCAACTCAGGAACGTTGAAGATCGCTTGAACTTGATCCGTTCACTGAAGCGAAAATATGGTCAGACCATTTCTGAGATTTTGGACTATGCTGAACAGGCTAGGGCTGAGTTGGAGACTTTTGCTACTTCCAGCGCTCGCATTGACGAGTTAGGAAAATTGAAAGAGCAGCTTCTTATTGAATTGGGGCAAAAAGGCCAATCCCTAACGCACCAACGAAAGGCCGGTGCCGAGAAAATGGCAGCAGCCTTGGAAAATGAATTGGAAGATTTGCGTATGGCTCAGGCACGTTTCCGCGTGAATTTTGACCAGTCGCCCGATCCAGATGGTGTACCGGTGGGGGATGGCCGCCATCTAGCTTATACCCAGAACGGCTTGGAAAAAATAGAATTCTTGATTGAGACTAACCCCGGAGAAGGTTTCAAACCCTTGGCCAGAGTTGCCTCCGGCGGAGAAACTTCTCGGCTGATGTTGGCCTTGAAACAGGTCCTGGTCAAAGCTGATAACATTTCCACCTTGGTATTTGACGAAATTGATCAAGGCATTGGAGGAAGAGTGGGCGCTATAGTGGGCTATAAGTTGAGGAAACTGGCTGCTCAGCACCAGGTCTTTTGCATCACGCATCTTCCCCAATTGGCAGGTTTTGGAGAACAACATCTCCATGTTGAAAAGCGAATTGAAAATGGGCGCACCCTTACCCAAGTACACCTGCTAACAAATGAAGAGCGCGTAAACGAACTGTCTCAAATGTTAGGGGGAGTCAACGCGGCAAATAAGAAAGCGGCTCAAAATATTTTGAAGAACATAAATCAATTAGTTGAATCTCTGTAGCTTCTTGTCACATAGTTTTTACAGAGCCCGCTACCCGTACCAGCCTCCTTTGTGCTAGAATTGGGGTTACTCTCTTAAAGTAGAGTCACCCTCTGTGCTAAAAACGTTGAAGTTTCTGAGCCTTTCATGAATCCATTTCGTATTCTCCTGCTCGGCCCACCACAAATTGTTTTTGAGCAAACCTCTCTTGATATTCCCACCCATCTCCATAAGTTAATACTTTATTACTTGGCTGCTCGAGGATGCCTGCTCCCGCAAGAAGAGTTGGAGCGTGTTTTTAGTAATCCAACCGAGGCCTTCCCCGATGGCCTCGAGGCAACCTTTTCTCGGTTAAATGACGACTCGCCTGATGGGGAACTTGTTGTTATCAAAGATGATTTGGTAGGATTGGATTTTGAGCGCACATATATTGACCACCTTCACTTTCGCGATTTGCTTGATGACGCTGGGCGGGTTCCCTGGCAAATCCCCAGAGACCAATCTCTCCCTCGCCACAATGTAGAGCTATTGAATCAGGCTCTGGATTTATGGAGTGGGGAGCTCTTTTTAGAGAAAGTTGACTTTTCAGACAAACCACAAGCAAAACAAGAAGTACAAGAAATAGCCAAGGAATTACAAAAACTACGGGAGAGTGTCCTTGAGCGCTTGGCTGACCATTATTATATTGAGGGGGATTTTCAATCCGCTGAGAAAATGATTCAATTAGCCCTGGAAATGAACAACCCCTCAGACTATCTCTACGAACTTCGCATGAAAGTGTTCATAGAGCAAGGGCAATTACCTCAAGCGCGTGAGTACTATGGAAAAGTTGCCAAGATGATGCAGGCCCAGGGGCGAATTGGTCCTCCCCCAGGCTTAACTGCCCTGTACCAAGAAATCAAAGGCGATACGCATGTGGACATCCCAGAGCCTCGGCCCGCCTGGGATATTCATCCCTGTGTTAACGTCCCTTTGGTAGGGCGTGAGAAGATTTTTTCCCAGTTGGCTTTGGCGAGAAAACAACGCCAAAATATCTTGCTGCTTGGGGAAGCCGGAAAGGGTAAAACGCGCATACTCAAGGAGTACGCGAATAATGTCTCCCCTTGGCATACTGTATTCAACGTTGCTTGCAAGCCGAATGAAGTCAATTTGCCTTTTCAACCTTTTATAAGCCTCTTCCGGCATGAGGTTATTCCCAATATATGGCTTGAATTATCTCCCGCGTGGGCTAGTTCTTTATCTCATATCTTGCCCGAGATTGCCATGATGCGCACGGATATTGAAGATGGGGCAAATCGGCCTCAAGAATCATCGGTTCTCATGGAGGCAATCCGGCAAACTTTTAAGCTGCTGGCGGCTCAAAAGCCAATTTTGCTTGTCTTTGATGATATTCAACATGCCGACTCGGAAACCTTGCAAACGTTTACTTATTTACTGGGACGCTACCCGTTCAAAAATGGGCGTGGAATGTTGATTGGAAGCGCTCGAGAGTCTGAACTAGCAAAGCAACATTCCTCCTTATTGCATTCTTTACGAGATTCTAAACATATAGACTTTGTGAGAACACAAGGGCTATCCACAAAAGCAATTTCTAAACTTTCCTACCACGTTCTTCAAGAATCGCCCTCGAAACATTTTGTGAGAACCTTGTCCAAAGAATCGGGAGGAAACCCGCTTTTTATTTTGGAGATGTTAAGGTCAATTTTAGATACAGGCCGCAAACCTGACTTGACCTCCCAGGAAAAATTCCCTTTGAATGAAAAACTCTCCACCGTCATTAGGAATCGATTGTCCGAATTAGACTCCACGGCGTACAGGGTATTAGAAGCGGTTGCTGTCTTGGGTACCGACTTTGACTTAAGCCTGGTGCCCTTGATCTCAAAAATAGAGGAAGAAGAAAGCATTTCAATTATTGAGACACTGGTCAAGAGTAATTTAATCGCTGCGCAAAAAGAAGCTGAAGAGACTGGGATTAAATATCGCTTTGTCCATAATAAAGTTCGAGAAGTCTTACTCCAAAATATGAGTCAGGCCCGTCGCCTGATTTTACATAATCGTGCCGCGCTTATCAAAGTAGACGAGGGTGCAGAATCAGCCATCATAGCCGCCCATTACGAGGGGGCCAAAAAATTTGCTCCGGCTTTTTATTATTGGGTAAAAGCGGGCGAGAAGGCTCGTGCCTTAGCTTCCACAAGAGAGGCTACGCGTGCCTTCCAACAAGCTGAGAGCTTATTGAACAAGCATAACCTAACCCCCTCTAAGGCGCATCTTTATCGATTCTTCTCTACTTGGAGCGCAATCGCTTTTGAAACCCAAAATATTGAATTGGTAGAACGCCTCAATCACTCCCTATTGGAAATAGGAAAAGAACGTGGGGAAGATCTGCTCATTGGAGCTGCTTGGGGAAATTTAAGCGATGCTTGCATGGCTCGTGGTCAATATAAAAAAGGGCTTAAATACACCAACCGGGCCTTGATTTCCTTGAATGAAAGACAGCATCTTATAGCCTACATAGAAAACTTGGTGCGAAAGGGGGTATTTCTTTATATGTTGAACAAGCTCGATAAAGCAGAAGAGATATACCAAGATGCCCTGGCTCTTGGCTTGGAATGTGAAGAGGGGCCAGAAATTTTTAGCGCCTTAGCTAACGCCCATTATCAAATGGCGATGACAAATAATCTCAACTTGCGTCCAAGAACGGCCTTAAAACATGCCGAACTTTGCCTGGAACATGCTAGAAAAGGCAATCACCCCCACCGAGAATTGACGGGTTATGCTATGCTTGCTTTTTCTCAATATCACTTAGGAAGATACCAAGCGGGTCGAACTGCCACACAGTCCGGATTTGATTTAGCGAAATGCATTCAAAGTTGGCGCATTTGTGGCTATATGCACGCCTACCGGGCCATGCTTGACCTAGCGGAAGGGAAGGTGGATTCCGCTTGGGAACACGCTGACCAAGCAGAGGAGACTGGACAGCGGTTTGCCTTGCAAGACATCCTTGGGCTGGGAAAACGAGTCAAAGGCGATATTTACCGCATCTTACAAGCCAATGATAAAGCCCAAGGATATTATTCGGCGGGATATGATTCTGTGCCAGAACACTTCATTGGCTTTGACAACCTCTATCATCAGGGGCTTGTCTTGGCGCAATCAGGTGATATAGAACGAGGACGAGCGTTGATTAGAGAGGGGAAAGAAAAAATGGACGCGGCTTCCGTGGGCATTGGCGCAGCCATGGCTTTGCTGGCCTGGGAGGCGGTATCTCTCCTGGAAAATGACCTTGAGCAAGCCATGCGCCTGAACACAAAGATTCATAAGTTGGTGCATGAAAGCGGATGTGTTTCTTACACGTTAGCTAACCGCATTTCATTGGGTCACATTACCTTCCAAGAGGGGAATTATCCGCTCGCTGAAGAACATTTCCGGAGCGTGGTTCAAGAAGCAGCCGCTTTGCCGAACCCATGGATAGAAGTAGAAGCTCACCTGGCGTGGGAAAAAGTCCTCGAGGCCATGGGAAAAGAAGCCAGCCAGCGAGCGGAAGACATAATTCGCCTTCTGGACGACATCCAGGCCAACCTCACGGAGGGGAACCTTCTCCCGCATTATCAAACCTTCCGCCAACGTGTCCTGGCCCGGGAATCCAACCCCATACGCTTTATCTGAGTGCGAAATCCCAATTTAGAGTTTTAATAGCCAGCCCCTGTCCCTTGCCCCCTCGCCCCTTCCCCCTTGCCACCTGCCACTTGCAACTCGCATCTCGCACACTCGCAACTCACAACTTGCATCTCGCCCACTCGCCACCCGCCACTCGCAACTCGCAACTCGCCCACCCACTCGTCACACGCCCTGCCTCCTGGTACAATCCCCCTATGAACAAAGTTATCCCCATCATCCACGCCCGGAAAAGGCGGCGTGCTGAGCGCGGCAAAAACCCCGCTGGGCGGGCGGGCCTGATTGTTGCCGCAGCCCTGAGCCTGCTATTCTCCCTGGCCATCATCAGCTCAGCTTTCCTTTTCTCGAAAATAGCCCAGGATTTACCCCATCCTGAGGAGCTCCAACATCTGCTCTCCCCGCCTGATGGCTTGCTCTTAGAACCTACCCAGCTCTATGACCGGGACGGGAACCAAGTCCTGTGGCGCTTCGAAAACCCCCTTTTAGAAACACGCCAATACGTAACCCTGGATGCCCTGGCCGAAACCGAAATAGCCTCGGCAACCGTGGTCGCCGCCGACCCTGATTTTTGGTCACGGGCCAATTGGCAACTCCTCAACATGCCCGACGCCCAAGAGTCGTCAATCTCCCTGCGCCTTGTCTCTGACCTCCTCTTTTGGGCAGAGCCACAAGGCTTGCCGCGCCAACTTCGCGAGCGCGTCCTGGCCGCGCAGACCATAGCCCAATTTGGGCGCCAGCAAGTCCTGGAATGGTACCTGAACAACACCTACTACGGCCATCAACTTTACGGGATCGAGTCCGCCGCGCGGGTTTATTTTGGGAAATCCGCCCCCGACCTTAACCTGGCTGAAGCCGCCTTGCTGGCCGCCGTGGGAGAGGCTCCGGCCCTGAATCCTTTCGACGCGCCCCAAGCCGCCCGTGAACGCCAGGCCGAACTTCTCCACACTATGCTCAAAGAGGGGGCAATCACCTCCCAGCAAGTCCGCCAGGCCACGCAAACTGACCTCGATTTTCAAGAGCCGCCCGCTCCGCAAACCACGCCCGCCTTTGTAAGCTACGTACTGGGGCAAGCCGCCCTCACCGTGCCCGAAAAACGCCTCGAACGGGGGGGATTCAAAATTATCACCTCCCTGGACGCTGACTTACAAAACCAGGCCGCCTGCACCATCCGGCACCAGCTAACGCGCGCCGCCGGGGAAGAGGCCGAAACCGACCCCGATTGCCAGGCCGCCCGCCTCTTGCCATCCCTCCCCGAAAGTGCCCTCGCGGGAGGAAAAGGCCTCACCGCCAACCTGGTCATCCTCGACCCGCAGAACGGGCAACTCCTGGCCATGGTGGGGTACGGGCCGCAGGGCCGAGATTCTTCCCTGGGGGAGAGCCGCACCGCCGGGACAATCCTCACCCCCTTCCTCTACCTGACCGCCTTCACGCAGGGAGATAACCCCGCCACCCTCGTCTGGGACATCCCCACCGCCTCCCTCACCGCGCCGGAAACCCACCCCAACTGTGAGCAAAATTGCCAATACCAAGGCCCAGTTCGCTCCCGTATAGCCCTGGCGAACGATTATCTCAGCCCGGCCATGACGTATTGGGAGAAGCTGGGCCAGGCCAACATTACCAACATTCTCCATCAGCTTGGCCTCCCCCTTCGCGAGCGCGCCTGCCCCGCCTGCCAAACCCCGTGGGATAAAAAAGCCATCACCCTCCTGGATATAGCCCACGCTTACAGTACGCTTGGCAACCAAGGCGTTCTAATGGGATGGCCCTCTTCGGCGGATTCCGATAGTGCCTTGCGCCCCGTGAGCGTTTTGGGGATTGAGGATGGAGCCGGGAAGGTGTGGCGCGCCGAACCAGCGGTGGGAAGCCGCCCCGTCATCAGCGCCCAGCTAGCCTACCTGACCACCCATATTTTGGCGGATGAAAGCGCCCGTTGGCCCAGCCTGGGACATCCCAACATCTTGGAGATTGGCCGGCCCGTGGGCGTTAAAATCGGCCATGTGGGGGATAGCCGGTCCGCCTGGGCGGTTGGTTACACCCCGCAGCGTCTTACCGCTGTGTGGGCTGGCCGGGAGGGGGAACCGTCCGCCGAGTCCCCCACCACTTCCGGCCCGGAAGGGGCCACGACTCTCCCCCAAAAAACAGCCGCTGGCTTGTGGCGCGCGCTTACCCAATACGCCACCCGTGACCTTCCCCCCCTGGGTTGGGACGCTCCCACCGGCATTTCCACCATGGATGTTTGTGACCCTTCAGGGATGTTGCCCACCCAATATTGCCCCTCCATTGTCAGCGAGGTTTTCATCACCGGCCGTGAGCCTGTTCAGGGAGATACTTTATACCAGGTTCGGGAGATAAACCGCGAGACCGGTCGTTTGGCCACTATCTTCACCCCGCCCGAACTCATCGAAGAGCGCGTTTACCTCATTGTGCCCCCCCAGGCGGATGAATGGGCCGCTGGGCAAGGGGTATCCACCCCTCCCGATGCTTATGATCTCATTGTTGAGCCTTCTTTTTCGGAGAATTTAACCATCTCGGAGCCGCAAAATTTTGCTTACCTGCGGGGAGAGGTGCCCATTGTGGGCACCGTCACGGGGAGCGATTTTGTCTCCTATCAAATTCGGTTGGGAAAGGGCCACAACCCCCGCTTGTGGCAACAATACGGCCCGGAGGTCAGGGAGGAAGTGGTCGATGACCTGTTATGGGAATGGGACACGACGGGTTTCGAGGATGGTCTTTACGCCTTGCAGGTCATTGTCGCCTACCAGGAGCAGCGCGTAGAAAAAACCACCCTCCTCGTCTCGGTGGATAACACACCCCCGGAGCTGTCCTTATCCAACCTGGAAGCGGGGCAAGTTTTTTCCTATCAATCTGGTCAGCAGCTTATCTTTCAGGCCCAGGCCAGCGATAACCTTGGCGTGGAGGTTGTAGAATTCACCCTAGATGGGGACTCCGCCACCCGCGTGGAACCACCCTTCGTTTTCGCCTGGGACATGAAGGTGGGGGACTTTACCCTGCGGGTTGTGGCCCGTGACCTGGCCGGCAACCGCACGGATGTGGAAATACCATTTTCAGTTCAAAGGGAATAAATCTCGCCCCCCTCATTCCAAAATTGTTGTAACCTGATTTGGCCCATCTAACAACAGCGATAGTTTATTTAACAAATTTCTGCCAATAATGATATTATTCCCCCGGTCATCGGCTACAACTTCTATGCTTGGTAGTCGGATGGTATCGAATAAAATGAAATCAACCTTGTGAATTGGCACTCGATACAATTGTTCTCCTAAATGCGAACGGACGTTGGTCATGTATACTATGGGTAAGGCTAGTTTTTCGAGAATGGAGGTTGGAACAAAAGTGCCATCTGCTCCTGTATCAATCAATGCTGTTTCCCTTAGGGCCGTTGGTGATTCCTCTGGCGCAACTATTTTCACCACGAAAACTGGTGCAGGAGGGTAAAATTCCTTGCTGTAGGCTTTTTTCCTCATTCTTGAATTACCCGGGGGCTATAAATATGAATATCCTGCGGTCCTTCTGCTGGCATAATTAAAACAGGTGTTTTGCCAAACTTTTTGCGTATGCGGGCATATAGCTCAGTTTCATTCTTGTCGTGGTCTACTAATTGCCTATTGTGAATGGCGATATACTTCCCTGAGAATTCTGCCCGTTTTGTTAAGGGAAGACTCTCCCACCATTTTTGTTCCCTCTCAATTTTTTGCCTGTTGGATAGGGTGCGCTCCCGTTGAAGAGTAGACCTTAAAAAATTCTCCACTGTTTCTTGGCGTTCTTTAGCTTCTTGTTGAATGACATCGGCAAGTTCTTCTGATATCTGCAACACCATTTTTAGCATACCTCCGTATCTTTTATACCTTGTGCCTCCCTACCATAGTTATTTTATCATAATATTCACGCGCTCACTACTCTCTATTCTCGGTCATTAATCGAATCCCTTCTTTCTCCCCCAAATCATGACATTTGCCTCCTGCCACTTGCTACTTGCCTCTTGCCACTTTCCCCTTGCCCCTTGCCTACCCTGTCTACTATGTTTACCTTCCCATGCCGCCAACTCGGTTGGCTCGCTACCCGGTCGGCCCATATTTCGCTGCCTGGACCGTTTACTTTGTTTATGCCGTTTGTTTACCTTGCCTCTACCGTCCCCTGCCCCTTGCCATCACTTGCCACTCGCACACTCGCACACTCGCGAGAGGCCCTTACTCCTCCCGCCAGGCCTCAGAGTACCAGAGCAAATATTGGTCCAAGTGGGAAATCCAATACTCTTCATTATGCGAGCCGGAATTTAGGTGCCACTCATGGGGGATACCGCGTTCACGAAGCATCTCTTCGAAGCTGAGTATGTAGTTGTTGTCCTTGTCATCTTGCCCAATATCTAAGAAAATGCGCGGCATTTCTTCGGATGGGATTTCGTCCAACCAGTCAGAGAGCCTGAGGCCATCGCTATAGAAAATTGGCGCGCTATGCGCTCCTAAAGCCCCAAATATATCCCAATATTGGAGCACGATATGGATTGCCCAGTTTCCCCCCCGCGATAGCCCTCCAATGGCCCGGTACTCATTGCCGGGGATGGTCCGGTAATGGCTATCAATCCAGGGGACCAAATCCCTGACTAAGACCTCACCAAATTTGTTTTCGGGCGGCAAAGTCCAAATGTGATCTCTGGGAAAGATAATAATAAAGGGGGGAATTTCTCCCTCTGCCATCAGCGTGTTGGCCGTAGTGTGCGCGCCCATGCGAAGCCATTGGTTATCTGAGTAATATAGGCCGTGCAGCAAATATAAGACCGGGTAATGTTTGTCGGCGAAATGCTCATAACAGGGGGGTGTAAAGACCTGATACTCCAGAGGATCTTCCAGTTGTGGGGAGTTAATGGCCCTTTTTTCGAGTTTCCCACCTTCGCTCCAGCAGGCCAGCGGCGTGGAGGATGGCGGAGAACTTGCCGTTGGGGAAGGGTCGGGCGTGGGAGATGTTGTGGGCGTAGGCGTTGGGGCAAGCGTGGGAGAGGCTGAGATCCTCAACGTGGGCGATGGTATGGGGGTCAAGGTCGGGTAGGGTGTGACCTCTCCCCATCTATCCAGGCTTGAGGTGCAGGCTGACGCGCTAAGCATGAGCGCTAAACTAATTAATATCCATGATGTGGTCTTCAATGTTATTCCCCTTCTGGGTCGATGTCGTCTTCGTTGTCGTCTTCGTCTTCTTCTTTGATGTCAATTTCTACTTTTTCTTCCATCTGTATTTTACCACGTAAGAAGGCCCCCTCTTCGGTTGAAAAGGCCGCAGTGGTGACGTCTCCCCACACCCGGCCCGTGCTGCGAATTTCCACTTTTTGGGCGATGATGTCGCTGCGAATGATCCCGGCCACAATCACGGCATTGGCGCGGATGGTCTCACTGGTCACGCGCCCCTCTTTATCGACCACAATGAGGCCTTCGAGGTTGATATTGCCTTCCAGCGATCCCTCGATGCGCACACCCCCTTTCCCGGTCAGGTCGCCCTGCCAGGAAATGCCTTGGCCTAAAACGGAGGTGATCCGTTGGCTATACGGGGAGACTTCGATTTTTGGAGCTAGTTCATCATTTTTTCTAAACATCTATATTCCTTTTTGGGTTGTTGAGAAGCGTCTTATCAATCTTCGGCGGAAGCCACAAGTATCCTCTAAGGACTGGAAAGAAGCTCTATGAATTGGCTTGGCGTAATCATGAGGATATTTTCGTAATCTCTCAGCACGAGTAAATCTTGGTCACCGCTAACTACGTAGTCCGCCTTTCCTTCTACGGCACAAGCAACCACTGGATCGTCTTTGGGATCGCGGGTCACGCCGGGTAGCTCCAATTCACCTGATACAAGTTCTGCCCGAGAAATGAGGGCCGCTAAAATTGTCTCTATCTCCGGATCGCTCAGCCGCAAGCGTTCGGCGATATGGGGATACGTGAGGACGTGGGTCAGCTCTTTTATAAGATAAAGCGAGGTCACTAAGGTAAATGTACCATCCATCCAGGCCTCAATGATTTGGCGAGGCGGACTACTGACCCCCATCATACCACTGATGAACACATTCGTATCGAGAACGACCCTGGGGACAAAGCGCTCATTCATGGGAGGTTTTATTTTCCAAATCGTAAAACTCAGACCGGGCTTCTTCCACCAATGAATTTAGTTCGTTGGCATCTAAGTCTTTTGTACGTGCCTGAATCGAGGCGACTGTATCTTTCAGGGTTGTATCCGCTTGTTGTTCTTTGACGGCTTGTAATAATCGCAAGTCCTTGATGCTGATGACAGCGGCCGTAGGCTCTCCAAAGCGCTCGACGATGTATTGTTTTTGGCCGTAGCCTACTTCATTGAGAACTTGTTTTATTCCCGTTCGTAACTCGGACGATGATATTACCGTAGGCATTTTACCCTCCGTAATTGGGGTAGTTAATGAGCGTGAAAATTAGCTGGCATTTTTTAGACAATTTGTACAAAATGTCATTCTTGTATAAGTATACCAGGCGCCTTAGCAGGGAGCAAGTTAAGAATATCCACCCAATGCGATTGGGTTAGCTACCCATCTGCGTAGTCCTACACCTCTTACCCAGGCGAACATTACCCCTTATTTATCAAGTTCCCGAAGATTCTCAACCACAAAGCGCCAGGGGATGCTTTTCCACGGTTCTGGGACTGTGTTCAAGCCCACCCTCGCTGTAGTTTGTACACGCTCATCGGGGATTTTTTCTCCCTGTTCCACAAAGAGCGGGGCGTGGGGGGCGCAAATATTGTAATTGTTAAGGCCCCCGTCAATACCCAGGGCCTGGCAGAGCTTGGCGGGACCGTTCGTCCATTGGGCGGGAGGGATTCCGTCCCGGCGGGCGGCGATGATCTCCTGGCCTTCCTCGGGGATGATGGCGCGAATGAGGACTGCGCCCGGATACTCCTCCCTTTCGGTGACGAAGTTGAGCAGCCAGTGCATGCCGTACACAAAATACACATAGCTGTGGCCGGGAGGGCCGTACATGACCGAGGTGCGTTCCGTGCGCCCGGCCCGGCAATGGCAGCCTTGGTCATCCTCTCCGCAATAGGCTTCGGTTTCTACTATGAAACCAGAAATTCTTTTGCCCTCCTCAACTTTAACCAGGCGGGTGCCCAACAAGTCGCGGGCCACTTCCAGGGTATTACGGGCGAAAAAGGATTGCTTCAATTGCATGGGGACTATTGTACAACATTGGGGTGGGTTTGTTCAAGATTTCTCGGGTTTCCGATAGGGCGATCGCATTTGGGGAAAGATGGAAGCGAGGTGACAGTCACTTCGCAAGTGACTGTCACCTCGCTATCACCTGCACATTTGTTATAGATGAGCCAAATTCTTATAGGGACGATACCGGTAATACTTGGGGCGGGAATCCAGGCGCACGTGAAGCCACGGAACGCCGCCCCCGGCCGTGTTCAACCAGATTGGTTTCCCCCCGATGTGTTTTTGCATGCTTTCGCCAACGGCTATCCATAATGCGTGGACTTGTCTCCGGGGAGCCCCGCGCACGAAGGAGGCCAGGTGGGCATAGGCATGCCATGAATCTTGTGGCGTGGGAGCGATCAGCAGGGCGTCATGGCCGAGATTGGGGAAGATGGCCACTTCCCGCTCGGGTTGAACAGCTCGAAAATGCTCCTTGAAGGCGGTGGGGTCAGCCGTCTGGGGCAAATAAGGGCTGTCAACGAGAACGAACTCGAACGCACGACCCATGTTCCCGGTAGTGACCGGGGGCGTTTCCCACTGATAAGAGTCAAAAGGGGCCTTTTCTAAGAGGGAAAGGAAGAAATCGCGAAAGGCCGCATCCCCCTGCCAACGTTCGAGGACTTGTGAATAAGCTAGGGGGCGAGCGTCTTCCAGGAGTTTTATTTTTTGGATGTGGTTGTTTTCAGATTGGAGTTGGGTTTTGTACATTTTTATGTGTTTGGAAAAACTGGATAATATCATCCAAGGAGCGGGTTGCTTGGGGCAAGTCCAAATTCAATTGCCAGACGTGCCACATGCGCGGGTAAATCTCCAGGCGCGCGTCTACGCCCGCGGATTGGGCCACACGGACGATGCGGACCGCGTCCTCCCGCAAAATCTCATCTTCTCCGGCGTGCACAAGCAAGGGAGGCAGCCCGTGCAAATCGCCAAACACGGGCGAGATCAGGGGATGGTGGGGATCATCCTCTCCCACATACGCTTGGGTATAAAGCTTCACGGCTTTGGGAGGTATCATTGGATCTTCGAACCCTGGGCGCTGGTTTTCTTTTGGGGTGAAGTCTGTGGCAGGCGAGAGACAGGCCGCCGCAGCGGGTAGCGGAATACCCTCGTCGCGCAATTTCATCAAGGTGGTGATCGTCAAATTCCCGCCCGCTGAATCGCCGGCCACCACCATGTCCTGGGCCGAAACGCCCTGCTTCAACAACCAGCCATAGGCCGTGACGCTGTCCTCCAACGCGGCGGGGAAGGGATGCTCCGGGGCCAGGCGGTAATCGACCATCAGGAGGCGCAGGCCCATTTCCCGCGCCAAATAGGCTCCCATTTTCAGGTGGAGGGGGGTCAGGCCGTACACGAACCCGCCCCCATGCAGGTAGAGCAACACGTGATCTGCGCGACCGTTCTCGGGGATCAGCCAGGTACACGGCACACCGTCGGCGGAGACGGCTTCCCGACGTACACCCTCACCCAGCTCGACGCGTGCCACGCTTCGCCGCAGCAGAAAGTTGGTCACGGGCACTGGGATATACTTTTGCATGAAGCGGATCAGGGGTAATCCGGAGCGGATTTTGCGTTCAATGGGGGGGATGGTCATGGGGGATGTTTCCTTCATGGATAAACAGAATGCCAATGCCATACGTTTTGCATAAGCTGTGGGGCTTGTCAGGCTTGAAACTCACCTTAACAGACTGCCACACACCTGGATTTTATCACAAATGGGATAGCAGACGTCGGGACCGAATTGGGGAAAACTCAACTTGTTTCATCCCCGGAATCAAAAAACTCCCTTTCGGGAGTTCGTAAGCCAAGCAGGACGCAAGCCTGCGACCTGGCGTATTTAGGCGAATTTCTTAGCTGGCTATATTCTTATTCAAATAAAAAGTTCAATAATAACCATTGGTTTATTTAGACTTGAAACATCGACCTCACGGATGTTTAATTTAAACCATAAGGTGTACACGATTTCAGTAGTTCTTTATATTCAAAGAGGGCTGGATGGTGACCAGCACTTTGATAGGAATGAAATTTAATTACTAAGAAGAACATCTAATCTGTTACTAACTTTCTGAGTTAAATCTTTTAATTCATCCAGTTTTTCTTTTGGGCTAACTATTTCTCTGTCTTTGATCATAACATAATAATGAGCGTAGAAAAATATTTTTAATTGGTCAATCTTGGACAACCAGTCTATGATTTTTTTGTCATCAACATACAAAACTCTTCCAGAACCGTGTACTGGAAGGGATTCCCATTTTTTTTGATGTTTATTAATGAGATCTTCCCATTCATCAAACGCGTTATGATCAAATCTTTCTTCACCCATTGTTGCTGGAATGGTAGTTAAGTCAGCAAATTCCAAACATACTGCTAGATAACGACGTATTTCAGCAAATCGTTCTTTCTTTCTCTCTATTTTTCTTTTGCGTTCTTCGGATCGATATTGAAGAAAATTGGCCAATAATGTTCCAAGTAACGTTAGCAAACCTCCTATACATACGGAAAATATAGTATTATATTCAATCACTGTTTTAATTTCTCCTCGTTTTTCAATCAACCTACTTTCGATAAATGTATTTATCACGAACGTTTTTAATGTTTTCTTGACTTTATTATAGCGCAAATTGCTAAACCCTGCCAATTCCCCAAAAGAGCGCGTGCACTAAGACTTTATTATCATTTCACCTGGTCAAAACTCGCAAGACCTCCGAGGTTTCAGCGCCGAAGTTCCGCCAACAGCACGCACTCGAAAGAACGGATACCATTTCATCCCTCAGAGCAAAGACCTCAATCCCATCTCCCACCAACAGATGTGCAATGCACCCAAAAGCAGGTGCAGCGCACATCTGTAGACCTGACAGGTTTCCCGAGGCGACATTTTTAACTCGATTCGGCGCGGCCAAGCGCATCGTTCTGCCCAAAAGTGTGCTCTAAAACCTGTCAGGTCTTAATGACATTCCCTGCTCCCTGGTTTCCTGTTTCCAGCTTCCCTGCTCCCTGGTTTCCCGATTCCAGCTCCCCTGCTTCCCTGCTCCCTGGTTTCCTGTTTCCAGCTTCCCTGCTCCCTGATTTCCTGATTCCCGCTCCCTGCCCCATTCCCCCAAATAAGCTATAATAGGGAAGCTCAATTCCCTACCCCTGAAGGAGGTCACAATGAAATTGCGCACCCAAACTGGATTAACATTCGACGACGTTTTACTGATCCCCAAACGCTCCAGCATTCGCAGCCGCTCCGAGGTGGATACCTCCACCCATCTCGTCCCTGGCATTCGGCTGCACATCCCCATTATCAGCTCCAACATGGATACCGTCACCGAGGCGGAGATGGCCATCGCCATGGCCCAGGCGGGGGGGATCGGCATCATTCACCGCTTCATGAGCATTGAGGCCCAGGCCCAGGCCGTGGATAAGGTGAAACGCTCCGAAAGTTTCATTGTCGAGGACCCCCTCACCATTGCCCCCACCACCAGCCTTCGCGAGGCGGAAACCATTATGGAAGAGGCCCACATTGGCGGCTTGGTGGTCGTGGATGGGGAAGGCCGCCTTTTGGGGCTGCTCACCAGCCGGGACATGCTCCTGGCGCCCGATAAAGGTGTCTCCGCCGAGCGCGTGATGACCCCCCGCGCTGAGCTAGTGGTGGCCTCCGCCGACGAGGCCCTGCACGAAGCCCGCCTCACCCTTCACAAGCACCGCGTGGAAAAGCTCCCCCTGGTGGATGGCGAAAATCGGGTCCAAGGCCTTATCACCGCCCAGGATATTATCAAGTTACAAAAACACCCCCACGCTACCAAAGATGAGCGCGGCCGTTTGCGGGTGGGCGTGGCGGTCGGCATTCATCGTTCCGATTACGTGCGCGCGGAAGCCTGCCTGGGTGGGGGGGCGGATCTTTTGGTGGTGGATGTGGCCCACGGCCACGCCGAACATACCATCCAGATGGTGCGCGACCTCAAGGAGAGATTCCCCGCTGTCCCGGTCATGGCCGGGAACGTGGCCACGGCCGCCGGGGTGCGGGACCTGGCCGAGGCCGGGGCGGACGCTGTCAAGGTGGGGGTGGGGTCCGGTTCCATCTGCATCACCCGGGTCGTGACCGGGTTTGGCGTCCCCCAGTTGACGGCCGTCTCCGAGTGCGCGGAAGTCGGCCACGAGTTGGGCGTGCCCATCGTCGCTGACGGCGGAATCCGCAAGTCGGGCGATGTCTCCAAGGCCATTGGCGCGGGGGCGAGCACGGTCATGTTGGGCGGCATGCTGGCCGGCACCGACGAGAGTCCCGGGGCCAGTGTCATCCGCGACGGCCAACAGAAGAAGGTCATCCGGGGCATGGCCTCCCTGACCGCCAACGTAGACCGCAAGGCGATCGACAAATCTGAGCAGGAAATTGATTGGGGCGAAGTTGTCCCTGAGGGGGTAGAGGCCGTTGTCCCATACCGGGGGTCGGTGGGCGATATGCTGCATCAAATTGTGGGCGGTTTACGGTCGGGCATGAGTTACGCGGGGGCGAAGACCGTGCCTGAATTTTGGGAAAACGCGGAATTTATCCGCATCACGCCGGCCGGGAAGCAGGAATCGGGGGTACACGATGTGGATGTTTTGTAGGAACGGTTGTGTAGGGGTGGGTCTCAGACCCACCCCTACACAACCATTTTAGAACCGTTCGTCCCGCTCCAAGGTCAGGCGGAGGCCTTCTTCCAGGGAAGTTTTCGGGGTGTATCCCAACAAGTTCTTGGCGCGGGTAATGTCGGCCCGCATTTGGCTTATGCCCCCTTTGGATTTGGGGTTGAAAATAACTTCAGGCTCGCTGCCCGTCACCTTTTGGACCAGATTGGCCAATTCCTTGACGCTGGTTTCGGTTCCGCTGCCCACGTTGATGAGTTTGCCATCCACACCGGGTGCGGTTCCGGCTGAGGTGATGGCGCGCACGACATCGTCGACAAAGACGTAATCTCGGGTTTGATATCCGCTGTTGTGAATCACCAGTGTTCCCGCTTGGACAGCCTGGTGCAAGAAGTTGGGAATCACAGGGGGGTGAGAGGCGGGCAGGTTTTGTCCGGGGCCGTAGGCGTTGAAGATGCGCAGGCTCACGGTTTCAATCCCCCACAAGTGGCCGATGGTGTTGATATAATATTCCGCCGATAATTTGGAGACCGCGTAGGGCGAGTCGGGGGCGGGGGTCATATCTTCCACGAGAGGTTGGTCCTCTTGGGCCCCGTACACTGCGCCCGAAGAGGTGAAGACCACCCGTTCCACGCCCACATCGCGCATGGCTTCCATGAGGCTGACCGTTCCCCCTACATTGGCCAGGTTATATTCCCGTGGGTATAAAATTGATTCTTGGACCGCGACCCGGGCCGCTAGATGAAAGACGCAATCCACGTCCTGAAGCAAAGTCCAAAGCTTGGGGCGGTCCATGATATCCCCCCGTGTGAAAAGCACCTTGGGATCTAATCTTTGCGCGTTGCCTGTGGATAAGTCGTCTATTCCTCTTACTTCATGTCCGGCCTGCACCATGTTGTTAGCGAGTGTAGAACCGAGAAAACCGGCTATGCCAGTTATTAATACTTTCATATTTTTCTCATCGTGTAGTTGTTTGTATATTATGCCGTTGTGCTTGGCTTGTGTTCTATTTTTGGCTCCATTTGTTAGGAGCCAGGCTATTATAACATGATCTGGGTAGGGTTCGTATGTAAGTTATGAAGTGAAGCGACCCCGTGCACGCGAGATTTCGTCCCCTCCGGGCACACCAAATGGGTGTGCTCTGCATGCCCTGTGGGCAACACCGTGTGGCTGCGCGAAAATCTCGGCTACATTCCTTCCTTTTTTTGAGAGGATACTTTTTTCTTCAAATGTGATTCCCCTAAAAGTAAGCCCCGACAGCGGTTGACAACTACGAATAGAAAAGCCATAATGGGCGGCATGTCAACGACAAAAACACTCTATGTGGACAACTTGATTAAGGCTTGTAATTATATCCAGAGGAAAATGAATTTCCTGGTCTCAAAAGATGGTTCTGCTGACCTGGAATCTCTCCTCGAAAACCCTCAGGTGGTGGCGCTTCGAGGGGATATAGACGAACTTGTTCAATCTGCGGAAGATATTTTCGAGAGGAACGAAGCCAGCGCGGCAAATTTATCGGTCCGTTCCCGGCGGGCATATCAGTGGCTGAAGTTCCTGAGTGAAAGCGCTACCCTTCACCAGCACCTGCGGGCCATGTGCCAGCTCCATAATTATATTGAGACCATTTCAGCCCCGCGTTTGAAGAAACGTTTCAAACCTCACATAAACCTTTTTCACTTTGGGAGTTTGTATATGATGCGCGCCAAAGGCTCGGTGCTAGAGATCAAAATTCACGAGGCGTATATTTTTGCTTCTCAAGAGGTATTCGAGGCCCTTGTCAATATCGCTTACGAAAAAGGCTCCCCACAAGACAAGGCCCTGGTCAAAGAATTTAGCGCGGGGGAAACTTATGCTGAAGTTGTGCATGAATTGGAATATCTTGGTATTCCGCAAGGGGCGAACGCTCAGGGGAAGCACTATAACCTGGAGGATGTCTTCCAGCGCGTCAACCGCCTTTATTTTCATAATCAAATGGAGCAACCGCATCTCACCTGGAATAGGCAGCTTACCTATAGGTCATTTGGCCACTACCACTATGCGACCGACACCTTGATGGTGAGCAGAAGCCTCGATTTGCCCGACACCCCCGTCTACGTCCTTGATTTTGTGATGTATCATGAATTGCTGCACAAAAAACTAGGCTATAACCTGGTAAATGGCCGCCGCTATGGACATACGCCCGCGTTCAAAAAAGAGGAAGGCAAGTTTAAAAAACACCAGGAAGCAAGGGCGTATATGAAAAAGCTCTCTCGAAAATTGTCCTGATAATGGGGGATTAGAGAAGTCCCCGGCACTTGTTCCTGCGTTAAAGTGCCGGGGACTTCAAATAGCTAATATCCAATAGCTAATAACTAATAGTCAACCTCCTACTCTCCACCTCCAGCCTCTTCCTTATGCTGGCGGACCAACTCGCGGCGGAGGAGCTTGCCAACGTGGGTTTTGGGCAGCTCATCTCGGAATTCAACCTGGGTGGGCACTTTGTACTTGGCCATACGCTCTTTGCACCACGTGCGCAGCTCTTCTTTCTCTATCTCCTTTCCGGCTTCGAGCACTACCCAGGTCTTTACGGTCTCTCCACCCCGGGAGGGATCAGACACGCCAGCGACACCAACTTCGAATACGGCGGGATGATCCTGGATTACCTCTTCCACTTCTCGTGGCCAAACCTGGAAACCGCCGGGCTTGATGACTTCTTTTTTGCGGTCAACAATGTAGAAGTAGCCATCTTCATCCATGCGGGCAATGTCTCCGGTATAAAGCCATCCTTCTCGCAGGGCGTTACGGGTCTCGGTTGGCATATTGTGATAGCCTTTGAAGACCTGGGGGCCTTTGACGACCAATTCGCCAATTTCACCGATGGGGAGCACCGTTTCTTCATCATCCAAGTCAACTATGCACGCGTCGACATCCGAAAGGGGCATGCCAATTGAGCCGGTTTTGTTTTCGCCCAGGAGCGGGTTACAGTGGGTCGCGGTGGGGGCTTCTGAGAGTCCGAAGCCTTCGAAAACCACACCACCTGTCAGGGCCTCGAAGGTTTCTTTCGTCTCGCGCAGGAGAGGGGCGGATCCGGAAATACAGGCCTTGATGGAAGATAAATCGTATTTGCCAGCTTCAACGTCGGGGTAGTGGTTAATGGCGTTATAGAGGGCGGGGACGGCAGGGAAAATGGTGGCCTTATTCTTTTCTAAGGTGGCAACACTGTCTTTGATGTCGCGGGCGTCTGGCACCATGACAATGGAGGCCCCGGCCGCTAGCCCAAAGTTCATTCCCGCCACCATGCCATAAACGTGATATAGGGGGATGGCCATGAGGACGACTTCTTCTCCCATGACGGCGTTTGGCATCCAGCGCAGAATTTGGAGGGTATTGGCGACCAAGTTGCGGTGCAGGGCAATGGCGGCCTTAGGCGTTCCCGTGGTGCCGCCGCTATATTGGAAAATGGCCGTATCGTCAGGGCCAACTTGCACGTCCGGGCGATCTTCAGGCGCATGTTTGGAAATCAAATCTTGCATCCAAATATCGTTGTCCTTTAAATCGACTCGGAAACCACCCTTTTTCTCTTTGGCCAAGGTGAACAAAAGCCTCATTACGGGAGGCAAGGTCTCTTTGAGATTGGTGACCACCAATTGACGAATTTTCGTTTTATGCTGCACCTCTTTGACCTGGTTATAGAAATTGCTCATGACAAGCATAATTTCCATTCCCGAATCGTTAGCCTGGTGCTCAATTTCACGCGCGGTGTACATGGGATTGGTGGCGACAACAACGCCCCCAATCTTGAGCACCGCGAAATAGGCCAGCAAGAACTGGGGCGTGTTGGGCATAAATAATCCTACCCGATCCCCTTTCTCGATTCCCAGGCTCGCTAACCCCGCCGCCAAGCGGTTTGTAAGGGCATCCATCTCGGAATAAGAGATTTTGGCTCCTTTAAAGATGGTACATGGCTGGTCTGGGTACTTGCGGGCCGACTCCTCTAGAAAATGGAAAAGGGGAACTTCCGGATAATCTATGCTTTGGGGTACACCTTCATCATATCTATCAAGCCAAGGTTTGTTCTTCATTGCTTCCTCCTTTGGAAGAGAATAAAAGAGATTTAGTTTTAATGATTCCCCCTTTGGTGACATTCACTTGGTAATCGTTCAGCCTTTGCCCTCACCTCAATTCTCTCCCTCTGGGAGAGGGTTAGGGTGAGGGGGTGTGAGTGTTACATATATAGTATATCAAAGATTTTCCAAAAAGCGCGTAATTTCCTCCTCCATTTTTGATAAAACATCGTTTGAAACTTGAAACCAGGCAATTTCTGGGTCGTCAACCTGAAACCAGTTGGCCTGGTGGCGGACATACTTTCGCGTCCGGCTGCTCATTTGCCGCACAGCTTCTTCTAAAGTGATCACGTCGTCGAGGTAATGGATAATTTGCCGGTAGCCAATGGCAGATAGGGGGGGAAGCTTGGGGGAATAGCCTGCAGCCAACAACGATTTGACCTCGTCAACAAAGCCCGCTTCTAGCATGTTTTGGATGCGGAGATCAATGCGTTGGTAGAGTTCTTGGCGGGGACGGGTAAGCCCCAGGCGGAGAACGTGGTAGGGCGTGGGGGATGGTCCCCTTTGGGCGGAGAAGCGTTCCCCGGAGTGGAAGATCACCTCCAGGGCGCGGATCATGCGGCGGATGTTGGGCCCGTCAATGGCGGCGGCCGCCTCCGGGTCGAGAGTGGCCAAGCGGGAGCGCAACCCGGCGGGGCCGATTCTCTCCGTCCAGGCCTGGAGCACTTCCCGCAGGGCCGGGTCAGGTTCCACAGTCGGGATTCGCCACCCCTCCAGCAGGGCCTGGATGTATTGGCCCGTCCCTCCCACCAGGAAGGGGAGTTTTTCCCGCTGGTGAATCTCTCTAATAACGGATTTCGCCTCGCGGAGGTAAATGGCTAAATTCCAGGGCTGGTCCGGATTGGTGACATCGATTAGGTGGTGGGGAAGGCGGGCACGCTCGGCCGGGGTGGGTTTGGCGGTCCCGATATCCATCTCCCGGTAAAAAAGGCGTGAATCGGCTGAGACGATTTCTCCCCCCAGGCGCTCGGCGAGTTGAATGGATAGCTCCGTTTTTCCCACGGCGGTGGGGCCAAGGATGACGATGAGAGGGATGTGTTTTTTGGCTTTTGGGGTCATGAAAAGACGTTCTCGAAGTGTCTGATTTTGGGGGCTGTTTCGGGGTCTGGGCGCAAGATGGAGATGATGTCAACTTGCCAGGCGTCACCCAGTTGGGGATGGTCTTGTAAATAGGCCTGGGCTGAGGCGAGAATATGCTCGCGTTTGAGGGCGGTGATGGCTTCTTCTGGGTAGCCAAATGTGGTTGTGGTGCGGGTTTTCACCTCGACGAAAATGGTCGTTTTCTGGTCTTGCAGGGTTTGGCTGGCGATGATGTCCAGTTCGCCGTATTGCGTATAGGCGTTGGTGTCGATGATGGTGTAGCCGCGCTCTTGTAGATAATGGGCTGCCTTGGCTTCTCCCCAGCGGCCAAGTTTTTGGCGTTTTGTGGTCATGAAGGTAGTTTCCTCTATGCCCTTGGGCACAGCCTACAACCTAGGGTTGCCCACCGGGCGGGCTGCACACCGTGAGCAGAGCGACGGTACACCAAATGGGTGTGCTCTCTTTGCGTACCACCGGTATGCATGCCCTGGCCGGAGGCCCGCAAAGCGTGGGCAACACCGTGTGGCTCCGCGATCCTCGGGCGCCCCGGAGACGGGGCTAAAGAGCAGATCAATGAACTATCCATTAAAAGTGTAGCACACAATTTGATGTTGCGACAGTAGCATAGCCGGGAATTTATATCCCATTGGCAAGTCACCCCAAATCACGGTACAATGCTGGCATGCAAGGCGATAAGTATCACTTTCCGAATCTGGATAATATAAGTGTTTTGGCGGCAACTATTCTCTTGGCTTATGCCCTGACCCACTTTGTGAGCCTCTCTTTGACGGAATTTGAGATTCAGGTTGCTGGCGTTTACCTCCCAATCACCCTCAACTTTTCGACGATGATTGCTGTTTTGATCACGGGATTAACGGCGACAGGGGCAGCGTGGCTCTTTCATGAACATCCCGGCCTGGAAGGAGAAATCTCTGTTCAGCATTGGCTCCTTCCTAGCTTAACGGCCCTGGTTTTATGGTTGACTGTTGAACAAGTCCCATTTGGCGGGCAATGGTGGGTTGCTGCTAGCCTGAGCAGCGTTGTTCTCGTCCTGGTGCTCATGGCGGAATATATGGTGGTAGATGATAGCAACCCTTATTATATTCCAGCTTCTATTGGCATTACGGCCATTGCTCTGACTTTGTATTTTATTTTGGCAATTGCTCTTCATTCCGCTGAGGTACGACTCTTTTTTCGTGTCCCGGCCTTGGGCCTTGCGGCAGGGTTGGTGCTGCTTCGCGTCATTCATCTCCGCGCCCATGGAGAATGGGCCCTTGGCCCCGCCTTGCTCGGCGTGCTTTTGATTGGCGAGTTAGCGTGCGGTTTCCATTATTGGCCCCTTGATTCAGTCTCTTTTGGGATTGCTCTTTCAGGTCCCGTGTATGCCTTGATTGAACTCAGCGAAAACTTACTTGATTCGGAGTCTAAAACGCTAGTGCAAATCATTGTAGGGCCTGCAGTGGTGCTCATAATTGCTTGGGGGCTTGCTGTTTTACTCTAAAAAACAAGAATGCATCGTAACACTTTTTTTGTGGATGTGTTATACCTGATAGACATAGCGGAAGTCCTTGATCGATATATTACCCCTGAGACCTCCGAGGTTATAAAGCCGTAAACTTCGGAGGTCTTGGGGCACGAAACAAGCAAGGGGTAACCATTCACGCCCCCCTGTCCCCCCAACTCTGGGGGGAAGGCTGACTCCCCCAGGATTGGGGGTTGGGGGGCGAAGGTGGGTGAACGGTTACAGCAAGTGACTTATCCTAACTGCAGCGGTATTTTCAAACCAAAAGGAGAAACTTCAAAATGCGAGTCTTAACAATGTTCGGTGTGCTTTTCGTATCTTACCTAATAGGCTCTATTCCAATGGGCCTGATTTTGGTGAAATTGACCAAGGGGCAAGATATCAGGACCATAGAAAGCGGCCGCACGGGCGGTACAAATGCCATGCGTGCGGCAGGCCCCGCAGTTGGTTATGTGACGGTATTGTTAGATATTTTTAAAGCGGCTTCTACCGTTTGGATTGCTAAGTATGTTTTTGGGGGGAATGCTTGGATGCACGTTCTTGCGCCCATCTTAGCGGTCATTGGTCATAATTATTCCATTTACATCATTAGACAAGACGAAGATGGGAAGCTCGACTTTGGGGGTGGAGCGGGGGGGACGCCAGCCCTGGGGGGGGCAATGGGTCTGTGGTGGCCCAATCTACTCATCCTCTTGCCGATGGGGCTTTTGATTTTTTATGGGGTAGGTTATGCTTCGGTCACTACCATGAGTATCCCGCTTATCGCCGCTTTGGTCTTTGCTGGCCGAGCGATCTGGTTAGGCGAACCATGGGAGTATATCTTTTTTGGCCTTTTTGCCGAGATGCTCATCCTGTGGGCCTTGCGCCCCAACATAAAACGCCTTTTGAAGGGCACAGAACGCGGCGTTGGCTGGCGAAAAAAGAAAAACCAACAAAGTTAATAATACATTTCCTCTTCATATTCCCAGGGGTCTTCACCAAATTTTTGCATATAAGCATGCCGTAAATTTTGTTGATGAACCTCTTCGATAGCGCCGCCCAATAAAACACGGTTCTTGCCGAATTTTTCCACGGTTTGCTTTTCTAGATATTCCCCTGGGAAATCTTCTTGGGCGGCTTGCCCAACAATTTCTTCGATATAATCGAGATACTTTATTCGATCATTGATTCCATCAGTGACTTCGCCTCGCAGGATAACGGCCCCGTGGCCCTGGACGACGTTTTCAAGGGTCAAATCATGAAGTTTGCGAAGCGATTGACGCATAGTGAGGGGGTCACCATCCAGGATATGAGGAATGGGCATCCACACATCGCCAGCAAAGAGAACTTCAGCCTCTGGAATGTACAACCCTAATCCATCCGGGGTATGCCCGGGTAGCTCGAAGATGCGGAGGGTTTTTGAGTCCACCTTTAAAGTTATTTCTCCGGAATTTAGCGTTAAGTGGGGCAGGACAATCTGAGAGTGTTTAAAAACAGGGTCTTGTTCTCTAGCCAATTCTAAGGCGGGTACGGCCTCTTTTTTTAATAACTCTCGGCATTTTTCATGGGCAATCACTAAAGCTCCCGGGAAAAAGCATGTGCCCCAACTGTGGTCAGCGTGGTAATGGGTATTGATCACATACCGGACTTGGCGGTTTAGTTCCTTTTCAATAAAGGTGCGGATAGCCAGGGTCTCGTTAGGGTAGGGCAGGGTGTCAATCACCACCGCCCATTCTGGCCCTACCACAGCCCCGGCGTTCACGTCGGCATACACATCACTCTGAAAAACATAGACATCATCTGCTACGCGCTCGCGATGGATCATAAGTAAAAAGACCTCTCTTTTTGGTTAGAAGAAAATAGTAAGCGTTCACCACCCCAAAGAGATAGACTTCAAAAGTCTTCAAAATAGAGCTTGGTGGACCCAAAAGTTCAAAAACGCTTATGAAACTTCTCTTAAAACATCCTCTGAGACTTTTGAAGTTTGCTCTAGGGGAAGGGGCTGAATGGTTACAGAAAATATTCCTTGAAAACATTTTGCCACTGTCACATAGAATAGCATATTTAGGGGGTTAAAGTCAAGAAATGTTAAGGTTCTGTAAGCTAAATAGGTTGTATGTCATCTCCTAAAATAGACTTGTAATGAATATTGGCATTTACAAGCTACCAGAAATGATACAATGCACGCGATATAAGCCTGGGTGCCCTCCTCATCCAGGCTTTGTCTTTTTTATTGACCGCAATCAAAATTGTGTGTATAATGTAGACAATCGAATAAACCGATCTGGGAGGAGTAGGTGCTCCGCGTGCTGCTAGAGAAGGGATGACCACTGGCTGAAAGTCGCCCCCAGCAAGCCCCACCGAAAGTCGCCCAGAGAAAATGTCGAAGAAATTCAAGCCCAGTCAGTGAAGAGTAGACCGACACGGGTAAGCCCGTTATAGCGAAATCCCGTTGCGGAAGTTTCTGTCCAAGCCGGGATGAGAGTGCCCGTAAAAACAAGTCAGCACCCTTTTACGTGGCAAAACGAGGTGGTACCGCGGAAGGCAGCTCTTGGCCCTTTTCGTCCTCTACGGGATGAGAGGGCTTTTTTGTTTGAGAGGGAAGGCTTATCTCAAATTATGGAGGCAGATAAATGCGACATGTGATACCAATTTGGACTGTTTTGATATTCGTCTTGGGAGGATGCAATTACCCGGGGGATGCTCCTTCACCGGCGGGGGAGAGTCCGGTTGCGGTGACGGATGAGTCGTCCCCAGCCGTAGATTTGTCACCTCAACCCGCCGTGACCGGGGAACTCCTTCCCACCCCCACGTGGACGCAGCCGCCCGAGGAAGAATCCGCCCCGGCCGGGGAGGCGACCGTCTCCGCGCCCACCGCGTCCCCTTCTCCGGACAGCGGGACCGCCCCGCACCTGCGACCGCTCACCTCCGGGGACGAGGTCATTCTCTCGCGCATCGCCATGATCGACCACAGCACGGGCTGGGGAATAGGTCACCAATCCCAAAGTGATGACCACATCCTCTACACCCGCGATGGCGGACAAACCTGGTCTGACGTGACCCCGCCGGAACCTTCTCCCCAACAGGGCGAGCCAAGGAAAGTGGCTTGGGGTTATTTTGCGGATGCTCAGAATGCGTGGGTGATTTACGCTTACGCTGAATGGCGCGTCGTCCCCCCTTCCCCCCGCGTGTGGGCCACAAATGATGGCGGGTTGTCGTGGCAAGCTAGCGGCGAATTGGATTTAACAGGGCAGGAGGAATTCTTCAGGCCAGAGGGTTTCAGCTTTCCCGACCTAGAGCATGGTTGGCTGCTGATCCACATTGGCGGCGGCATGCACCATGATTATAGCCTCTTGTTTAGGACGAGTGATGGCGGGGGGACATGGGAGCGGCTTGTTGATCCCTTCAAGACGAGTTTGCAGAGTTTGGGAAATACTGGGCTTGCTTTCGCGGATGAGAAAGTGGGTTGGGTGACCAAGGATAATATGGGCGTGATGTTTGGCGCTTTCTGGGAACATTCTGAGGATGGCGGAAGGAATTGGGAAAGCAGCTTTTTGCCCGCCCCACCGGAACTGGATTGGATGGAAGAACCGAATGCTTGTCGCACCGAAGATCTGCACTTTACTTCTGCACATACCGCGGCCCTGATTGTCAATTGCCGAACTTTCGAGGAGGAGGAAGAGCGAAGTTTAACGTATATTTATGTGACCGGTGACCGCGGCCAAAATTGGCAATACGCCAAACTCCCCTCCCCTGTTGATGAGCTGGACTTTATCGACTACCAGACGGGCTGGGCCACGGGACGAGATATTTACACCACCACTGACGGCGGTTTGAGCTGGGTTAAGATTAAAACCGTCAACTGGGATGGGCAATTCAGCTTTGTAGACTCCCAAACTGGCTGGGCTGTAGCCAGCAACGAAGAGGATGCTGTCCTGGTTAAAACGGAAAATGGCGGACGGACCTGGGCATTGCTTGAACCTGTAATAAGTGATGAGTAAAATCAGGAAACTGGGAAACTGGGGAACTGGGAAACTGGGGAACTGGGGAACTGGGAAACTGGGGAACTGGGGAACTGGGAAACTGGGAAACCAGGAAACCGGGAAACTGGGGAACTGGGGAACTGGGAAACTGGGAAACCGGGAAACTGGGGAACTGGGGAACTGGGAAACTGGGAAACCGGGAAATCAGGAAATCAGGAAACCAGGAAACTAGGAAACTGGGGAACTGGGAAACTAGTACATGGCGGCATAAATTCATTGAGGATTAATATTTG
>JAANWX010000106.1 GCA_018263575.1 Chloroflexota bacterium | reverse complement strand
TGGCGAAAATTAGCGGATCAGATTAGCGCAGATTGGCGTAAATTAGCGGATCAGATTAGCGCAGATTGGCGTAAATTAGCGGATCAGATTAGCGCAGATTGGCGTAAATTAGCGGATCAGATTGGCGGATTCAGTCCAGATAAGCCGCTAATTTATCCTGAATGCGCGGATTCCGCAGCCGGCGCAGGGCTTGGGCCTCAATTTGGCGAATTCGCTCTCGAGTGACGCCCATCTTTTGGCCAACTTCATTGAGGGTCAACGTTCGGCCATCGCTTAATCCGTAGCGCATTTCCAAAATACGTGTCTCACGGGGAGGTAATTCAGCCAAGGCTTCTTGGAGATGTTCGCGAAGGAGAATACTGGTAGCCTCTTCATCGGGCGGGGTGGATTCCAGGTCAGCGATAAAATCGCCTAATTGGGCATCGTCCTCTTTGCCTGTTGGCATTTCCAAGGAGAGCGGTCGACGAGCAACCTGCATCATGTCTTGAATATCTTCAGGGCTAGAATCCAGCGCTTCGGCAAGCTCCATCTGATTGGGGTTGCGATTCAACGTTTGCTTGAGTTGGTGCTGCATGCGAATCATCTTATTGATTTTATCGCCCATGTGAACCGGAACGCGAATGGTGCGTCCCTGGTCAGCGATTGCTCTCGTAATCGCTTGTCGAATCCACCAGGTGGCATACGTGCTGAACTTATGCCCGCGAGAACGTTCGAACTTGAGGGCCGCCCGCATCATGCCAATATTTCCTTCTTGGATCAAGTCCAGGAAAGATACCCCGCGTCCCACGTACTTTTTGGCAATGCTGATAACCAAGCGCGTGTTAGCTTTCATGAGATGTTCGAAAGCGGCCCAGCCATCGTTGGCAATTTCAATCAAACCCTCTTTCTCACCTTCATCGAGATTTTCTTCAGCCAACTTGCGTTGCGCTTCACGCCCAGCGTCAATCCGTTCTGTCAAATCTTGTTCTTCTTCTCGCGTCAGAAGAGGGACTTTCCCAGCTTCTTTGATATACAGACCAACGGAGTCTTTGGTGCTAATGTTGCTTAGCGTATCTTCATCTTCGAAATCCAAGTCGTCCTCATCTCCATCGAATTCAACGTCGTCATCATCTTCATCCATAGAAATTTTTTCCTGAGCTATTTCCTCGTCTTCCACATAGGGAATACCCGCGCTAAGGAGTGCTGAGAAGGCTTGTTCTAGTTTCTTGACATCTGTTTCTGCTTTTGGGTAGACTTCTGAAATATCATCCAAGGTAACATACCCCTTTTCCCGGCCAAGTTGAAGCAAGTGGGCAATAGGATTTTCACTTATCTTATTTTCTTCTACTAGGTTTTGTTTGCTCATATTTCCTTGTCATATTCATTAAAAAACCATCCAAGCTTGTTGGATGGGACTTATCGAACCTTCCCCCTAATTATAGCATAAAACCATAAAACACAAGTATATCTTATAAAACACTTACAGATATAGTTCATGCATTTGAGAGCGATATTCTGTTATTTTCAAGAAGTTCAAGGAGAAGTTCGATATTGAGAATAACCTCTACCGGAACCCGCAATGCTTTTGCGTGAGGCAAGTGGATGTGAAAATAACCCTTTTCGATGTCTATACAATCAATCTCACGCCAAAAAAACTGCTCCCCTTTCATAGCCAATCCACTTTTGGAAATTTTCAACGGGCCAAAATAGAGCCATTTTCCCGCCTCGTACCTTTGTTGGATTTGTGGGCGGAGGAGAGGATACACCCGGGCCTTAAGCGTGGAAACCAATTCAGGGAGATTTGGCAACTGGTCGTTAAGGTGGATGGGGGAGCGGTTAACGGCATAGATGCCTGCCTTGTGCCGGGGTTGCCCGCGCCAAGTTAGGAACTTTTTCCGGGTGATGGCCATACTTACCCCTTCGACCTGTTCCCAGGGAATGACCGCCATCCGGTTGGGGGGACGGTGGACGCGGATGCCGCGCGCGTGGACGTTGACCCACAAGTGAGCGCGCCGCAGCCGGTGGAGGGCATAAACCAGGAGGGGGAGGGCTGCTGCGGCGGAGAGGAGAAACCAGGGTCGCCCCCAACGTTCTCCAGCCGCCACACCATAATGCGTATAGCCATAATACGCTCGCCATAACCCATAGCCAACCGGGCTGAGCACCACCAATCCCAGGGGGAGGAATGTGGTCAATAAATCGCGCCAACGCAACGGCTGCGCCTGGTATACCTTAATCAAGGGGCCAAGAGATTTTCTAGAAGATGATTGTGCCATGGGATGAGTCAAGATATTCTGCGACGCGCATTATTTTCTGCGCCGCGCACTTTGCCGCACACTTTGCTTTACAATTTTCCCCGCCCAGGCCAGAACAAAAAAGGCCGTGGCAGTGAGGACAATGGCCGGGCCAGAGGCCACATTGGCATAATACGAAAGGTAAAGCCCAATCACCCCAGAAATTGAGGCGAAAGTGGATGCCAAAATCATCATCACTGGCAGGCGTTTGGTCAGCAGATAAGCGGTTGCTGAGGGTGTCACCAGCATGGCCATCATCAACGCCACGCCCACGGTTTGCAGCGAAACGGCGATGGCCAAGGCAATCAATATCAATTGTAAATATTCTAAAGCCGTGCTGGGCATGCGCAGGGTGGCGGCTAAGATGGGGTCAAAGGTCAACACCAGGAATTCTTTGTAGAAAACTAGTACCAGGAGGATGATTCCTCCCCCAAAAAGGCCAATTAGCCACAATTGATGGCCTGACACGCCTAAGATGTCTCCAAACAGGAAATGGGTCAAATCAACAGTATAGCTCTGCACGGTGGAAATAATGGCGATACCCAATGCAAACATCCCTGCAAATATGATGCCAATTGCTGTGTCTTCTTTGATTCTAGCACCCTTGCTGATGGCTCCAATTCCCAAGGAGACGACAATGGCTGTTCCCGTCCCCCACCAGAAAAGCGGCCCCTTGTCCCCGCCGGTGATTAGATAACCGACCGCCACGCCCGGCAAAATGGAGTGGGCCAGCGCATCACCAAAAAACGCCATCCCCCGCAAGATGACATACGTGCCCACGGTGGCGCAAACCACACCCGTAAGCACAGCGGCAAAGAGACCGCGCAGCATAAACGGGTACCGAAGAGGTGTTAGTAAAAAATCAATCCAGGCCATGATCGCCTCCTCCACAGCATGTATCACTGACGGCCAGCGTATCCATATTCCCATCGATCACATGGAGATGACCTCCGTAGGCTTCGGCCAATAATTCCCTCGTAAACACTTCCTTAGCAGAACCAAAACCGATAAGTTTCTTCTTGAGCAATAATATGTGGTCAAAGCGTTCAGCGGCCAACTTGAGGTCGTGCATGGCGACCAAGAGGGTCACATCGCCCTCTTGCAGGGTGTCGAGGGTTTGGAAAATTCCCTCTTGGGAAGGCATGTCCAACCCGGCCAGGGGTTCGTCCATCAACATGAGTTCCGCTCCCTGAACAAGGGCGCGAGCGATGAACATGCGCTGCTGCTGGCCACCGGAAAGTTCTGAGATTTGACGCTTGGAGAGTTGCTCCAAGCCCACAACTTCTAAGGCCTGGTGAACCTCCTCCCAATCTTGCGGCATAGGCCAGCGCAGGAGGCTGAATTTGCCCACGCGCCCCATCATAACCACATCGGCCACGGTGACGGGGAAGCTCCAATCGACTTGGTTGCGTTGGGGGATATAGGAAATACATATATGTCCTTTGGGTTCATGGCCATAAATTCTGACCAATCCACTGGAGGGATCCAAGAGCCCAGCGACAACCTTGAACAACGTGCTTTTGCCGGCCCCGTTTGGCCCTACCACCGCTACCCGCTGACCAGCCAGAAGGTCAAAATTTATCTGGTCTAGGACCAGGTCGCCATTGTAGCGCACACTGACATTTTCGAGGGCCACGATGGGGGCATCGTGATCGTGCGGGGCATAGCGGCGAGTGAAAAAAGTTTTTCTTAAGCCGAGAAAATTTCGCGTCATAAATTCTAATCCTCTCCAAATTTTGTCTTCGTAGCCGAGATTTCCATATCTCGCTTTCACGGTGTGTGCCTTCGGCGTAGAAACCCCGAATACGAATCTGTTTCCTCAAGCATAGGTGTAGTCGAGATTTCCATATCTCGCTTTCACGGTGTGTGCCTTCGGCGTAGAAATTATTTCAAGGCCTCGAGAATAGCCTGGACGTTGTAGCGCATGAAGTCTAGGTAGGTATCCGCTTCTCCCCCCTTAGGCGTTAGAGAACCAAAATAGAGCGCAACGAGCTGCACGCCGGTATCTTCGGCCACGCGTTCGGAGAGGGTGGGGTCAAAATCTGCGCCCACAAAGATGGCTTCCACGTTGTGTTCCTTGATAGCGTCGTGGAGCTGGGCCAATTGCTGACCCGACGGTTCGGCCTCGGTCGTTGGAGCTTCGATTACCGCTCCGATGAGCTCGAAATCATATTCATCCGCGAAATAACCAAACGATGTGTGATCGCTAACCAATTGGCGGTTTTCAGCCGGAATTTGCGCTACCTCTTGGCGTATCCATGAATCCAGGGATTCCAGTTCAGCCTTGTAGGCTTCCGCGTTAGCTTGATACGTGGCGGCTTGTTCCGGGTCAAGGCGGCTGAGGGCGGTTTCGATGTTTTCCGTCCAGACGATGATGTTGTTGAGGTCGAACCAAACATGGGGGTCAACGCTTTCGTGGTCATCTTCCCCTTCGAGATCTTCTTCGTCATCATGCTCATGGCCGGCGTCAAAATAACGCACGTCAATCCCTTCCGATACATAGACTAATTCAGCATCACCGCCGGCGTTTTGGATGAGATCAGCGAGAAATTCTTCTAAATCGAGTCCGTTCGCAAAGACCACATCGGCTTCGGCTACAGCGACAATGTCTTGGGGTGTAGGTTCGAAGGCGTGAGGATTCTCTCCTGGGGATAGCATCACGGTGAGGTCAATGGCGTCTCTGGCGATCTCGCCGACGACATCACCGACAAAGGTCGTGGTGGCGACGACGCGCAACTTCCCGTCAACCGAGACGGGTTCCGCTTGTTCAGATCCGCAGGCTGTTAGCGTGAGCAGAAAAAGCGCCGCGAAAACAATAAAGAGATAGAAATTGTTGGAGGTTTTTGTTTTCATATTTTTTTATTCTAGGCAGAGTAACTTCTCAATATTCCGGGGAAATGTAGATCGAAATGGTATTTCGGTGCAAAGCCGCACTTTGCCTAGGCGATTTACAAAATCGCCCTACATCAGCCCACTATTTTTTGAGATGATACTAGGCAGACTTCAAAAGTCTCAGGGGTTGTTATACAAGAAATGGTTATTGGCTTGCGACCTTATTAGCGCGAAAAACGTTTTCCTGGAGACTTTTGAAGTTATCTCAGGGAAAAGGAGGCTTACTTTATTGGCATGCTTGGCACCGGCCAAATAATTGCAGCCAATGCTCATTGACTTGGTAGCCGCTTTCCTGTTCGACGCGCTCAACCAGGGAGGCAATATCATCACCGTCAAAGTAGACCATCCGTCCGCAACCCTCACAGACGAGCAAATGTTGATGCCCGCTGAAAGCGGCAATATAAGATTTACAACCTTCCGGCTGGTGGACGCGCTGGATCAGATTCAGTTCTTCCAGCGTTTCCAGGGTACGATAGACGCTGACCAACCCCAGAGATGGATATTCTTCGCGCGCCAGGTCGAAAATTTCGGTGGGATTCAAGGCTTGGCGGCTGCTCGCCAGAACGTTAATTACCGTCTTGCGCGGCTTCGTGAGTCGGTAATCATTAGCTTGCAAACAAGCGAACCAGGTATCTCTTCGTTTTGTTTCTTTAGGCATCGGCGTTACCTATTAACTGAAATTGAAAATCATTTTCAATAAGATTATACTTGTTCTTATGTGTGTGTCAAGATTGGTGGATTAGAAGGGAGTGCTAGAGGCCTGATTCCTCGTCTTCCACCAATGCTGGTATAATCCCTTTATGCTCCGAAAACGCTATCGCCGAATCGTCTTCTTCTTTATCCGTGTCATCACTCGTTTATTGTGGTGGGATTTGTTTATGGCTCGCGTGGGATTCCGCCGTTGGGCCAAGCGGACACGAGAAGAGCGCCTGCATGATATTGCCCAAAACTATCGAACCTTAGCAGTCGAAATGGGAGGGGTATTGATCAAAGTCGGGCAATTCCTTTCAGCGCGCATTGATGTTTTGCCGCAGATCGTCACGGATGAATTGTCCGGTTTGCAGGATAAGGTCCCACCGGAGAAGTTTGAGCCTATTCGCCGTTTGGCTGAGCGTGAGTTGGGCATGTCCCTGGCGGAGGAGTTTGTCAAATTCGAAGAGGAACCTTTAGCTGCGGCTTCTTTGGGGCAAGTGCATCGCGCCAAGTTGCGGGATACCCCTCCACGTGAGCAGGGATTGGAACACACTGGGGAAGCGGCCAATTCCAGCCGCTGGGTGGTGGTCAAGGTGCAGCGTCCCAATCTCGAAGCCCTCATCAACACGGATCTGGCTGCCCTGCGTACAGTGGGAAATTGGTTGAAACGCTACAAGCCGATCCGGAAGAGGGCCGACATCCCAGCTCTGTTAGATGAGCTTACCCGCATTCTCTATGAGGAGATCGACTATTTGGCTGAGGGGCGTAATGCAGAAGCTTTCCGGGCGAATTTTGCAGGGCGGGATGATGTGCGCGTCCCCAGGGTGATTTGGTCCCATACGACCCGGCGTGTGTTGACCTTGGAAGATGTCTATGCCATCAAGATCACCGATTATGAGGCCATCACCGAAGCGGGGGTGGACCGGACTGAGGTTGCAAAACGCTTATTCGATGTCTACTTGGAGCAGATTTTTCACCACGAGTTTTTCCACGCTGACCCCCATCCTGGAAACCTCTTCGTTGAGACGATTCTCGGCGAGGATGAGAACGGCCGAGGTGAAAGTGGAATCGGTTGGCGCCTTACCTTTGTGGACTTCGGCATGATGGGACAAATTCCCCCTAACACACGGGCAGGATTGCGCGAGTTAGCAATTGCTGTGGCGACTCAAGATGCCAAGCGTTTGGTGAAATCGTATCAGATTTTAGGCTTCCTGTTGCCCGGCGCGGACCTCTCCCTGGTTGAGGAGGCTGAAGCGGCAGCCTTCGAGCGTTTCTGGGGTAAGAGCATGGCGGAGTTGCAGGAAATTGGATTCGAAGAGATGCATGAATTCGCCAAGGAGTTCCGGGGGCTGTTGTATGACATGCCTTTTCAAGTTCCCCAAGATTTGATTCTACTGGGGCGTTGTGTAACGATTCTCTCCGGCATGTGTGCTGGCTTGGATCCCAACTTCAATCTCTGGGAATCGATTTCCCCTTTTGCCCAAGAATTGATGGCCGAGGAAGTTGTCGGTGGGTGGGAGTTTTGGCGGGATGAAGTCGCAGAGTGGGTCAGAGCAGCGGTTGCTATGCCCAAACGCCTGGACCGAACCTTGGCGTTGATGGAGGGGGGGAAATTAGAAGTACAGACGCCAGGTTTGGCAAGGAACTTGGCGCGGTTAGAATCCAGTTTGCGACGCTTGGTAGGCGTGTTGCTCTTTGCCGCTTTGTTATTGGGCGGCGTTCAGCTCTACGCCTCTGGTAACTTGGTGTTGGGGGGGATTTTGTTGGGGGGTGCGTTTTTTTCTCTGGCGTGGTCTTTTTTGGTCAAGCCAAGGAGACGGTAGGTTTTAGGGTTAGGATTCGTCAACACGGTCGATGGCCGCGTCGATCATGCTGCGCGCTGCCATGAGCATTTCTTTGCGGGCTGCTTTGCGATGTTCCACAAACTCAGGGGGGAAGAGGGCTTCCCAGCTCTCGCGCATCTCTTGGTGAGCGGCTTTGGCGTGTTGGCGAGCTTCTTCCGGGATGTGTTTTTCAAAGGGGGGACATGAGCGGTTTTTATTTTGAGTCATGGTTTTCTCCTTCGGTCTTAGTCTGATTTTATTATTGCATCTCTCATAGTTGGTGTCAAGACAAGAACGAGTCAGCCCTCACCCCCGGCCCCTCCCCCAGGGGGAGAGGGGAGGCAAAGGCCCTCACCCCAGGCCCCTCGCTCTGCGTACGGTGTACAGCCCGTAGGCTGTGCCCGCTGGGCATCCCAGGGGGAGAGGGGAATAGTAGCGCGTCGCGTCACGCGGGGACGAAGTAGACGTCCGTGGGTTTGAGTTTGGAGTTGCGCAGGAACTTGGGCTTAACCTCCATGCCGACCCAATCGATGGAGGCGTCGAGCGGATCAATGCCTAGGAGACGGCTGAGGAGGAGGGTGTCTACGCCCTCGAATTCGACCAGGACAAGCACAAAGGGTGTCTCGGCCAGGAATTCCTCGGAGCCAAAGTGGCACACGGTGAAAGCGTGGATTTCTGCGTGGCGGTCTGTGATGTCGATCCAGTTGGTTTCCTGGCCGGTGTACATGTCGTGGCCGCGCGGGGTGGCGTAGGTGTAGCCCGTTTCGGGGTCCTGGTTGGCGAGGAGTTTCTTGTTGGTCAAACCCGCAAACCAGGGACTGTCTTGGGCGTAGGAGTGTTGGTAGGTGATGCTGTAGGGCTGCTCAATTTGGATGGGGGCCATTTTCTTCAACCACTCCAAGGCCTCGGGAGTGAGCTCTTTTGGAAAGGGAACATTATGAACAATGTACCCCCCCAGGGTTTCGGGACGTTTTTTAGGTAGCATAGTCATTGGAAGACTCCTTATTCGTTTTCTAGGACACTCACGGTCACGTAGGTGCCGGTGCCGGCGTGGGAGTGGATGGCGCCGCGTTTAGCGTCTTTGATTTGCAGGGTATCATCTTTAAAGTGCTTGCTGACAGTGTTTTGTAATTGCCAAATGGCAAAGACGGCTTGCATCAATCCAGTTGCTCCTACGGGATGTCCGCAGGCGATTAAACCGCCCGAGGGATTTACCGCGCAAGCTGTTTCCTTGGGGAGATCAAGGTCGTACTCTACGTTGGGGAGGAAGGCTTTGCCAGAAGCGGCAAAGGGGCCGCCTTCCCCGTAGCGACAGAGACCTAAATCTTCGTAGGTTTGAATCTCACTGGAGGTATAGGCGTCGTGGAGTTCAACGAAATCTAGTTCCGCGATTGGATCATAGATTCCGGCGTGATCGTAGGCCATATTGCCGGCGGTGCGTCCGGCCCGGAAGGAGTGCACGCCTGGGTAACGGGTCCCATGCGCCCAAAGGTCTTTGTAGTAGGCTTTGGTGTCATTGGAATCTTTCTCTTGCTGGGTGGCGTAGTTTTCCATGAAGAAGTCGTAGTCTACGTGGGGGCGGTCGGCCATGCGCATGGCGTCGGTGCCGCGCCCGACTCCGGTGACTTTGACGAGAGGACGGGGGATTTGGGCGCCGGCAGCTTCCAGCTTTTTGATGCCTTCTTCGGAAGCGAGGATCGTGCTGGCGGCCCCATCGGACATGACGCAGATGTCTAGCCGGGTGAGGGGCCAGGCCACCATGACGGCGTCCCGCACATCTTGAATGGTGTAGCGGTTTCTTTTTTGCGCGTAAGGGTTATGGTAAGCGTTGATGTGGTTTTTAACGCTGACATGGGCCATTTGCTCCACCGTGGTGCCATATTCTTTCATGTGGCGGGTGACCATCATGGCGTAGTACCCGGAATAGAAACCACCGACCGGATAATCCGTGGAAACGTCGGAGGCCAGGGCGATGAATTCGTTCCCTTTCCAGGTTTCGACGTGGCTCATGGTCTCGAACCCATACGCGGCACAAACGTCCATGTGGCCACTGGCGACAGATTTCCAGGCTTCTTGGAAACAGATTCCACCTGTTGCCCCTCCACCTTCCACGCGGTGGCTGGGTTTGGGCAGTAGGCCCAAATAGCCTTGCCCCATGATGGCTGCCATAAGCTGGCGGGTGAAATGGTCGGAGAAATAGGAGGCCACGGAGCCGTCGACAATTTTGGTGAAGGTTGGAAAATCCAACCCGATATCAGCGATGGCATAATCGTAGGCCTCTTTTGCAAGGGCTGGGAAGGTCTTATCAGGACGGGCCTTGGCAAATTTCGAGACTCCTCCTGAAATTGCGTAAACAGGTCTCATGCTATTCACTCCTTTTGTCTGTTAAGACGGTAAATGGGGGGGTGGAGGTTGGAGGTTGGAAGTTGGAGGTTGGAGGTTGGAGGTTGGAGGATGGAGGCTAGAAGGTGGAAGTTGTAGACTGAGACAGGACAGGGAACCTATGTCCCAATTTCCCAGTTTCCCAATTTCCCAACATACCAATTTTAGGTTTGGGCCAGGTAAGCTAGTAAGGTGCTGAAGAGGTAGAGGAGAATCATTGGCCCCATGACGAGCATCATGTTTATGGGGTCTACGGTGGGGGTGATGACGGCGGCGATGACGGCAATGACGATGACGGCGATGCGCCATTGGGAGGCGAGGGTTTTGGCTTTGATCCAGCCCAGTTTGGCGATGACGAAAATGACGAGGGGGAATTCGAAGGTGATGCCAAGCCAGAACATGAGGCCGGTAATAAAGCGGATGTAGGAGGCAGGGCGGGGGGTGGTTTGGATGCCCATGAAGTTAAGGAGGACGGGCAAGGCGGCGGGGAGCATGATGTAGTAGGCGAAGGCCATGCCGCCAGCAAAGAGGAGGGTGGCCAAGGGGATGAAGACTAGTCCCCAGAGACGGGGCTTTACCTTTAGGCCAGGGGCGATGAAGAGCCAAATTTCCAGGGCGATGTAGGGGAGAGTAATGGTGAATCCGGTGAGGAGGGCCACGCGCATGACGACGCTCATGGGTTCGGTGACTTCGATGGCTTCTAGGAGGTCCAGGCCGCCGATGGGGGCTGTTAAGGCGTCTAAGATTTGTCTGCTGAAGGCGAGGGAAAGGAGGACGCCCAAGAATAGGACAATGAAAGCGCGGATGAGGTGTTTGCGAAGGGAGTCTACGTGGGGTAAAAGGTCTTTGGGTGAATCTATGGCCGCGCTGAAACTCTCTCCTAAGGGGGTGTCTTCAGGATCTGTGGAAAAAAAATTATTCAGGGTTTGAAAAGGCGCGGCGATTTTCTTTCTAAATTTGGAAGGATTTTTGTGTCCCATGGATTTAGTTTTCGTCGTTTGGGGTAGTGTTCTCTTGTGGCGGCGGTGGAGGGGAGTGGGGTTGGAGGTTTCCGCTCCAGGCTGAAGAGGCTAGTTCGTTTTGAAGTTGCTCTCCTTTGTCTTGTTTGCTTTTGGGGAGGTCTGCTGGTATTTTTAGGTCTGGGGAGGTATGATTTTTGGCTTGCCGTTCTAAGTCTTTGAGTTCTTCCCCCAATTCTTCGAGTTGGGCTTCGCGCATCAGTTTGTATGGGAGGTATTTTAGTTCGCTTAAGGTATCTTGGAAGCTGCGCCACCAATTTGAGGTGACGACATTGCGCATGAGTTTGCCTAGTTTTCCCCCCAGTTTTACGGTCTCTTCTGGCCCCAAGACGATGATGCCGATGATGAGGACGAAGATGATTTCTGTAAGGCCGAGGCTGCTAAATAGTTTCATGGGTTGAGGAGTTGCAAGTGACAAGTGGCAAGTTGTGAGTTACGAGTGCGGGGCGCGAGTGGCGAAATTGTTACTTCTTACTTGTTACTCATCACTCATTACTCATCACGCTTGAAGGCTTGTTGGATTTCGTTTTGGCGATCGGCCAGGCTGCCCAGAACGCCGTTTACGAAGCGGGGTGCGCTGTCTGAACCGTATACTTTCGCCAGCTCTACGGCTTCGTTGATGGCTACTTTGAGCGGGGTTTCGTTATCGACGGCGAATTCCCATAACGCCAGGCGGATGATGTTGCGGTCGATGATGGCGACTTGGTCTAAGGGCCATTCTGGGGCGTGTTCGCTGATGAAAGTATCCAGTTCGTCGACAAGGGGCCATACGCCCAGCACTATTTTACGGATGAAGGTGACGGTGCTGTCGTCGAGGCCTGCGGCGTCAATGCGTTCTTTAAGCACTCTGCCAATCGGGTGCTGAGCGATATCTAGTTCGTAGAGTGCTTGCAGGGCGACGCCGCGCGCTTTGGTGCGAGTTTTCATATTTGGCCAGTTATCCGGCTTGTGAGTTTTCGGGATAGTCGATGTCTTCGATGAATACGTTAATTGCGCCAACTTCTAGGCCCACCATTTGGGAGATGGCCCGCTCGACGGCTTCTTGTATTTTTTTGCTGGTGTCGCGAACGTTTACTTTATTGGTGAGAACAGCGTAAATGTCGGCGTAGACACGTTGGTCTTCTTTGATTTGGAGACGAACGCCGTCAGCTTGGCCGCGCTTGAAGATGTTGTTCACGCCGCCAGGTAGTTGTGCCAGCTTGCTGACTCCTTCTACCTGAAGGGCGGCAGCTTTTGTTAAGGTCACTAATACGTTAGGGGCGATGGTTGTTTTTCCGGGGGGGCGGTTTGTGTCTTCCATTTTTTCTCCTGGATTGGTAGGTGTTGGTATATTGGTAGGTTGGTAGGTTGGTAGGTTGGTGTGCTGGTATGTTGGTATGTTGGTGCGTTGGTTTGTTGGCCGGTTGGTGGTTGGTTTCCCGATCTACGAGTCTACCAGTTTCCCAGTCTACCAATGTACCAGTTTCCCAATTTCCCGGTCTACCAATGTACCAGTTTCCCAATTTCCCAGTCTCCCAATTAACCAGTTTACTAGCTTGCCAATATTATAACGCAAAGTGTCCTTAAAACAAAGTAGGCCGTGATTTTCACGGCCTACGGGTAATTTGATTTTGTGGGTTGGTTTTATTTCGCGACAACTTCACGACCTTTGTAAAACCCACAAGAGGGGCATACGCGGTGGGGAAGACGTTTTTCGCCGCAATTGTTGCATTGGATTAAGGCTTTAGGCTTGAGGGCATGATGCGCGCGGCGGCGGTTTTTACGTCCTCGTGAGATTCGTTGTTTTGGAACTGCGCCCATGGTATTTTCTCCTGTGTTATATAAATTATTTCTGTTCAGCCCTTAGAAGCTAAACGGTTTATGACTGATTAAGAGTCTCCTATTTAAGCAGGTAGATTATATGATAGAGGCGGTTTGTGTCAAGGTGTTTAAGTATAGCTCAACAGGGGATCATCCCAAATTGATCAAATTTAAAATCTCTAAAGTCTCCCGCTTCCCGCCCGACCCCAGTTCCCCGCCGGGGCCAACGCAAGAGGGACACCCATCTTGGCAGGAGCAATGCGTGACGAGGTCATAGGCTTGCTGGATCAACTCCTCGTGTCTTTCGTATAGTCGTGCGCTAAAGCCTACCCCGGCTGGGATTTGCTCATAAATGATCACGGTCGGTTGGCCGTCTCCCAGGGGAGATTTGGGATCAGCGTGAATGCCCAGGTCGTGGCGGTCACACATCAGCAGGAGGGGAGCGAGATGGCCCAAAGTGTAAGCCAGGCCGCTCAATCCACTTTGGACGCGGACAACGTTTTCTGCGCGTCGGTGGCAACGCGGACAAAGGGTGATCAGGTTTTCTAAGCCATTGGCCTCCTGCCGGTGCTCGAAGTTCCGAAAAGGAATTTTGTGATGCACGTGATGCTGCTCCTCGTTTTCTCTACGACCGCATACCTGACAGGCGTACCCATCACGGGCACGGGCAATTTGGCGAATTTCTTCCCAGCGAGGGCCGTACTGATTGGGGTCGGAGCGCCAATCCCCGGCCTCTCGTAACTCGTCCACAACTTCTTCTCCCAAAGCCAGCCAATACCCTGTCGTGAGCAGGGTGGTGGGCGGAAGGTTTACTTCTTCGTAGCCCAACTTCTCGTACGTGTTCCAATCAATTTTATGAAATCCCACCACCTGGCTGGTGACCGTGATTTCACCAAAATATTTAATCCCAGCGGGAATTTCTGCTTTCCCAAGCACTTCTTGGCAAGTCACCTCCGTCTCTTTTTTGGCCTCCGTATAATAATCCGCCCCGCTTGGTTGGAGGTGGGCCGTCCCCCGCTCCAGGTCTAAGTTTTCGACCCGGTAGATTTCTCCCTCGTGGAGATAAATGGCTCCGGGATGCGTCATCCAATGCGCGCTGGGCTGGTCGATTTTCCCGACTGTGTGGCACGTTTCACCATCCTGGGATTGGAGTAAAACTTGTTTCCCTGGCGTAGAGCGCAGGGAGAGGTCGCCGGCCGGATATTCGTCACTCATCCAGAAATATTTTCCCTTCGAGGCGTGCAGGATCCCCATGTGTTGCAAAACCTCTAAAAGCTCAGTAGTTTGGACGCGGCTTAGGTTTCCGTAGTGTTCTCTGGCCTGGAAGGGAAGCTCGAAGGCCGCACACCGGATATGGTCTAACAAGATGAGCAGGTTGTTGGGGTCAAGGAGGGCATGTTCAGGGGAGCGCTGGAAGAAGTAGTCTGGGTGGCGGGCCAGAAACTGGTCAAGGGGATTGGCAGAGGCGACCAGGATGGAAAGTGAAGCCCCCGTGCTGCGGCCGGCACGTCCCGCCTGTTGCCACGTCCCGGCGATGGTGCCCGGGTATCCCGCCAGAAGGGCGGCGTCCATCCCCCCAATGTCGATGCCCAGCTCCAGGGCGGTGGTGGCAACAACGGTTTGCACCTCCCCCCGCCGCAGGCCAGCCTCAATCTCCCGCCGCTGATGAGGCAGGTAGCCGCTCCGGTAAGCGCGAATCTCCCCCGCTGCTTGCTCCGAATTATCGCGCAGGCGTTGCAGCGTCCACTCCACGCCCCGGCGCGAACGCCCAAAAAGGATGGTTTGTACACCGTACTTTAACAGGTCGCTAGCTAGGCGCGTGCTTTCAGTTTGCGACCCCATGCGCAGGCCGAGTTTTTCATCCGTAAGGGGGGGATTATAAATGAGAAAGTGCTTTTCCCCTCGTGCAGAGCCATCTTCGGCGATGATCTCTACCGGCTCTTCAACAAGGGTTTGGGCCAATTCTTGGGGATTGCCAATGGTGGCCGAGGTGAGGATGAATTGGGTCTCCGCGCCGTAAAAATTGGCCACGCGCTTTAGGCGGCGGATGACGTTGGCCACATGGGAGCCAAAAACGCCCCAGCAGGAAATAGGTTCCCGAACGGGCCGCGGCGGCGATTCCCAGGGAGAGGGTGGCAAAGATATAATAACGTCGGAAACCGAGCATCAGCCGCCAAAGACCTTGGAGGCGGTTGGAGGAAATTGTACCCTTGATGTTGAAAATTGAGTTTTCTTTAGGCGGCATAGATTTTTCGTGAAGTTTAAGACCCTAAAGGTTAGTGCAGAACCTTTAGGGTCTGGTAGGAACATATCAGTGTTTGATCAATAAATTAACGAATTTGATCCCAAATTTCTGACCATGGCTGGGATAGGAGATTTCCAAGTACTTGATTAACACCCTGGGTGGGGAGAACGTCGCCATCTGGTTCGACGTAGAGCCAGGCTTGGCCCGCTCCCTGGGGCGGTTGGGCGTCTTCGGCTTCTTCTAGTTCGAGGGCGACTGGGTTATGGGCGGAGTAGGGCACGGGGATATCCCATTTGAGGGGTAGGCCCACCTCAGCGGCAGTGTTGTGAGCTTCTTCGAGGGTTTGGGTAAGGAGGAGGTCTTTTTTATCGTCAATGCTCAAGGAGAGGGCATTGGTGCCCATATCTGCTAGCTTGGCAAGTATGGTGGGAATATCTTCAGCAAAGGTGGAGGAGATAGAGAGGTGCACAGTGGTGAAGAGGTCTTCCGGAAGAATAAGCTCTAAGGCTTGCCAGACTTTTTTGTTTTCTGGGTCAAGGGCGATGAGAAGGTGGTCAAGGCCGCTTTGGAGGAGTTCATCCAGGTAGGCTTTTTGGGCCAAACGTTGCCCGTCCGTGAGCAGTCCTGTTACCTGTCCCTTTTCTTCAGCGTAGGTGATGAGTTCAACCAAGTCGTCGCGCAGGGTTGGCTCTCCACCCGTGAAAATGAGATGGGGGATGCCGGCCTCCCAGGCTTTGTCGAGGATGGTTTTCCAATCTTCGGTGTTTAATTCGCGGTCAACGCGCCGCGTGGGGGCCAGGTTGGGATTGCTCCCCTCCGGAAGTTGGTAGGTGAGGGCGCAGTCCAGACGGTAAGGCGCTGATAATGCTCCCGCGTAAGGCGATTCGCGCTCGAAATCCAGGAAGGTAACCGGGTCAAGATCAGGGATATCGATCAGGGCTTCAATGCGTTCGACGAGGGCTTCATAATCCTCCTGAGCTTCTTCCTCGGTGATGGTATAACGCTCAGCAACGGCTTGCGCCGCCTCTTGGGGAGTCTTGTCGTGGAGGTAATGGTAGGCGTACTCGGCCGCGGTCTGGTTGAGGTGAAGGACGGTGGCGGCGTTGATGATCAACAGTCCCTGGCCATCTTCTTCTACCCGCAGGTGAAGGCGGGTGGTCCCGGTTTGGCTGTGATAGGTGCCGGAAGGTAGGCTTGGGTGGGGGGCGAAAAATTGGCGCAGCTTGGAGAGAAGTTTGTTCATAGGGTACCTCGCAAAGGCGATTTAATCCGTTATGTTTGCCTGTATTGTATCTTATTCTGGTTTTTCAGTCTACCAAATCATGGACGGATCAGGCGATGTTTACCCCCCACTCAGCTTTATTCTTAACTACTTAGACCAGTTCTGATGGCAAATGTTGAACGTCGAGCGTAGTTTCATCGCAGAAAATCATCGCTCTCTCGATCACGTTGCGCAGTTCGCGAATATTTCCAGGCCACGAATAAGCCTTGAGACATTCTATAGCCCCAGGAGTAATGCCTTGAATGTTCAAGCCCATTTGAGGATTGTTGATTTTGATGAAATGGCCTGCCAAAGGAGGAATATCATCTTTTCGTTCACGAAGCGGAGGGACTTCAAGGTTGATGACTTTGAGGCGATAGTAGAGGTCTTCTCGGAATTTCCCCGTTTTTATTAATTCAGGCAGGTTCTGGTTAGAAGCCGCTAGAAGCTGTACGTCAACGTTGATGGGTGTTACCCCTCCCACACGGCGGAAGGTACGCTCTTCCAATGCGCGGAGAAGTTTGGCCTGCATATCGGCCGACATAGAAGAAATTTCGTCTAGGAATAGAATCCCCTCGTCGGCTACTTCCATAAGCCCCATTTTTTTCTTTTGAGCTCCGGTAAAGGCCCCGGCCTCATGCCCAAAAAGCTCTGATTCCAACATGGTGTCTTGCACGGCAGCGCAGTTGATGTCGATAAAGGGTTTTTCAGCACGCGGCCCCATTTGGTGAATGGCCCGGGCGATAACTTCTTTGCCTGTTCCTGTTTCGCCAGCGATGAGCACTGAAGTCGAAGTTTGAGCAACCCGATGCGCTTTTTTGATTATTTCTTTCATTTTAGAAGCCTTAATAACAATATCATCAAGCACCTTACGTTGTGAGCTGCGGTAATGGTTTAATTCTTTGCGCATGTCAACCACATCTTTGGCGCGCTGAATGGATTGTTCCAAGCGGTCGAATTTGATGGGCTTTTGAATGAAATCGTGCGCTCCGTTTTTCATGGCTTCTACGGCCATGTCTATGGCTCCATAGGCCGTGATAAGAATAATAGGCGGGCGATTTGTAAATGTGGCTGTCTCAGAGAGCAAGTCAGGTCCGTACCCATCCGGAAGTTGAATATCTAGCAAAATAATGTCCGCCGCTTGCGCGTTTACATACTCACGGGCTTCCTTCAGCGTCGCAGCCAGCAGGACTTCATACCCCTGTGATTCCAGGTAGCTGCCAATGTTGTTGCGGGCGTTCTTTTCGTCATCCACTAAGAGAATGGTAGCAGTCATGGTGTATTCCTTTGCACCGGCAGCCTGACATGGAACACCGTCCCTTGCGGTAGATGTGAGACGGAAATAGACCCTTTATGCCTGGTAATAATTTGTTTTGTTATCGCTAGTCCGAGACCAGTCCCATCAGCTTTTGTGGTGAAAAAGGGCTCGAATATGTGGTCTCTGGCGCTTTTTGGAATGCCGCAGCCGGTGTCCAAGATATCGACTTTAACAGCTCCATTCCCATGTGATTTTTGAATTTCTCGAATTTTTACCGCTAAAATACCACCTTTGGTTTTTACCATAGCGTGGACGGCATTGTTGATTAAGTTAGTGAACACTTGTTGCAGTGCGTGGATATCGCCAAGTATTTGGGGAAGCTTGGGGCTTATATCCAGATGATACTCGATTCCTATTCGTTTCATGCGTGGACGCCAACGTTCTAAGATTTCCTTGAGAAGATGAGGGAGATCCACCGATTTTATGAGAAAATTTTGCGAACTTGAATAGTTCAAAATTGTGTTAACGGTGTGGGTGAGGCGCTCACAATCTTCGTATAGTCCATTTAGGATTTTTTCCTCCCCATATTCTTTTGGCAAAATCCGCTCTAATAATTGAACCCCAGTTGTAATATTGTTGATTGGGTTTCTAATTTCATGAGCAAAAATTGCGTTCATATCTCCCACTAAGGCTCTTCGCTGGAGGTGTTGATTTTGGAGACGGTTTTTTTCTTCCTTGCTCAGATCGTGCACAAAAAGAAGAATCTGGAGCGGTTTTCCTGTTTTGGTATCCACAACCGGGATTATTTTCAATTCTGCTGGGAAGATACTCCCATCTCTACGATGGAGTTTGAGATTATCAAGCTTGAGGGTGGAGATGCCGTCCAGTGCTTCTCTGAGGGCAGGCGCTAAGCGATCAGAGCCAATTAGGACGTCGTCAAAGGGATACTTTTGAATCTGTTCACTCGTATATCCCAGAATAAGTTCAGCGGCCGGGTTGATTTTGTGAATCGTTAAGTCAGTGTTAAGATAAATTAACCCTTCGAAAATGTGCTGGCTTACCTTGTTTTCAATGAGGTTTATGATTGCCTGCTGGTTTACTTGGCTGTTCAGTTTCTCTATATGCGTAAATTGTCTAATAGCGTATTCTATAATTGCCCCAAGTTGTCTGCCCCATAAAAGCGCAGATTTTTTTTCCAGGGAAGCGGTGCCCCTGGGGCCTAAAACAATCAAAATCCCTAATAGTTCGTCTCCATCTCTCAAAGGGATGGATATAAAGAATGAAGCTTTGCTTTCCAGGGCGATTTTATGAAGTGATGATATGCGAAGTGGATAAGGCGGGCTTAGTGTTGATTCCTTAAAGTGTGTGATAACCTCCGAGGTTGAAATTGTAGCTGGGAATAACTGGCTCTTGTCAACAGCGACAAATTTATTAAGTTGAGGGTGCGTAGAATATGTCTTGTAAATGGCTGCCAAGTCGGTGTTTAGAATTCCTTTGCCCATTTCTAATATTTTTTCTAGGCTCGCTTTAAGATTTGGCTGTTGGAGGGCATTTGTGAGTTGAATGCCAATTTCAATGTGTCTTTTGCCTTTGGATATCTCTTGGCGCCGCTCTTTTTCAAGTGGCCTTATGCTTAACAGAAAAAATTGAGCCTGAGATCCCACGTTCCTTGCTTTGATATTGATACTCACCTCTCGATTCCGGCGGGTGATCAGTGTCCCCTCCTTACTTTTGTGAGGGGAAAAATTTAAGCGGCGGGTTTCATCATTCCAAAAAGCGGACATGTCTTTAAAAAGAGTTTCACCCCGCAATGTTTTCAACTCTTCTCGGGTATAGCCGCTTAACTTCACCATAGCGAGATTTCCCGCTTTTACCTGTTTATCCTGGGAAGAAAGCAGCAAACTCGGTATTTCAGTAACATCTAAGATTTGCCCAATCTCTTCCAGGCTCAGGTTTTCTGATAAGACATTTTCTTGGCTAGTAAGCGCGTCAAAAACCATAATTGATATATTATCTCATCCGTGAGGATAAAATTCCTTCCATTGAGCGGTATTTGGCAACGGTTCTTCGGGCAATGGGGTAACCTTTTTCAGCTAGTTTATCCGCTAATGCGGAGTCAGAAAGAGGTTTTTTTTCATTGGCTATGATTCTTTTTAAAGTTACCCGAATAGGGAGGCTGCGGTCAAAGAATAATTTAAGAGGGACTATTCGTTTATTTGGTAATTGGACCGATTTATTCGAAACAGCGCGCGAGATCGTAGATTCATGCACATCAAGAAGCTCAGCCATTTCTACTTGCGTGGTAGGGCGCAAATTGGCCTTATCACCCGTCAATAGAAACTCTCGCTGTAGTTTGGCAATTGTGGCCATCAGTTGTCCCATAGTGTTATTTCGTTGTTGAAGGCATTTTATCAACAGAGAGGCTTGCTCCAACGTTTTTTTACACGCCTTATTATTCTCATCCTCGAGCGCCTTTCGAAAGAGGGGATTTACGCGCAACATACCCCGGTAAGGGGTGATTATCTCCACAATGAGGCGTGGCTTGGGGGAATTCTCCTGTTCTCGGATGATAACATCGGGATGGTGATAAACCTGCGGGGAGATTCCCGATCCCTGACGGATATTCCCCCAGTTAGCGCGGGCCGGATAGGGGGTGAGATTTTCCCGGATAAAGTGACCAGCTTCCAGAACCCGACCGTGGGACGTTCCCAGTTCTTTCGCCAATTTACCATAACTCCCTTTACTGAGCAATTCCATCCCTGAACGAATGACCTCTTCTGTTGGAGGTGGGATGCGGGTGACCTTGTCCAGAGCGCGCAACTGGGCCAGAAGAACTTCCTGTGGGGATGATGAGCCAACGCCTATCGGTTCAGCGCCTTGGATGATTTTGGCAACTTTTTTCACCTTCTTGAGGGGAATGTGTAAGAAGCGGCCAATTTCCTCCAAGGGCATACTTAAAAGGCCATCTTCGTCAAGACTATTCAGGATATGGGCGGCAATCGGACGCTCTTCGACCTTTAGGTCAGGCGCAATTTGCCGCAGAATGAAGGTAGGCAAATCGATTTCTTGGGGCACATAATTTTCATGCGAGTAATCGTTTGGATTCTGGTAATTTTGCTTACTCCCCGATTGGTGACGAAAATCATCTTGCGGGGACATGAAAACAATCGGTTCCTCTAAGCTAAGGTCGTAGGGCTGGCTGCAAATAGGGCAAGGCCCAGGGGTAGATAAGGTCCGGCCACAACTTGGGCAGCGCCGCTCTTCGATGATCTCCAGGGCAGGATTATTGGCCAATTCAGCGTTTACCTTTTGCTGAATTTCCTCCCGAGTCATTTCCAGTAAGGCCATGGTCTGCGCCAAGTGAGCTGTTACTTGCGGGCGTAAGACTTGCTTTTGAACTTGGAACATAATATCTCCAAAGATGAGTATAACCTAATTTACTACTAGTAGCAAGATTTGTGCCATTGGTAGCCTGTAGTCTTGTAGTCTTGTAGTCACGTAGTTTTGAAGTCGAAGTAGTCCGTTCGACAACGCTTCCTGACTTTTATCTGATAAAATGTAACCGTATGAAAACCGTCCCATTTCTCCTACTCATCTTCCTCCTCACTGCCTGCCAGCCAAGCTTCATCCTGTCATCCCCCACACCCTCATCGGAGCCTACCCCTACATCCCCGCCACGTTTCGACGGAGAGAGAGCTTTGGGCAACATAGAGCGCCAACTCTCTTTTGGGCCGCGCACCCCGTCAAGCGCCGGTCACGCGCAAATATTGTCTTGGCTTCTATCCGTCTTACAGGAAGAGGGGTGGGAAGTTGAACTTCAGGAAGAGGTCGTGATGGGGCATACCGCCTACAACGTGGTCGCCCGGCGGGGAGAGGGGAGTGCTCCCATTCTTCTCGGAGCGCACTACGACACGCGCCTTTATGCCGACCGTGACCAATCCCCCGCCCGACGCAATGAGCCTGTTCCGGGCGCAAATGATGGCGCTTCCGGTGTAGCCGTTCTCCTCGAGTTAGCCCGCGTTCTCCCTAAAGATCTACCTGACCCGGTGTGGTTAGTTTTTTTCGATCTCGAAGATAATGGAGATATTGCGGGCTGGGATTGGATTTTGGGATCACGCGCCTTTGTTGAAAATTTGGAAATAACCCTCAAGGCCGCGGTGATTGTGGATATGATTGGCGACACCGATCTGAATATTCACAAAGAACACAACTCTACCCCGTCCCTCCAAGACGAGATTTGGGATCAAGCGGCCGAATTAGGGTATGAAGAGTATTTTCTCTCCACGCCCAAATATGCCATGATTGACGACCATACCCCCTTTCTCGAAGCCGGTATCCCCGCCGTGGACATCATTGATTTTGATTATCCCTATTGGCACACCACAGAAGACACCCTAGACAAGGTCTCCGCGCATAGTTTGCAGGTTGTGGGGGACACGTTGCTAGCTTGGCTGCTTAAACCTTAAAATTTTCATCCACCGTTGCCAACCCTGCTTCCATCGGAAAGAGCGCGCTCGGATGGTGCCTACGATCCCATAAGGTAAAAAGAGCACCAGTAATATGTAGACCAGCCCAATGAGCACCTGAGATGCCCCGCCAAACCATTTTTCAAGGAAGAAGGACAAGAGCTTGAAAACGGCCGCGCCGATCAAGGCTCCGCTCAGGGTGCCGATTCCCCCGATCAAGATCATCAACAGGGCTGCGATGGTGAAATGCGAGCTGGCGATGGCGGGCCGTATGATGGGATTGTAGATGCCATGAATCCCCCCGGCCAATGTGGCCGTGATCCCGGAAATGGTGAGAGCGGCCAATTTGAAGTAGAACGTGTTATAGCCCAACATGGTCGCTCGATCTTCGTTTTCACGGATGGCTACGCAAACATGGCCGGTTGGTGAATCTACGAAACGTTTATAAAGAAAATAAACCGCGAAGAGGATAACTAAGCCAATATAATAAAAACGTAGACGATGCTCGATGGGATTTAGGAATTCTGGCGGGGTAACCCCCTGCAGGCCAATTTCAGCGCCGGCATAATCCGCCATTTCTCGGGATTGGATCACAATATAGAATACCTGGGCAATGCCCAGAGTCACGAGAGCGAAGGTGATTCCTTTAACGCGCGGTAAAACGATGCTGAATATCAAGGCCATGAGGATACCGGCCAAAACCAACAAGGCCAAGATGGGCAACAAAGTCCAGCCAAAACTCTTGAGCATGATGCCCGTTAGATAGGCGCCAACGCCAAAGAACATGGCATGGCCAAAGGAGAGCAGCCCGGTGAAGCCAAACAGCAAGTCGTAGCTGAGAGCAAAAACTGCCAGGATGAAGATCTCGATGGCTAACCCCTGATAGAATTTGGATTGGCCGGATTCATTGGCCAGCAAACTAGGGATCGATTGCCCGTCAATGAGCGATATCACGAAGGGCATAAGGATCAGGCATAAGATGGTGATCAATATGCCAAGGTTGTTCTTGAAGAAAAGGCTGATGCCGTTCTGTTCAGTGATAGTATTTTCCATGAATTACTCCTTCCTGCCAAACAAGCCTTGGGGCATTACGAGCAGGATGATGACCATTAGAAATACGGTCAGCGCGGGCACTAACGGGGGCGTGGGCTTGAAAGGCTCTTCCATGAAGGGGATGTTGATGCCTATTTGCCCGTACTTGATGACGAATTGCTGCAAAAGCCCTACGATTAATGCCCCCGCTGCCGACCCTGGATAACTGGTCAGTCCTCCAATGGCCAGGGCGACGAGCATGTTGATCAAGAGGCTGTCACCAAGGGTGGTTGTAAGTCCCGTTGAGGGGGCGCCGATCACGCCTCCCATGGCTGCTAGTCCCACGCCTAGCGCAAACACGGTTGTGAAAATCTTTTGGACGTTAATGCCTAAGGCTTCCACCATCTCGCTGTCTTGAACGCCGGCCCGGACGATCATTCCCAGGCGTGTGCGTTGGAGCAGCAGCCACACCGCCACGAGGACCACGATCCCCAGGAGGGGAATGAATAGTTCGTTGTACGTGCGCACGCGCCCTCCCAGCACGCGAATTGTGGAACAATTATTTTTCAGTATGGCGCCAAGACTCTCGGCTGGGCAGCCTTCTCCGGTGCCCGCGAAGATCGAGGGCCTGTGCATGGTGAACTCCGGCGATCCCCACGCGGAGCGGACAATTTCGATGATGATAGACTGAACGCCTAGGGTAAGCATCAGGACGTAGATATGCGTTTCGTATAGGGGTCGAATCATGGTTGTTTCTACCAATATTCCTATCAGCGCCCCTGTGCCAACAGCAACCAGAATTGCCAGGATGAATAAAAGCGTGGAATCTAGTCCCAGTAAGAAATTGGAGATGGGTGTGTTGTAATAGTGGATTACCAAACCCAGTATGGCAATCGCCAAGAAGAGGCTAAGTGTTTCCCAAGGAAAGGCTTTACCCTCGGAGGTGCCGGCTGTGGCCGGTCTCCGGCTGATGACAAATCCCGCCACGGTGATCCCCGCCAAGAGGCCGCCTAGAAGAATGCCCCCCAGGCCAAGCAGGGGTGAAATTCCCAAGAATTGTTTTGGTTCGGGGGTGACTAATTGTCCCTGGCTGGCAGCAAAGGCATAATTGGTAGGGCTGATCTGGTAGGAGCCAACATCCCAGCTTGTGATGGGATATTTAGGTAAGGTGAATATTAAAACAACGCTTGCTAGAATTAGCCCGAGCCAAGGCCACGTTTTCATTAACCAGGAGGGCATTTTCAGCTTGTTGAGGAGCCGATCCCAAAGTGGAATCAGGAAGAATCCTCCGGCAAGCAGGAGGATGGGAACAAGGGCATCTACGGCAGTATCAGGCCGCACAAAGACCGTCCACCCCACATAGGCCCCGATCATGAACAAGGCTCCATGGGCCATATTGAGCACGTTCATCAGCCCAAAGATGATCGAAAAACCAGAGGCGACCAGGAAGATGATAGAGCCGGTGGAAAAACCACGTAAAATAGTGATAACCACATCCTGATAGCGTTCACCTCCTACAGCTTCGTTGTCCACTAGTCCTCGCGCGCCGAGGGTGAAGATGATAATTAAAGCGCATAACGTGATCCAAAGAGTGCGATTTTTGCGGAAGGAGCCAAGCAAAGGTTTCATAGTTTTTTCCTTCTTATTTTTTAGGCGGCTTCCAGGTAGCGGCGAATGGTTTCTTGGTCGTTAATGAGATCAGCCATCTTGCCTGATTTGGCCGAGTGCCCTTCTTCGATGATGACATAATTCTCCGCAAGTCGGCTGGCGACGATGAAATTTTGCTCGACAAGCAAAACTGTGGTCTCTGCAGATAGTTGCTGGATGGCATCCATCATTTCTTCGATGAGCACCGGGGCTAATCCCTCACTCGGTTCATCGATCAATAATAACTCATTGTCAGGCACTAAGGCGCGAGCCACGGCCAACATTTGCTGCTGTCCCCCTGAGAGATTGGTTCCGGGCAGCATGATGAGGCGTTTTAAGTCAGGGAATAATGAGAAAATAAGCTCTTCCTTTTTCTCTAGGTCCCCCTTCTCGCGTTCTGCGATTCGTAAATTTTCAAGCACGCTCAGGTCTTGGAAAATAGCTCGATGCTCAGGGACATAACCAATACCCATGTCAGCGATCTCATAACTTCGCCGCCCTTGGATCTCTGTCCCGCTGAAAACCACCTTCCCTTCCTTGGGAGGCGTAAGTCCCAAAATGGATTTGAGGGTGGTCGTTTTCCCGGCCCCATTGCGCCCCAAAAGTGCGACAATGCTTCCTTCCGGCACTTGGACGTTCACCCCTTGCAGGATGTGGAATTGGCCTATGAACGTTTGGATGTCTTGGACTTCCAGGAGAATATTGTTTTTCATTGAGTCTCCTCATACCTCATAAAGCTTCTCCAAAAGCGCCTTCTGAGACTTTTGAAGTCTATGTCGTTGAATCTGCTTCTACTCCACATCGAGTAATACCTGTCTCTGCTCCACGTTTTCACCCTGCTTTACCATAATGCGTGAAACTTGTCCCGCCCGGGGGGACTTCAACTCATTTTGCATCTTCATGGATTCAAGGATCAACAAGACCTCCCCCTCCACCACCTCTTGACCTTCTTTAACAGGGATGTCCACCACCAGGCCGGGCATGGGAGATTTCAGGTGGAAGGGGCCTTGCTGGGCGGCCGTATCGCCTACGGCTATCCTCAACCGCCGGGCGCGTTCATCCTCCACCCGCACGGAGTAGCGCCCTCCTCGCATGAGCACTTCCCAATTTCCATTTTCTTGGTAGACGTTGGCCTCATACGATTGGCCGTTCACCAGCAGAGAAAACGTCAACTCACCTTGGACAGCCTTAAAATCAATCTCGTGAACCTCGCCATTGATCCTGACATGATTCTCGTCCACGATTTCGATGGTAAATTCTTGTTCCTCAACTTCAGCAATGTATTTCATGTTTTTTCAATGTCCATTAGCGAGACTGTGGCTCGTAAAACGTAACGAGTAAAGAGTAAAACGCAATTCACTCTCACTCATCATTCATTACTCATTACTCATTACTCATTACTCCTCACTCCTCACTCCTCACCGCCTCGTCCGCTCCCAGCGGCTAACCCATTTCCAATTACTAGTATCTCGTTGGCAGGGCTGCATGGTTAGGCTCGATTTTTGGCTTTGCTGATTCGCGACCAGGGCAGCCACCAACGCAGCAATCTCAGCGTGGCCTTCCGCTTTTTGGCCCTGCATACTGAACTCGTTTTCCACAAATTGGGTATCGAAATCTCCTCGTCCAAAACTCGCGTTCTCCATCAACTGTTGGTGGAAGGGGATGTTGGTGCGCACCCCCACGATCTTATATTCCTCCAGCACGCGCTTCATGCGGGAGATGGCTTTAGGCCGGGTTTCCTCGTGGACAATCAGCTTGGCAATCAACGAGTCATAGTAGGGGGAGATGGTGAACCCCGAATACACCCCGCTGTCAATGCGCACCCCCGGTCCGGCCGGGAGCAGCGCCTGGGAGATTTTTCCCGTGGAGGGGATAAAGTCCTGGTAGGCGTCTTCAGCGTTGAGGCGGCATTCCATGGCCCACCCGTTCATGGTGATGTCTTCTTGGGCGTAGGATAACGGCTCCCCGGCCGCGATTTTGATTTGCTCCTTGACGATGTCCACCCCGGTCACGGCCTCGGTGACGGGATGCTCCACCTGCAGGCGGGTGTTCATCTCCAAGAAGTAGAAATTCTTCTCCTCATCCACCAAGAACTCAATCGTCCCGGCGTTTACGTAATCAACCGATTTTGCCGCTTGAACGGCCACCGCGCCCATCTTCCGCCGCAATTCTTCATCATCGCCCACAAAGGGGGAGGGGGATTCCTCGACCAGTTTTTGGTGCCGCCGCTGAATGGAGCATTCCCGCTCTCCCAGGTGGATGACGTTCCCGTGCTGGTCGGCCAGGATTTGGATTTCGATGTGCCGGGCACCTTCGATCAACTTTTCGAGGTAAACATTCCCATTCCCAAAGGAGGACTCCGCCTCACGCCGGGCGGCATTCAACAGATCGGGCAACTCCGCCAGATTCCGCACTTCACGCATNCCCTTCCCGCCCCCGCCCGCCGTGGCCTTGACCAGGAGCGGAAACCCCACCTCCGGAGCAATGGCCGTGAGTTCCCGGTTGGTGAGGTCGCCCTGTCCCTCTGTGCCGGGGACGACGGGGACGCCTGCGCCCGACACCGTGGCCCGAGCCACCTGCTTATCGCCCATGGCGGCTATAGAAGAAGGTTTGGGGCCAATGAAGGCCAACCCGGCGTCCAGACAGGCCTGGGCAAAATCAGCCCGTTCCGCCAAAAAACCGTACCCGGGATGGACAGCGTCCGCCCCGCATTGTTTCGCGGTCTCAATGATTTTTTCAACCCGCAGATAAGACTCCCGCGAAGGCGGCGGCCCCAGCCGGTAAGCCTCATCGGCATAGCGCACGTGCAGGGCATACCGGTCAGCGTCCGAATACACCGCCACCGCCGGAATACCCAACTCCCGGCAGGCGCGGATGACGCGCACGGCAATTTCACCTCGGTTGGCGATTAAGATTTTTTTGAACATGAATACTCCGTGATAAGTAAAGAGTAATGAGTAATGCGTGATTCACTCCTCGGGCTGCGAAATGACCACTCACGTTCCCGTTCAGCTTTAACTGGCCGCAGTAGAACCGCTTGACGTCCAAACCGTTTTCGGATGCGGCTGTGGAGAGCTTGGAATTCTTTATCATGATCAACAACTTTAGCGTTATGGATGGCAACATACTCGCCCTTATATTTCCGAAGCAACTCTGAGTGCATCGAGCGAAACGCCTCTGCTTCCTCCTCAATCTTTTTGAGTTCTAATTGACGTAAATAAACGCTTACAGCTTCATCAAGGATACGTGCAGGAGGCACTTTTTGGACTATTGCCACTTGCTTAATCTCTTCCAATAGTTCATCCTCTAAAATTAGTTTATCCATAGATCGCCTCCTTACATTTTGTAAGCGATCAGACCCTGCCCTCACCTCAATCCTCTCCCAGAGGGAGAGGAGGCTGTCCCCTCTCCTTCTGGGATGCCCAGCGGGCACAGCCTAGGGGCTGCACACCGTGAGCAGAGCGAGGGCTAGGGTGAGGGGGGTGAACGGTTACCACATTTTGGTTCATTATGCTTTACTCGTCACTCATTACTCCTCACTCATCACGTTTCACGAAGTTTTTAGGTGCAACGCACTCCAAAAAACGGAGTGCATCGCACCTGCAACACGCATCACGTTTTACTCGTTACTCATTACTCGTCACGCATCACGCAACACGTCTTCACGCATCACAACGGTATTCCGCCGTGTTTTTTAGCCGGATTATGGTCGCGTTTATTGGCCAACATCTCCAGGGCGTTGATGAGACGGGGGCGTGTGTCGCGGGGTTCGATGACGTCGTCAATATAACCTCGTGAGGCGGCCACGTAGGGCGTGGCGAATTTCTCGCGGTAGTCTGCTACCAATTCCTTCTTCCGTTCTTCGGGATTTTCCACCTCGGCCAGTTCTTTGCGGAAGATGATCTCCACCGCGCCTTCTGGCCCCATCACGGCGATCTCCGCGCTGGGCCAGGCCAGGTTGATGTCCCCGCGAATGTGTTTGCTGCTCATCACGTCATAGGCCCCACCGTACCCCTTGCGGGTGATGAGCGTCATCTTCGGGACGGTGGCCTCGCAGTAAGCGTAGAGCAGCTTGGCCCCGGAGCTGATAATCCCGCCGTGCTCCTGGTCAACGCCGGGCAAGAAGCCGGGCACATCCACCAAGGTCAGCACGGGGATATTGAAGGAATCGCAAAAACGGACAAAGCGGGCCGCCTTCTTAGAGGAGTTGATGTCCAGCACGCCGGCCAAAAAAGCGGGTTGATTGGCCACAATCCCAACGCTGTGGCCTCCCAAGCGGGCGAACCCCACCACGATATTTTGGGCAAATTTCTCTTGGATTTCGTAGAACTCGCCGTCATCGACAATCAACCGGATGACGTCTTTGATGTCATAGGGCTTGCTGGGGTCGTCCGGGATGATGGTGTCCAGGGCGGCCTCACGGCGCAAGGGGTCGTCGTCGGTTTCCAGGTAGGGCGGGTCTTCCATGTTGTTTTGGGGGAGGTACGAGAGCAACTTCCGCACCAGGAAAAGGGTATTGGCCTCGGTATCGGCCACGACGTGACAAACGCCGGATTTTTCAGCGTGGGAGTCGGCTCCGCCCAGCTCCTCGAAGGTGACCTCTTCGTGGGTGACGGTTTTGACCACCTCCGGCCCGGTGATGAACATGAAGGAAGACCCCCGCACCATGAAGATGAAATCGGTCAGGGCGGGGGAGTAGACCGCCCCACCCGCGCAGGGGCCCATGATCACGCTAATTTGGGGGATGACGCCAGAGGCCAGCGTGTTCCGGAGGAAGATGTCGGCGTATCCGCCCAGGGAGACCACCCCCTCCTGGATGCGTGCCCCGCCGGAATCGTTCAACCCCACCACGGGGGCGCCGTTGCGCATGGCCATATCCATGATCTTGACCACTTTCTCGGCGTGGACCTCCCCCAGGCTACCCCCCAAGACGGTGAAATCCTGCGAGAAAACGTAAACGAGGCGATTCTCGACCGTCCCCCAGCCGGTGACCACGCTGTCTCCCAAGATTTTCTTCTCATCGAGGCCAAAGTCAGAGGTGCGGTGGACGACGAAGGGGTCAACCTCCCGGAACGAGCCTTGGTCTAAGAGCAGTTCTATCCGTTCACGCGCGGTGAGGCGGCCTTTCTCGTGCTGGCGTTTGATGCGCTCTTCTCCGCCCCCCAAGCGTGACTCTTCTTTTAATTTGCGAAGATGTTCGATTTTTGGGTTTTGGGTCATTGATGAAGTCCTAATTGGTCTCGTAATCGTACCAGCTTTGTTCCACTAGTATAGCATATTTAGAAAAGTCCTGCGTGTTTTCCCAGGAGCCTTTCGCTAATCAAATTGGAGATAGTTTGCTTGCCGGTGGGTTACGTTCCTACGACAATGCCGCCGTCCACGCGCAGGGTCACACCGGAGATAAAGGAAGCTTGGTCGGAGGCTAAGAAGAGGTAAGCGTTGGCGATGTCTATCGGTTCTCCCATGCGGCCCATGGGGGTTTTCGCTACCATGCTGTCCAGGATTTTATCGGGCATTTGTTTGACCATTTCTGTAAGGGTGAACCCGGGCGCGACGGCGTTGACTCGGATTTGATGGCGTCCTAATTCCCGTGCCCAGACCTTGGTCATGCCAACCACGCCGGCTTTCGAGGCCACATAATTCGTTTGCCCGAAGTTGCCGTCTAAGCCGACAATCGAGGTGGCGTTGAGGATTGCGCCGCCCTCCCCCTTGATCATGTAGGGTGCTACCGCCTGGGCGCAATTGAAGACGCCTTTGAGGTTGACGTCGATGACCAAGTCAAAGTTCTCTTCTGGCATTTGTTTGACCAGCTCGCCTTCTTTGACGCGCACAAAAAGGCCATCCCGCAAGACGCCGGCGTTGTTGACCAGGACATCGATCTGGCCATATTTCTCATATACGTCGTCTACCCAGGCCTGGACAGCCTCGCGATCGGCAACGTTGACGTGGTAATACTCCCCGCCAATCTCCTCTGCTACCTGGTTTCCAGCTTCGTCTGAGAGGTCACAGATGATGACTTTGGCGCCTTCTTCTGCGAAACGTTTCGCGGTGGCTTTTCCAATTCCGCCTGCTCCGCCGGTGATGAGGGTAACTTGATCTTTTAAAAGCATTTTATATCTCCTGTGGGTTGAGTGGTGAGTGATGAGTGACGAGTAATGAGTGATGAGTAACGAGATCTCGTTATTCTGAAGACTGTTGGTAAGCGTTCACCACCCCAAAGAGATAGGCTTCAAAAGTCTTCAAAATAGAGCTTGGTGGACCCAAAAGTTCAAAAACGCTTATGAAACTTCTCTTAAAACATCCTCTGAGACTTTTGAAGTTTGCTCTAGGAGAAGGGGCTGAATGGTTACGACTTTTGAAGACTATTACTATCTGATGTGACCTGCGGGGAGTGATCTTCGAGGTCTATGAAATTTTGAATGAACCCGGTGGCCTTCGTCCATGAGGTGAAGCTGATTTCTTGGTCGGTTTGAACATGACGAATCGTCCCCCGGTATGGGGAGGGGGCGTCTTGGGATGAAGCTTTGACAACGTGAACCTAATTCTTTCCCGCGCTGTGTGCCGCCCAAAGCTGTGCTTTTCCCATAGCCTGCGCTGGCCTGGAGAATGGTCAAGCGGTACTGCATAGCTTCCGTGAGTGTCGTCGTCACACGAGGCCGATAAAGCGTGCGCGGGGATGGCTTTCTGGATGTGAGTTTGGTTTGAAGAACTTCTGGAAAGAGCATAAAGGGGTAGGGGGGTGGCTTGATTGGGATACGCGTTGAGGTTTCTGCGTAGTTTCCTATAGTTTAGCACATAGCGGTTAAATAAGGTATGGAAAGGAGCACGACGGGTGCATGCAAATGTTGTAGAGTATCATGCTCATAGCGGCGCCCCCCGTTTACAAAGGATAGCGAAGGTCTCCCGACCGAGCGGTAGAAACCCTAATAATTTCGCATAGTCATTATAACTCAACAAAAAAACACCCTAACCATCCAAAATAATCCAAACCAATGCAAACTCAAGGCTGAGTAGGGGGCTCAATTCCTTAATTCACAGCTTTACGCTACACAAAACACCGTTCCTATCGTACACTATAAGCATGAGAGTCTTAGAAATATTCGACCTCCTGCAACCAAAATTTGCAAAGCGCGTCTCAGAGGAACTGACCAAAGGCGAAGAAGTCCGCGAGCAGTTCGTGCATCAGGTGAAGCGCTACTTCAACCTTCTCCAACAATCCATGGTGATGGGAGATGCCAGTTGGCTGCATCCCATTCTTGTCGAGTGGGTTCAAGCCCGCACCCAGAGCGAAGTCGAAAAGGAAGAAGCTAGCCTGACGGTCTTGCTCAATAAAATTTTCATGCTCACCCACACTCTCGCCAGCGAGGAACTGAATCCCCAAGAGGCCCTTGACTTTATTGGAAAACTTTTACCAATTCATACCGAGGCCATTGAATACGTCACACAGCAAGAATCAAAGGCTCACATCGACTATGTCTCTAAAGAACTTGAAAATGTGCGCGTAGAACTCGAACGGCTTGATCAAAGTAAATCTGGTTTCATTTCTGTGGCCGCTCACGAGCTTAAGACGCCACTCACGCTTATTGAGGGATACATGGATATGCTCCGGGAAACCGTATCGGACACCCCTCAAGCTGCCCTCTACCTGGACGGCGTAGGGAAGGGCACACAGCGTTTACAAGAAATTGTGGGTGATATGATTGATGTCTCTTTGATCGATAATAATCTCCTTGATCTCAACTTCCGGCCGATATGGATTAATCGTTTGTTGTCGATGGCAAGAGAAGAATTCGAAGGAGCGATCAAGAAGCGAAATCAAAGCTTGGAAGTACGAGAATTTTCAGGCGTGGACACGATGACTTATGGCGACGCGGAACGTACTTACCAAGTTTTGAGAAACTTATTCTCCAATGCCATTAAATATACGCCAGATGGCGGCCAAATAGTTGTTGATGGGCGGATATTGCCAGGCTTTATCGAAATCACGGTAACAGACAATGGGATTGGGATTGCCCAAGAAGATCAAGAGCGCATTTTTGAAAAATTTGGACAATTAGGCGATATATCTCTTCATTCGAGCGGGAAGACAAAGTTCAAGGGCGGAGGCCCTGGGCTGGGATTACCAATCGCCAAAGGTATTGTCGAAGCGCATGGGGGCACAATTTGGGTTGAATCTGAAGGATTTGATGAAGAAAAATGTCCCGGGGCGACCTTTCATGTCCTTTTTCCTATTATAGAATCCGCGCCTGATGAAAAAACCGAAAAACTATATCACTATACTGGGAGCGAAGAGTGAAATGAAAAAAACACTTCCAACAAAACGCCTCCATTCCGAACGAGCTTTATTGGTCGGGGTGGAGATCTTTCAGAGCGACAACTTACTCCCTTTAGACGATTCCTTGACAGAATTACGACACTTGGCCGTCACGGCTGGCTTCGAAGTCGTTGGTCAAGTTACCCAGAAACTAAACCATCCCCACCCAAAAACCTTTATAGGGTCCGGAAAAGCTAAAGAAGTGCGCGCCATGGGGGAAGAGCTAGATGTAGCCGTTGTCCTCTTTGATAATGAACTCTCTCCCCGCCACCAACGTGAGCTGGAAGGTATCCTCGAGGAAGATGTCCGGGTCCTGGACCGAACTGCCCTCATACTAGATATTTTTGCCCAGCACGCCAGCACGCGGGAAGGCGCTCTCCAGGTGGAGCTGGCTCAATATGAATATCGGCTTCCCCGGCTTACACGGGCATGGACACACCTGGTGCGGCAAGCTGGGGGAGGGGGAGGGCGCACGGGCGGGACGGCGGGAGTCGGCCTGCGAGGCCCGGGCGAGACCCAGCTCGAAACCGACCGCCGCGAGATTCGCCGGCGCATCACCCATCTCAAAGCTGAACTAGAAAAAGTGCGCGCTCACCGCAAAAGGCACCGGTCCCGCCGCAAAGAATCCCGCATCCCCACCATCTCCCTTGTGGGATATACCAATGCCGGGAAGTCAACCCTCTTGAACCATCTTGCCGAAGCGGATGTTTATGTGGCCGATAAATTATTTGCCACTCTCGACCCCACCACGCGCCGCGTTAATCTCCCCGATGGGTCGGTGACCTTATTCACCGATACGGTTGGCTTTATCCAAAAGTTGCCCACAACCCTGGTAGCCGCCTTTCGAGCCACATTGGAAGAAATTGCTGAAGCCGACTTGCTCCTCCACGTGATAGACATTACCCATCCCCAGGTCAAAGCTCAGGTGGAAGCCGTGCACCAGACCTTAGAGGAAATCGAGGCCGACCATATCCCCCTTATCCCTGTCCTTAACAAGATTGACCGCCTCCGGAAACCGGATGCGGCCATGCAATCCTTACAAGGCTTTCCAAACGCGGTAGCGGTTTCAGCGCTGCGCGGAGATGGCATGGAAGATTTGCTGCAAACCATACAAGAACGCCTTTATGAGGACTACCAACCCATGCACGTAGAGCTGCCCCATGACCAGGGTGGCTTGGTCGCCCTATTCCACGAAGATGGGTTAATCGAGCGCATCGAGAACACCTATCAGGGCGTAACCATTCAGGGGCGCATTCCGGGGCGGCATGTGGTTAAATACATGCCCTATGTGGTGGCGAACGAAGATGAGAATGTCTATATCAGACCAACGGGATAGCGAAGGTTTCCCAACCGAGAGGATATGACTATGAAAGATCGCTTCAACGCATTCTTAGATGAAGTTTCTGAATATTTGGCGCACCGTAAAGGCCTATTACCCCTGCTTGGCATTGGGTTAGTTATTCTCAACTTGCTTATCAAGCTCATTTTTCCCAACACTTGGCTCTCCGCTACGGAGTTATTCCTTCACCTGGGGGTTATCCTGGCTATTGTGGGCTTCTTGCTGGGTTGGGCATTATGACAGACCGGGTTTAGGGGAAGTCGTCTGTACAATTCACACCTTTACGTTACGCTGGTCATTCATCACACCTTTACGTTTTCCGCTCAATCCTCGCCCCCAACCCCCGCAGTTTCTCTTCAATGCGCTCGTAACCCCGGTCAATTTGCCCCACGTTGCGAATGACCGATTCCCCGTCCGCGGCGAGAGCGGCCAACACCAGGGCCAAGCCGGCCCGAATGTCGGGACTGTCCACCTCTTCCCCCATTAAATCCGTAGGGCCTTGAACAATGCAGCGGTGCGGGTCACAGAGAACGATTTGCGCTCCCATCCCACTTAACTTGTCAGTAAAATACATGCGTCCCTCGTACATCCAGTCGTGAAGAAGGACGCTCCCTTTCGCCTGTGTGGCGACCACAATGGCAATGCTCATCAAATCAGAGGGAAAAGCGGGCCAGGGCATAACGCTAATTTCGGGAATAGCCCCGCGAATATCAGACTGAATGACTAAGTTCTGTTGGCCGGGAACAATAATATCATCCCCATCGACGAGCCAATTCACGCCTATACGCCGGAAGACAAGCCGCACCATACTCAGGTAATTTGGTCCCGCGTTGCGAATTCTAATCTCGCCTCCGGTGACCACTGCTGCGCCAATGAAACTGACCACTTCTAAATAATCTGGCCCAATGGTGAACTCGCCCCCATGCAGCTTGGAGACGCCGGTAATATGCAACATATTAGAACCCACGTGCTTGATCTTTCCGCCCAGAGTGTTCAAAAAGTGGCACAACTCCTGGACGTGCGGTTCTGAGGCCGCGTTGCGTATAACCGTTTCCCCCCGGGCTGTCACTGCGGCCATAATGGCGTTTTCCGTGGCGGTGACGCTGGCCTCGTCGAGCAGAATTTCCCCACCAGTCAGGCCGGAAGCGGCAAATTCAAAAACACGCTCATCACAATTATATTCGGCTTGCACGCCCAAGGCGCTGAGGGCCAAAATATGCGTATCCACCCGGCGGCGGCCTATCACATCCCCCCCAGGAGGAGGCAAGACCAGCCAACCCGTGCGAGCCGAAATGGGTCCAGCCAACAAGATTGAAGCTCGAATGCGGCTGCACATCTTGGAGTCTAAATTAGCAGAAATCACGTTTTTCGCATGTATGCGCCAAGAGTGCCCCCCTAGGTTCTCCACTTCTGCGCCCAGGCTTTCGAGCAAGGAGCGCATGGCCTGAACATCCTTAATTTCGGGGAGATTGTGCAAAACCACCGGCTCATCGGTCAATAGGCAGGCGGCCAAAAGGGGGAGAGCGGCATTCTTATTTCCGGAGGGTGTGACGACACCCCGCAAAGGGACGCCGCCATCGATGATGAACTTTTCCATGATCTTCTCCTTGTCGTTTTTTAGCTTTTCGGTCCCAGTTCCACCACTGCCCCGCGTTTTAGCCCCAATAAGGCTGCGGCGGATTGTCCATTGGCAGCAATTTCCAGCAACCCCGTACTGCCAACCAAAGCCGCGCATTCTCCAGGGGGGATATGGGCAAAGGTGTCCACCAGGGGGAGGGTTTTCCCGTTGGGGAGATGGAGGGAATTTTCCGTCGGTGAGCATTTTACCACAGCGGAAAGATTGCCAGCCTTGGAGCGTTCTATCCAGGGGACAAGTCGCAAGTCACCATCTTCGGTGGGGCGGAAGCGTCCCAGGCTGGTGAGGAGATTGCCAAATTGGTCGCGGGTGAGAATCTCTCCCCGTACCACGCCGTCCCTGGTGACCTCCAGGGTGGGGGAGGGGAGGCGAACCAGTTCCCGGCAGCGTGCGCCAAGGGCGGAGGGGGCTCCCCCCCGGGCCACGTGAGCGGCCGCGGGGGCAAAAACGTCCCGCCCGTGAAAGGTTGAGGAGGGAAAAGAGTTTGCGAGTGGCATGTCTGCAGGTGGCAGGTTTGTGAGCTCCCATGCTTGGACACCGGTTCCGCCTTCTTCCTCCGCCAGGAGATAGCTGAAGAGGCCGTTATCTGGCCCTACGAAAATATGATTTTGAGCCTGAAGGACAATCGCCTTCCGCGCAGTGCCCACCCCAGGATCCACCACGGAGAGGAAGACCGTCCCCGGCGGGAAGTAGGGCGCGGACTGCCACAAGACGATGGCCCCCCGCTGAATATCCCCCGGCGGGATGGCGTGGGTAATATCCACCTGCGGAACATCCGGCGCGATACCGGCCATGACGCCCTTCATGATGCCCACAAAGGGGTCGCTGTATCCAAAATCGGTCGTCAAGGCTATGTGTTTTGTCATTGGAAATCAAACCTTCTAGTATCGTGTCAACTATAAAATGACAAATATGAATTTGTAGTCGGGGTTTCAACGCCAAGGGCGCACACCGTGACCCCGCTTATTGGTCAAAATGGTCTGAATAGTCTAAGGTGCATTGCACCTGGTTTTAGTCGGATAGTCTTATTGGTCTATTGGTCGTTACGGACTTGGGGCGCTGGTTTTCCTGCTCCCTTGATTCCTGATCCACTGGTTACCTGCTCCCTGATCTACTGGTCTCCTGGTTTCCTAGTATAATACCCTCATGCTTATACACACACTCTGGTTATTACCTTTTGGATGGATGGCGGGGGCTTTGATCAATTATATGGCCGATGTCTTACCCCGCACACGGCGTTTCTCGGCTCTCGTTTGCCTGGGCTGCGGTGAAGCTTTCCCGTGGCATTATATCTTGTGGCCCAAGGGTTGTCAGGGTTGTTCGCACGCCCATGCCCACGCTCGAACTGAATCGCCAGATCCAGCGGGTGCGGAAATAGCGGGGAAGAGCAGAATCCGGCCCTGGGTCGTCCTGATCCTCGGCACGGCGGCCGCGGTGTGGCTGTGGTGGAATCCCCCGTGGCGGCTGGGGTTTGCGGGAGGGTTTGCCTGGTGCGCTTATTTTGCCCTGGTGATGGTCATAGACCTTGAGCATCACCTCATCTTACACCCCGTCAGCCTGGTGGGCGCGATGATGGGGGCCGTGTCCGGCCTTTTCCTGCATGGGGCGTTGCCCACCCTCTTAGGGGGCGCGGCTGGTTTTGGAATTATGCTTGGGCTCTATTATCTGGGGGGATTATTTCTAAAGTTGCTCATCCGCATCCGGGGAGAGAGTACCGATGAAGTCCCCCTTGGATTTGGTGACGTGAACCTGGCCGGCGTGATTGGCCTGCTTCTGGGCTGGCCGGGGGTCACTGCGGGTTTAATTTTGGCCATTCTCCTGGGAGGGGCGGTTAGCGGGTTGTACCTGGTGGGAAGTCTTCTCCTAAAGCGATACAAGGCCTACACAGCGCTTCCCTATGGCCCATTTTTGGCGGCTAGTGCCCTGTATTTATTATTGCGATAGCGCCTTATTCCAGGGTGCACAAGCAATCCTCTTCGCTAGCACGCATTTCTAGAATTTCGATCCCATCTTCTTCACGAAAATATGTTATCCTATAGGGGAGTAGAGTGCGGAGGTGTTGGGGGGCAAGGGTGCAGGGGAGTCGGCTTCACCGAAGGTGCGCACAGCGAGCCGACTTGGGTTGGCAGGCCGCAGTTTACTTGCGGCGTTGCGGCGAGGAGGCCAGGCCGCGGAAAAAGAGCGGCGTCCCCTCTCCCCGTGGGAGCAGAGAGACGCCGAAGGGCAAGGAGCAGAGTCCCCTCTCCCCGTGGGATGCCCAAAGGGCACGCAAAGCGAGGGTTAGGGTGAGGGCACCCGTGGGATGCCCAAAGGGCACAGCCTACAACCTGGGGGTTGCCCACCGGGCGGGCTCGCTCTGCGTGCCGTAGGCAACACCGTGAGCAAAGCGAGGGTTAGGGTGAGGGCAGGGCAGTTCTTAGAACCAGGAGGAAAATGATGGCCAAAACAAAACAGGAAAATGGACTTCTTCGCGCGGTTTTCGTGGTCACGGGGTTGACGCTGTTGATCGTCGCCCTGAGCCTCAGATTCGTCCCCGGCTGGGTAAGCATCCCCGGTGGGGCGGTTCTCCTGACCGGAATCGCCCTGAACGCTGTCCTCGAGGCGGGGTCGAAATTCAAGGAATGGATCGACCTCCTCACGCCCCAAGACGAGGAGTCTGGCCCGAAGGCGGAAACGCCCGCGCCCAGCCAGCAAATCCACCAAGGTGGGGAGACCAACGTCGGGGCCGACCACGTCGAGGATCACGCTCCCCAAGAGAAACGCACCCCCGTCGCCCCCCACACCGTTGAAGCTCCCGTCCCCGACTTCCTCGGCCGCGACGACGAACTCGCGGATCTCCTGGCCCACTTCGAACGCGGGGCGCTGATCACGGGCCTGACCGGCGGAGCGGGGATCGGCAAGACGGAGCTGGCCCGCGCCCTGGTGGAACGGCTGGCGGAGGATTACCCCGACGCCCTGAAGATCGACCTCAAGGGCGCGGACATCAGCGGGGAGGAGCCGCTCACCCCGGCCCAGGCCATGCGCCGCCTGTTGGAACCCTTTTACCCCGGCCAACCCCTCCCCGGCGACGAAGACGCCCTGCGAGGTCTCTACCGCCAGACCTTCACCCAGCATCTACACCTGCTCCTCCTCGACAACGCCCTGGATGCCCCTCAAGTACGGCCGTTGGTGCCACCCCAGCCCTCGGCGGCCATCGTCACCTCCCGGCAGCATTTCACCTTGCCCCGCTGCGGGTTGCGCCCCCTGCGACTGGACGTGCTGGCCCCGGACGCGGCCCGGGCCCTGCTGCACGAGATGGCCCCGGAACTCCGGGACGTCCCCGACGAGGAAGTCGATACCCTGGCCGAACGCTGCGGACGCTTGCCCCTGGCTTTGCGGGTCTCGGCCAGTTTGCTCAACGACCGCGATGACTGGGATTTGCCCCACCTCCTGAAACGTATGGAAGACGAACGCGGACGTTTGAGCGCCCTCCGCCGCCCAGGCGACCCCGACCTGGACGTGGAAGCAGCCCTGTCCCTCTCTTACCAAGAATTGCCGGAGGAATTGAGGGAAAAATTTGCCACTCTGGGCATCTTCCCGGCCCCCTTCACCCGCCAGGCGGCCAGCGCGGTATGGGATGAAGAAGAAGACGCCACCGACCACGCCCTGGGCATCCTCCTCAAGCGCTGCCTGCTCCGCTACCAAAAAGAGACCGGGCGCTACAACCTCCTCGACCTGACCCGCCTCTTTGCCCTCCGGGAACTGGAAAAGGGCGATCACTATCTCCCCGCCCTCCAACGCCACGCCCGTTACTACCTGGAAAAGGGGAGTGACGCCAATACACAATATAAGCAAGGCGGTGAGAGTGTCCTCCTCGCACTGGGTTCCTTCACAGAGATTTGGCCCCACCTGGCCGCCGCTTGGGAGCGGATCAGTGAGGCCCGAAAGGTTTCCGAAGTTGAGGCCATTCAGGGTTTTGCCGAGGCGTGGCTCAATGACTTCCCAGGGAGAATGCCCTACCTCCTCGATCTTCACCTCCCGCCCGCCGAAAAGATTCCCTACCTGCAAACGGCCCTGAAAGCCGCCCAGCGGCTGGAGGATCACAGCGCCCAAGGCGTTCACCTTGGCACCCTGGGCAACGCCTACGCGGATCTCGGCCAGGTGGAGGAGGCCATCGGCTACTACGAGCGGGCCCTGGAAATCTCCCGCGAGATCGGCGACCGGCGCGGGGAAGGCGCAGACCTTGGCAACCTGGGCATAGCCTACGCGGATCTCGGCCAGGTGGAGGAGGCCATCGGCTACTACGAGCAGGCCCTGGAAATCGCCCGCGAGATCGGCGACCGGCGCGGGGAAGGATCAGACCTTGGCGGCCTGGGCAGCGCCTACCGTAATCTCGGCCAGGTGGAGGAGGCCATCGGCTACTACGAGCAGGCCCTGGAAATTTCCCGCGAGATCGGCGACCGGCGCGGGGAAGGCAACCACCTTGCTAATTTAGGCTTGGCGTATGATGAATTGGGGGAAATAGATAAAGCCCGTCGTTTGTGGCGGCAAGCCTTGGCGATTTATGAGGCCATTAAGGATCCACGCGCGGAGCGGGTGCGGGGATGGCTGGAGGAGTAATGGGGATTGGTATATTGGTAAACTGGTAGATTGGGAAATTGGTCTAACCAGTCTACCAATCTACCGATATACCGATATACCAATATACCGACCTCATAAAAGCCGCAATTGCCGCGCGGGGGCTTTGCCATCCAGCAAGATGAAGGCCTTGGCCCGCCCGGGGCGAACCCCCAGTTGGGTGAGGTGGCTCAGGCTGGTGAGTTTCCCCCTCCGGCGGGCGTCCAGGATGACGCTCACGCCTTTTGGCCCCAGGCCCGGCACGCGCAGCAGCTCCCGGCGGGAGGCAGTGTTGACCTCGACCGGCCGCTCGGCCAGATGGCGTTTGGCCCAGGCCAACTTGGGATCCTCGTCCAGGGGGAGGTCGCCCCGCCCCACGAAGGGGAGTTCCTCCAGGTCGAAGCCGTAATCCCGCAGCAAATAGGAGGCCTGGTAGAGACGGTGCTCGCGTTCTGCCGAGGTAGGGGGCTTGTTCTCCAGGGGTGTATCAGGCACCGGGCGAAAGGCGGAGAAATACGTACGCGCCAGGCCGGCCTGTTGGTAGAGCTTGTGGGTCAGCGAAAGCAGCTCCAAGTCACTCTCGCCGCCCCCGCCAACCACAAATTGGGTCGCGGAGGAAGGCCAGGTCCCTTTCCAGGCTCTGTGAGGGGCTTTCTCTCGGCGGATTTCTTTCACCCAGCGCAAAGGGGCTAATAACTCACTCCTGAAGCGTTTCAGGGGGGCTAAATTCCGCAAACGCTCCTCGGTGGGGGATTCCAGGTTGATGGAGACCCGGTCGGCCAGGAGCATGGCCTGTTCTACCTGGTCCCGTTCCGCGCCGGGCATGATCTTCAGATGCAGGTAGCCCCGGTACTGGTGTTTGCGGCGTAATATCTCCGCCGTGGCCAGCAGTTGGTCTTGGGTTTGCACCCCGCCACCGCCCAGCCCGGAACTGAGGAATACCCCCTCCACCATCTCGGCCCGGTGCATGGCCATGTACAGGGCGGCGAAATCCTCCGGCTGAAAGCTGACCCGGCGGTAGTCCCGTCCCGACCGAAAAGGGCAGTAGAAGCAATTCCGCTCGCAAACGGAACTCAGCAGCGTCTTGAGGAGCTTGATCTGACCCCCGTTGGGCAACTGGGCTTTGCTGACGGTCACCGAACCCTGTTCCCGCACGGATAGGGTGGGGCAGCCAACATCCTCGGCGGCCTCCAGGTGCATCTGGCTGGTGAGGTACTTCAGGCGGGCGAAATCGTTCATGGGGGCATTGTAGCACATATGTTCGGTTTTGGTAAATTGGTAGGTTGGGAGACTGGGAAACTGGGAAATTGGGAGACTGGGATATTGGGACATTGGGAAACTGGGATATTGGTTGGGGAGTACAGGGGAGACTGGGAGACTGGTGTCTTGGGAAATTGGGAAACTGGTACATTGGGCGGGGAAGACAACCAATTTACCAATGTACAAATATACCGATATACCGACACCAGGGTAGGGGGGTGGGAGACGGGAGATGGAGGACAGTGCACAGCAGGTGGAGGTAGAAGTGGCGATTGCATTTCAGAAAAATACTCCGAGCTATAAGGAGCGAGGTGCGTTGCACTTTAGGAGTGCGATGCACCTTGCTTGTTAGGGCGGGGTTTTTAGGCTTGACAGAGGGCCGTAGGCTGGTAAAATCCTTATGCTTTCGATAAGTATTATTATCGAAAGCTTCGCGACAACCATGCGAATCTTTCGATAATAATTTAGGATCGAGATATTCATACCAAGCTTAGCTAAAAACGCTAATCTTTCGATAATAATTTAGGCTTGAGAATACTCATACCTATTTCGTGATTTAGGGAAGGTGCGCTGCACTCCTGCTTTCACGGTGTGCACCCATGGTGGGGAGTGCGTTGCACCTGTGTACTCCCAGCTACCGAATAGCCCTAGCCCCGCATCCATAATCACTAGTACAGCTTGGCGCAAGTTTTTATGCGCTTCTAAGGTGCGTTGCACTCCCGTTTTTGGAGTGCATTGCACCTGGGGCACAAATATAAACTACCAACGAATATATACCATCGTGTACTAGCCACTGATACCCAGAGGCCGCCTATGCCGAAAAACCAAACCATCGCCGAAACGATCACAAGTTATCTTGACAGCGTGCGTCTCAGCCGCAGTGAGAACACGGCCCGCACCTACGGCAACGCCATGCGCTCATTTGCCCTCTCTCTGGAGAAGCACGGATTTTCTCCTGACGATGAGAGCATTTCTGATCTGGACGAAGACTTTATCGCCCAATTCGCCGCAGATTTGAAGAAGCACGCGCCCACAACCGAGAGGCTCTATCTGACGGCGGCGACCGGATTCTATGAATACCTGGCTGCTGAACGACTATGCGAAATAAACCTGCCGCGTTTGCGGATGCTCATCAAGCGCCGCGCCCGGCGGCCGGTGCAACGCTTGCCGCAATTTCCTAAGGAAGATATTCAAGAAGTGCTCGAATACGCCGAGCGTTTACGAGAGATGCCCGCAGAAAACGAGCGCCAACGCTTGCGCACCCTTCGCGACCGGGCCTTTCTGGTCACCCTGGCCAACACCGGGCTGCGCGTCCATGAGGCCTGTAATCTACGGCGCGGTGACGTGGATTGGCACGAAGGCAAGGCCATCATCGTCGGCAAAGGCAACCGCGAGGATGTGGTACGATTCTCCTCCAAGGCTCTGGACGCTTTGCGCAATTACCTCAACGCCCGCTCGGAACTGGACGGCACTTTTGGCAAGGCCCTTACCTCCCTACCCCTCTTTGCCAGGCATGACAAAGGCGCCGGAGACCGCGTGGAACCCATCAGCACCACCACGGGCCGCAACATCGTCCGCCAGCGAGTGCGGGAATCCCTGGGCGAGAAAGCGGTAGGGACGATCACGCCCCACTCTTTTCGGCATTATTTTGTTACAGAAGTATTGCATGGTAGTGGTGGTAACATCAAGATGGCGCAAGAATTGGCTCGCCACAAGAATATTCAGGTCACCCAGCGCTATGCCCATCTCAGCGATGATGAACTGGATAAGGGGTATTGGGAGATTTTCGAGGAGTGAGGGTGTTGGTATATTGGTAGAATAGGAAATGGTATATTGGGTATTGGGTATTGGATATTAGATATTAGGTATTGGAGATTGGAGATTTGAGGTTGGATGTTGGGTTTTGGAAGTTGGATGTGGAGGTGGAGTAAGATGTATGACCAAATTGTCGACGTTTATGACCAGATATTCCCTCTCAACCAGGGATTTCTTGATTTTATACCACCCTATTTAGGTGACCGTGGCTCGAAGATCCTCGATCTGGGCTGCGGGCCGGGGGAATATGTGGATAGAATCTCGCGGCGGGGATACACGATTACCGGGATCGACAGCAGCCAGGAGATGATACGCCGCGCAAACGAGGAAAAACAAGGGACGTTTTACCCTTACTCTTTCATGGATATCTATAAGTTGAGCGAGACCTTCAACTGCGCCTATAGCATCGGCAACAGTCTCTCTTACCTTGCTAATGACCCGTTCAGGGCTTTTCTGGCGGAGCTTGCTCAACATTTGGAGACTGGAGGTTATTTCGTCTTGCAAGTGGTTAACTGGGATAAATACCGCGTGACAGGCTCGGCCAATTTTCCGATCAAGACTCTTACCGAAGGAAGAACCTTTCACCGCCGGTACGAGCCTAAGGACGACGAGGCGGTTATTTTTCACACAGCGCTCAAAACGGGGGAAACGGTGGAGGCGGCCTGGTCAGATGCGCTCTATCCTAAATATCTGGAGCCCACTGTCACGGAGCTAGAATCCGCCGGCCTGGAAGTGACCGGGCAATACGGAAATTATAAAAAAGCCCCCTACTCTACCGAGGAAAGCCCGGCCATGATTTTGGTAGCTCAAAAACAAAAAATTGTCGCAAAACAGCCGCTGAGACGCTTTCTCTCCTGGATAGCGCGGAATTTCCCAGATAATGGGCCCTTACTCCCCTACTTTGCTTCGGAAAGGACGGAAAAAGGCTAATTGTGAGGACTATACGAAATTATTAGAGGTGCAGCACCTCTTGTTTTTAAGCAGCGTATGGTGTAAACTTTTGACATTATTCGTCACGGCACTTCGTTTTTGCGTCACTTCGTTTTTGCGCCACTTATATTCAAAGGAGAAAAAAATGGATTTTGCCAAGAGGCGCTGACAGTGGTCATCTTGGTATCTATCGCTGGTGGAATAGGCGCTTTTCTGGGGGCTCTTTTCGGTGGTGGATTTGGGGCCGCTATTTTGGGTTTGATCCTCCCTGTGGTCCTTGGGGTGATCAATTATTACATTTGGGCTTATGTTACCTATTTCATTGGCACCAACCTATTTGATGCCACAGCCGACCCAGGTGAGATGCTGCGCGTATTAGGCTATGCCAGCGGCCCGCGTGCATTGAGCGTTCTCAGCTTTATCCCCTGCCTGGGCGGAATAGCCGGTTTGGTGGGTGGTATTTGGGCTTTAGCAGCGGGCTTCATTGGGACGCGCGAAGCCTTAGACCTTGACACCGGCAAGACGCTGGTCACCGTGGTCATTGGCTGGGTTGTCATCTTTGTAATCACGCTTGTTGTCAGTTCTATTTTGGGGATAGGCGCGATGGGCGTAGGCGCTGCGGGTTCTTTGCTGAGCCAGTAATTTAGTGCACACTTGCGAGATTGCGAGATTGCGAGATGGTACCCCTTCGGGTACACCAAATGGGTGTGCTGTGCATGCCCTGGCCGGAGGCCCGCAAAGCGTGGGCAACACCGTGTGGCTTCGCGAAAATCTCGGCTACATGTAGCCATCGTTAGAAAAAGTCCCCGGCACCTTTGACGAGGTGCCGGGGACTTTTTGCTAGACAATTGTCTCGCGATATTTCACACAGGGCGTCCAGGAGCCAAGGGGCCGCTCATAACCCCGGCAGTTGGTTGGAAGCAGGCCATGTTCCCGCAGGTGCGAGATTCCCCCCTAGTGGTCACGTCCCCCCAATCCCCCAAAGCGTGCTTCCAGAGCCTACGGCTTGCTTTTCATAAGTGCTGTCCAGGTTCCTTTCTGAACAACTTCGTCTCTCTGGTTGAAGACGATGACTTTAAAAATGACAAAGCCTCCACCCAAGCGAGACATTTTTTTCGTGCGGATAACCTCGAAGGTAGCTCGAATGGTGTCTCCAAAAAGAATGGGATTCCGAAACTTCCAATCCAGTTTAGTGAAAGCCTCAGCCGTGCCCTCGGCGAATCCCAAGCGGCTTGATAACCCACTGACGACAGCCAGTCCTAGCAAACCGTGGGCAATGCGCTCTCCATAACGAGAGTCTTTCATGAATTCTGTGTCCGTATGAAGCTGATTATAGTCTCCAGATAGGGCCGCAAAGCGCATGACATCGCTTTCGGTGATGGTGCGGGATGGTGTCTCGATGATGTGTCCAACTTCAAATTCTTCGAAATACATTCCTCTAGACCCCGAATTCTTCATGATAATCTCCTTCTGATTTTTATGCTGCGCAGACTCGATTGCGTCCTGAATGTTTGGCTTCATAAAGGGCCATATCCGCTTGGTGGATGAGGCCATCTAAGCTCTGATGCTCAGCATCCGAGGCTACCGATCCTACTCCCCCACTAATATGGACTTGAAGCTCCTCCTCGTTATTTATGGATGCAAAACTGATTTTGGTGATGGAAGCTCGAATCCGCTCAGCAATTTTTAGAGCTTCCTCCGCCTTGGTCTGGGGCATAATGACCAAAAATTCCTCTTGACACGCGTGCTCTCAGCTCGGAGGTGCTAAAAGGTTTGACATGGTAATCGTCCGCTCCAGCTTCTAAGCCGGCGATGATATCATCTTGTTTGCTGCGCCCCGTTAGGAGAACCATATACACGTAATGTTGAAAATTCGCTTGACGAACTTTTTGGATAAGATCAATCCCGGATAACCCCGGCACATTCCAATCGGTGATGACCAAACTGATCTCTTCCCCCGATAGTATCTCCCAGGCCGGCATGCCATCTGGGACAGCGACAATCTCATCACCTAAATCTTGAAGGCTGGCCTCCAGTATTTTTAGGGCAAGTTCTTCGTCATCAGCGATTAAAATCTTCACGTTAATTCATCATTGTCGATAGCATCAAGGCCCGGCAGGGTGGCTCCTTCCAACATTTGCAGGGAGGCTCCCCCCCCGGTGGAGATGTGGGTGAATTGCTCGGCCATTCCCGATTGTTTGGCGGCCGCCGCTGAGTCGCCACCCCCAATGATGGACACAGCCTCACTCTTGGCGACAGCTTTGGCGAGGTTAAAGGTGCCTTTTGCGAAAGCTGGGAACTCGAAAACGCCCATCGGCCCATTCCAGGTGACGGTTTTGGCTGAGGCGAGTGTCGTTCCATACGCGGCGACGGTTTTGGGGCCAATGTCCAGGACGCGCCAGCCCGCCGGTACATCACCCACGGGGATGACCTTCCGCCCCGCATCGGGGTCAAAAGCATCGGCAATCACGTAGTCAAGGGGCAGGTGCAACTGTGAGCCAGCTTTTTCTAGGAGTTCTTTCGCAACGGGAATGGAATCCTCCTCAACCAGGGAATCGGCCATCCTGTATCCTTGGGCGGCAAAGAAGGTGTTCGCCATCCCGCCCCCAATCAGGATATGATCAGCTTTGGGCAGCAGGTTATGGATAGCCTGTATTTTTCCGCTGACCTTAGAGCCACCCAAAATAGCCACAAAGGGCGACTCTGGCTCGGCAATCATCTCGCCCAGGTAGCGGATTTCGCGCTCCATCAAAAAACCGGCCACGGCGGGCAGATAGTCGGCCACACCTACATTGGAGGCATGGGCGCGGTGGGCTGTTCCAAAAGCGTCGTTGACGAAGAGATCGGCCAAAGAGGCCAGTTGACGTGCCATTTGGGGATCGTTTTTCTTCTCACCGGCGTGAAAACGGGTGTTTTCCAAGACAAGGACCTCACCCGAAGGGAGCCGTGACGCGGCTTCTTCCGCCTGGGGACCGAGACAGTCCTCAGCAAAATGGAGAGGGGCTTCCAGGATGCCAGCCAAGTGATCGGCCACAGGGCGCAGGGAGAGCTGGGGGTTTCGCTCTCCCTTAGGGCGGCCCAGATGTGAAATGAGAATTAAAGACGCCTTTTGGGACAGGATGTATTCAATGGTCGGTAAAGCGGCCTGGATGCGCGTGTCATCGCTAACCACGCCATCTTCGATAGGGACATTGAAATCAACCCGCGCGAGAACACGTTTTCCTTGCAGGTCAATATTTTGGATAGTTTTTTTCTTGAACATTGGTGACCACTTAGAGACTCTCAGCCATTAGGACAGCCAAATCGCTGGATCGAGTGGCGTAGCCCCATTCGTTATCGTACCAGGTGACGATTTTGACCATATTGCCGCCGATGACGTTGGTGAGGTCGGCGTCAATGACAGAGGAGTGTGGGTTGCCCTTGTAGTCCATGGAGACCAATGGCTCTTCAGAAAAGCCCATTATGCCTTTCATGGGACCTTGAGCAGCTTCGAGAAGGGCCGCGTTCACTTCTTCAATAGTTACATCTTTCTCAACCTCGGCCACCATATCAACGATGGAAACGGTTGGGGTGGGTACGCGAAGGGCAAAACCATCAAATTTACCTTCAAGCTCGGGAATCACAGTGGTGACAGCTTTGGCGGCCCCAGTGGTAGTGGGGATAATGTTCAATGCCGCTGCCCTCGCTCGGCGCGGTTTTTTATGGGCCAGGTCTAGGATGCGTTGGCTGGTGGTATAAGAGTGAATGGTGGTCATCAAGCCTTTGACGATCCCAAATTTATCGTTGATGACTTTGGCAGGTGGCGCCAAGCAATTCGTGGTGCAAGAAGCATTAGAAACAATGTGATGCTTGGTAGGATCGTAAAGCTCATCGTTGACACCCAACACCAGGGTAAGGTCTTCCCCTTTGGCGGGCGCTGAGATAATCACCTTTTTGGCGCCGGCCCTGAGATGAGATTGGGGTCCCGGTTCTTTGTTTGCGTCTCGGAAAACGCCCGTAGCTTCAACCACAATTTCTACGCCTAGTTCGTCCCAGGGTAGTTCTCCAGGATCGCGTTCCGCATAGACCTCGATGGTCTCGCCATCAACAACCAGGTTGCCGTCTTCTACTTCTACGGTTCCCGGATATTTCCCATAATTGGAGTCATACTTAAAAAGTTGAGCATTCGTTTCTGCGTCGTAGAGGTCATTAATAGCAACAACCTGTAATTTGTCATCATGGTATTTTTTTATAGCCTTCAACACCTGGCGACCAATACGTCCAAAACCGTTAATTCCTACACGTGTCTTCATAAAATTCTCCTATCAAAGTATCTATGTCTTAACTGTCTCATGCTAAAAAGCACATCAATTTATGGCATTTACAGTGTACTACAAAGCATTAAAGTGTCAACGGCCCCGTGCGTTCATTCAATAAATCTATCAGGACCTGAGTCAATTTGCCGGAATCGTGCCGCCATGGATACTCAGCGTCAATAAGGTCCGCTTTGTGGATCAGCCGCCGGGTAGGTAAATGTGCCTCCGTTTTGACCCAATGGATCGTTTTCCCCGGTGTAGGCGGCATGGTATCGTTGGCGAGAACAACGTCAAAGAGGCCAACGCCAACATGGTCTTCAAGAACTTGAACATGGTCCCCACAACAAAAACCATCGGTCTCACCAGCCTGAGTGGCCACATTACAAACATAAACCTTCAAAGCTCGGCTGGCACGGATAGCACCGGCGATATCCTCGACCAATAAATTGGGGAGAAGGCTTGTATACAAGCTCCCCGGCCCAATGACAATCAGGTCAGCGGATAAAATGGAGCGAATGGCCCGAGGGAAAGCGGGCGGGGAAGCGGGTTTGAGCCACACGCGGCGGATCTTGCCGGGCGTGTTCGGGATTCTGCTCTCTCCCTCAACGCGGGTGACCTGGCCATTGTCCGGTGATTCAACATCCGCGACCAGATTAACGTTCTCCAGTGTGGACGGGTAGACGCGGCCATGCACTGCCAGAACCCGACCTGATTCAGCAATCGCCTTTTCGAAGCTGCCCGTTATTTCTGTCAGAGAACCGAGGAATAAATTTCCAAAGGAATGCCCGGTGAGGCCGGCATCTTTTCCATTGGCAAACCGGTATTGGAATAAATGTGTCAGGAGGTCCTCGTCATCAGAGAGAGCGGCCAAGCAATTCCGGATGTCGCCGGGAGGCAGAACGCCCATCGTTTCCCGCAACCGACCTGATGACCCTCCATCGTCAGCTACGGTAACCACAGCGTGAATATTATGAGAATATTTTTTTAGTCCGCGCAGCAAGGTAGCCAGCCCATGTCCGCCGCCAATAGCCACAATCTTTGGGCCGCTTTGAAGTTGGCGATGTTCTGTCAATGTATCGACCACCATGGCTCCTGGGCGCAAATAGGGCTTCAAGAGCGAGCGGTTGAGGCCAAAAACTCCCCACAACACCGTTCCTACGCCCATAAGCCCAAAAACCGCTACCCGTAATAAGCGAGGCAATGGCTTAAGAGAGGCATACGTTATCAGCGGCAGCCACCAAGTGGTGGGCGCTTTACGATAAATATCAAGCAGGAAAAGCGCAAATCCAATAGAAAGGAAAGTTGTCCCCAAAAATATTACCCCCACCCATCGCTTAACGCCTAGCCCTGGTTGTAGCCAACGGTTTAATGTTTGAATTCTGTGCTGCAAGTTTTGCCGCCAATTGGGAACTTTATTTTCCATATCACCATGATAGCAAGGCTTTGGGTTAACGTCAACTTAAAAATAAAGTAACCGTTCACCCACCTTCGCCCCCCAACCCCCAATCCTGGGGGAGTCAGCCTTCCCCCCAGAGTTGGGGGGACAGGGGGGCGTGAATGGTTACAAAATAAAATATGCTATACTCTTCCTATGATGGCAGTACCACACTTTACGCGGCAGATGTAAAGATACCCTTTAGGCATAAGTCCCTTACCTGTTTTGTGCCCCAAGACCTGCGAGGTTTACGGCATTATAACCTCGGAAGCCTTGGGGCAGAACAAATAAACCAGAGATGTATTTATGCCATGAACTACTATTTAGGAGACAAGCAAACATGAACCCATTGGAAAAGCGTTGGCAAGTAGCCTCACCTTTATCACAAGAAGCCGAAGAGGAGCTTCATGGTTATCCCCCTATCTTGCAGCAAATTCTCTACAATCGCGGCTATGGAACCCGACCAGAGGCCCGTCTATTTTTGGGCGACAGCTCCCCAACGAGGAAGGTTTACCCGCTAGGCGCCGAAAAAGGTGCCCGACGCATTATGGGCGCCCTCAAGGAAGGCGAGACTATTGCCGTGTACGGGGATTATGACGCCGACGGCGTGACAGGGACGGCAATGTTGGTAGATGCGCTTAGCTCTCTGGGCGGGAAGATAATCCCCTACATTCCAGACCGCATTACAGAAGGTTACGGCTTAAACCATGATGCCATCAAAGAATTACATGCCCAAGGGGTAAAACTGATCATCACCGTGGATTGCGGTATTCGCGCTTTGGCGGAGGTGGAGACGGGAAAAGAATTGGGGATGGACATCATTATCACCGACCACCATCACCCGGGACCCGAACTCCCATCCGCGGATGTGATCATCAATCCTAAGCAGGAAGATGACCCCTATCCGGTAGAGGATTTGGCCGGGGTGGGCGTAGCGTATCTGCTCCTTGCCAAATTAGCCGAGAACGCCCAAGTAGAAGCAGAGGAGTACCTGGATTTAGTCGCCATTGGGACCGTGGCCGACATGGTTCCCTTGATCGGTGAAAACCGTGTTCTCGTGCGTGAGGGCCTCCAGCAAATAAAGAGGCCGCACAGGCAAGGGCTTATGTCCTTGAAAGGCGTGGCAGGGATAAAGCCAGGCAAGGGGACAGCCACCGATATCGGCTTCCGGATAGGGCCACGGATAAATGCCGCCGGGCGAATGGGATCAGCCAAGAAGGCTTTGGATCTTCTCCTAGAAAAGGATTTAATGAAAGCAGGGCAAATGGCCCAAGAGCTAGAGATATTAAATAGAAACCGTCAAAGCATTACCCGAAAACTTAAGAAACAGGCCTCCGAACAAGCTGTTAAAGGCAAGGAAGTTCCCCCCATCATCTTTGCCTTTGACCCGGATTTTCATCAAGGCGTGGTGGGGCTGGCAGCTTCGAATCTAGTGGGAAGTTATTATCGGCCAGCTATTATCGGGGAAGACCGGGGGACATTTACAACCGCATCGTGTCGGTCCATTCCTGAATTCAATATCATTGAGGCCTTGGATAAATGCCAAGATTTATTGGAGCAGCATGGAGGCCACGCAGCAGCGGCAGGTTTCACAATTGCCAATGAGAATATCCCCTCGTTTATGGCGTGCATGACTCAATTGGCAGAAGGTGAGTTCGAGGACAAGGTGCTTTTGCCCACACTTCAAGCAGACGCTGAGCTCAACCTAGAAGACCTGGATGCCAATTTGCTGGAACATTTGCGTTGGTTAGAACCGACTGGTTATGGTAACCCCCAAGCCAAATTTGTCACGCGAAATATTAAGGTCAAAAGCAACAAGCGCGTTGGATCCGAAGGGTCGCATCTTAAATTAAAAATAACGGATGGAACCATCACTTTCGACGCAATCGCTTTTGGGCAAGGAGATTGGGCTGAGGAGATGCCGCCAGAGATCGATATTTTATTTACTTTCGAGGAAAATGAGTTTCGAGGGAGAACAAGCCTACAACTTAATATCAAGGATATCAAGGCCAGTTAGGGCAACTATGCTCATCTGTGTGTATCTTTCAATCTACAAAACGATACTTTAACAAGGCCCAAATGGCCTCGAAGGCATCTGGCAAGCCTATCTTTTTACCATCTTCATAATCCCTGGGATTAAAGGTGATAGGGACTTCGAAAATTCTGTAATTACGTTTGAGAATTTTGGCAGTGAACTCAGGTTCGAACTCAAATCGTTTCGCGTGAAGTGGCATATCTTGCACAACTTCTCGTTTGAAGACCTTGTAACCGGTTTCCATGTCGGTGAGTATCGTATCATAGAGAATGTTGGTCAACAGGGTAAGGAATTTATTGGCCACCATATGCCAAAACATGGCCACCCGGCGAGGCGCGCCCAAAAAACGAGACCCGTAAACTACCTCAGCAAGACCTTCCTGAATAGGCTTGAGCAATTCAGGGTACGCTCGGGGATCATATTCCAAATCGGCATCTTGGATTATGATCACATCCCCAGTAGCGTTTTCTAAGCCAGTTCGAACAGCGGCTCCCTTTCCTTGATTTTGTTGATGATAGATAACGCGAATTTGGTCTTGGCCGCCCAATTCTTCTAAGATCTCTCGCGTACCATCCACGGAGCCGTCATCCACAATCAATATTTCATGGGGGATTTCGGTTGCCTGAACTCGCTTTAATATTTCACGAATGGTATGTACTTCGTTATAGGCTGGGATAAGAACTGTTATTTTCATGCCGCAATTATACCAACTTCGAAGCAATTGTCCATGAACATAAGGGATATCAGTAGGGCTATCGCATTTGGCATTAGCAAGGAGTCCGCGGGATTTGCCAATCCCGCTCGAGCCTTGGAAAAGAGCTCCTGAACAACGCTCAAGGAAGTTTGACAAATCCTCCTATAATTTCTAGCTTGAAATGAACCATCTCCATCCCCTGATAGGCTATAGGCAACAGAACTAGGTCATGCTATAATCTAGATAATTAGTAACTACTCACCCATGTCATTTCGACGAGGTTTCGGTGTGGCTTTCGCCGAATAACGAGGAGAAATCTTTGTTTCAACCAGCGATTCACCTCTATGAGCGAAAGATTTCTCACTCC
>JAANWX010000105.1 GCA_018263575.1 Chloroflexota bacterium | reverse complement strand
CGTGTGCCGAGTGGCGAGTTGCGAGTTGCGAGTGTGCGAGTTGCGAGTGGCGAGTCAATGTCATTTAGTTTGCGGAAATTCTTCACGTTAGCGCCGATAGCGATGGTCTTCGCGAAGCATAGCCTTGGGCTGCCCGACCGAGCGGCACCCCGCAATACCGTTCGGTGGGGACACCTTCACTATCCCGAAGGTCTTCTGACATGGATGTAAAGGAGTGGGTGCGTGGGAGCAGGGGAGTGAAATTTAGGCATGGTTCATTTTAACAAAAAAAGTGGTTTACAAATTCACGTCTGGGGTCGATTGGAAATCGACTCTGTTCTGCAAAACCGACCTGCGTCGGTTAGTGTTATCAAAGTAGCCTAATCCACGCAGGTGGATTTCGCAAGTCAGCCTCGAATTATATTTGAGTTTTCCCCCAAATTTACGCTGTAGGCAAAGAGCAAGGGGGTTGTACTTTTGATGCCTCTATGGCACAATACCTGTAGGCCGAATTGGCAAGCCGATAGATTTTCCACAAGACATATTGTATCTATTCAAAAAATCGGGCAGAGTAACCTGGTTTCTTCCCCAGAGTATTGAGATGATACGACATATTAACAAAAAAAATATGACACGTTGGACACGCTTCTTCATTGTATTAATTGTTGGTGTTGGACTGGGGTTGTTGTATGGGTGGGTGATCAACCCAGTGGAGTATGTGAATACGACAATCGACAGCTTAAGAGAAGATTATAAAGCCGATTATGTTTTGATGGTCGCTGAGGTTTATCACGCAAACCAAAATTTGGAATGGGCCTTGAATCGCTTGGCATTATTGGGATATGAAACGCCCCAGGATGGCTTGGAAGCGGCTTTAACCTTTGCCGCCCAAGCAGGTTATAGTTCTAGTGATTTAGATCTGCTTAAAGAATTGAACGCTGCTTTAGGGGGAAACGACTAGCATGAATTCTGACCGTGGAAATTGGTATTTATTGACAGCCATTGTCTTGGGCCTGAGCATGGGTTTATTCTATGCTTGGAGCATCTCCCCCGCCGGGTTAGAAGAATCCCACCCTCACATATTGCGCTCAGATTATAAGGATGTTTACCGGGCTATGATCGCCTCCGCTTATGAGGCAAATGGTGATTTGGCCCGGGCGCGGTCGCGTTTGGCACTTCTCAAAGAAAAAGATGAGGCCATCGTATTGGCCGCTCAAGCCCAGCGCATACTGGCAGAGGGAGGGGATTACCAGGAAGCGCGTGCCTTGGCGGATTTATCGTCCGCCCTGTTGGGGAACGTCCCCGCAGCGGACCCTTCTACCCCTACGGAGATTCTCCCCACCTCCACCCCCACCCCCCAACCCAGCCCGACCGGAACGGCCAGCCCCAGCCCCCTTCCCCCCACCGCCATAACCACCACGCCCGGCGAGACACCTCCTACCGCTACCTCCACCCCCACCGCGACGAGGACACCGACCCCCCTCCCTACTTTTACGCCCACACTCACCCCTATTGCGCCCTTTATCTTAGAAAATCATGGGTCGATTTGCGACCGCGATTCAGAGGCATTGCGTATTGAAATTTATGCCACCAACAAAAAAGGTGAAGGGGTCCCCGGTGTGGAAGTTTTGGTAAAGTGGGGCGAGACTGAGCAGGAAAATTTCTTCACCGGCCTGAAACCAGAGTTAGGGTTTGGGTACGCGGATTTTGAGATGATACCCGATGTGGTCTACAAAGTCGAAATCCCCCAAAGCGGAATCACAGTCGAGGAGATTGAGGCTCAGACATGCTCCGATGAAGAAGGTGAGTATTGGGGAGGTTGGCAAATATTCATCACCCAGCCGGACTAGACTGCCCATTCCCATTGTTGATGCCAATCCAAAAGTGGTTGGGGAGAATGAGAGAGCTTGGATGAACTTCAATAGCCCCTACGCTTAATTTCTTCTCTCCTTGTCCCTCAGATTTTTGAGAAGGGTTGGCCGCGCCAGGAAACATTTGGGGATTTAGGTAGCAAGTATCTGGTTCTCGTTCATATTTCTCTCGATAGTATTCAACAGCCCGTTCAATTTTGGTGGGTATTGGTTTTGTTTTGTCATTATCGAACCAAAGCATTCCTGTATCCATCTTAAACCTCCTTCAGACGTATCATCTCAAAAAATGGGAAAAAATGTAGCCGAGATTTTCGCGCAGCATCCCCAGAAGGGGACTATATCTCGGTTCCGCGGGGTCACAAATTCATTGCTCGGGTAGTAGGCCAATCGCATTGGCCGTTAGTTGTAATTTATTTCCTCGACCGCGAAATTCAAGTATAATAGAACATATGTTCTATTATACTTGATATTTCTGATTTTGCAAGACCAAAAAATGTTATAATTAGGAACATGGCTAAAAACTACACACGTTACGTTTGTCAAGAATGCGGAAAAACTTCCCCGCGCCACATGGGCCGTTGTCCAAGTTGTGATAACTGGGACACAATGGTCGAAGAAGTCATTGAACGCGGCCCAAAGAGCAAAACCAAAACGCGGTCATATTCTGGGCCCCGTTCAGTGCCGCGCCCTATCAAGGAGATCAGCAGCAAGGGAGAAGACCGTATCTCGCTCCAAATGGAGGAATTTTCCCGCGTCCTGGGAGGGGGCATCGTTCCCGGCTCCATCATTCTCGTCGGGGGGGATCCAGGCATCGGGAAATCGACCATTCTCCTGCAGATTGCCCTCGAACTCTCAGAAGATAGTTCAGTTTTATATGTTTCGGGGGAAGAGTCCGAACGGCAAATCAAGATGCGTGCTTTGCGCCTCCATCAAGATCAAAATGGAAAGCGGATTCCGCTTCCCGAACATCTTTATTTGTTAACAGAAACTGATATAGAGGCCATTTTGGGGCATGCGGAAGATATCGAGCCTACGATATTGATCGTGGATTCCATTCAAACCAGCCATATACCGAACCTGGAGTCTTCAGCGGGTTCGGTGTCTCAGGTTCGGGAAAGTGCCTCGCACCTTCGCGAGTATGCCAAAACCACCGCAACCAGCGTTTTTCTGATTGGCCATGTCACCAAAGCGGGGAAAATTGCCGGGCCGCGTGTTTTGGAGCATATTGTGGACACCGTTTTATATTTAGAAGGGGATCGCTACCAGGCCTATCGCTTATTGCGTTCTGTCAAGAACCGCTATGGAGCAACTTCTGAGGTGGGCGTTTTCGAGATGCAATCGCGAGGTCTGCTTGAAGTCACAAATCCTTCTGAGGCATTTTTAGCGGAGCGCATGGTCAACGCGCCCGGGTCGGCCATTGTGGTCACCATGGAAGGCACGCGCCCTATCCTGGTGGAGATTCAGGGCCTTACCAACCCCACCTCCTTCGGCAACCCCCGCCGCACGCCCAACGGCATTGACTTCAACCGCTTGTTGCTCACGGCGGCCGTTCTTGGGCGCCGGGCGGGCATCAACCTCTCCGAGCAAGATATCTTCGTAAACGTGGTAGGGGGATTAAAGATCAGCGAGCCGGCCGCAGATTTAGCGGTCGCTGTGGCGGTTGCTTCTTCAGTGAAAGACGTGCCCGTCAAGGCGGATACAATTCTGGTGGGGGAGGTGGGCCTGTCCGGCGAGCTGCGCATGGTCAGCCGCTTGGCAGAACGGCTCAAAGAAGCCGCCAAACTAGGCTTCCAGACGGCTATCGTCCCCCGCCGGCTTCGGAAAGGGGATGTCTCCTATCCGAAGGGCATCGAAATCATCGAAGCTCGTTCCTTGAATCAGGCTCTTAAGCATGCTTTGATCACCTGACCTTAGTTCTGGTTGTGCGGAGACGCAGTCAGACAAGACAAACAAGGGATCTACCGGAAGATGTCAGATTCTACTTGCAATCGTTACAAACATAAATCGGTCTCAGACCTCGGAGGTCTCCAAGACCTCCGAGGTCTGAGACCGACCATCCTCGCCCCCATGGACGGCTACTCCGACTGGCCTTTCCGCTCTTTGTGCCGGGATTTGGGATCCGCCATGAGTTATACGGAGTTCGTCAGGGCCGCGGATGTCCTGAATCGCCCCCACTATGTGGAAAAGAAATTGGCTTATAGGGAGGAGGAGCGCCCCGTTGTTTACCAGCTTTATGGCCATGAGGCGGAAACAATTTTGGAAGCCGCTCTCCGCCTTCGCGAAAGGGGGCCAGATATACTTGATGTTAATATGGGCTGCCCCAATAATTCGATTGCCAACAGGGGCGCGGGCGTTGGGTTGATGCGTTCTCCGCGTGAGGTTGCCCGTATTTTCAAGGCCCTCACGCAGTACTTGGATATCCCCATCACGGGGAAAATTCGCTTGGGATGGGAGGATCACAAAAATTACGTCCAAATTGCGCAAATCATCGAGGAGAATGGCGGGGCGTTGGTAGCCGTTCACGGCCGCACCAAGGAGCAGGGGTATACGGGTAAGGCTGATTGGGACGCGATAGCCGAAGTCTGCCAGGCGGTTTCTATTCCCGTGGTGGGGAACGGGGACGTGAAAACCGTGGCCGATATTCAGGCGATGCGGGATCAGACTGGTTGTGAGGGGGTGATGATTGGGCGCGCGGCGCGGGGGAATCCCTGGATATTTTCCGGACTGGACCGGGGCGAGGTCTCCCCCTCCCGAGTTGAAGAAACGATGCTCATCCACCTGAACCGCAGCCTGGAATTCTATGGCCCGAAACGGGGTTTGATCCTCTTCCGGAAATTCGCCGCCCGTTATCTCTCCCCCTACGACTTGTCCCCCGAGGTGCGCAGAAAATTACTCACCCGGGAAAACCCAAGTGAGTTCAAGGCATTGTTGGCAAGAATTATAGGTAACTAATCCACAATCTCCCTTTCCACCGCTGCACCGTCCTCATCGTGCAAGGTAAACGTTACCGTAGGCTCCCCATCCTCATCGAAGTCTACATCAATCACACCAAAATTATTTCCCAAATACAAGAAACGCATATGCTGATCTTTCACGACATCAGAGTTAAGTTTCCTATATGTGCGCGGTGCAAACCAGTTTTGATTTTGGTTAAAAGGCGTCGAGCAGAACTCCCACAGGGGAATGCTCCCCCCCATGGGTCCATACAAATTAACGTGGAGAGCGTGCGCCGAATGCAAATCTCCGGTCAAGATGAATAGATTTTCAATCTCGTTTGCAGCTAGAAAGTGTAAAAGATGTTCGCGTTCTTCCGGGAATCCTGCCCAGCGGTCACGGGCAATATCGACCCACATATCGAACAGCACAGCACAAGAAGACACCAAAAATTTGACGGGATACTGGTCGTTTACCGTGCTTAGCCACTCTTTGAGAGCGGCCCATTGCCCCTTCCCCAACATGGTGCGCTCATTTTTCCCCTTGACGCGCATTGTGCGCGTATCCAGCACAAAGAAAGCCGCTGCCCCATACTCAAAAGTATAGGCCAGAGAGCCGGGATCGCTTTCCTGGAAAGTATATGTCCCTTCCTCATCTATCTGAAGGGGAAGCTCAAAATGCGGGGCGTGCATACCCTGGTGCTCCCAATAGGCTTGTAAAGCGGTCTGAACACGGCTGGTAGGTAAATGCCATTCCTGAGGAGAGCGTCTGGCCCTCCAACGTTTGAACTTATCCCAAATTGGGATTTTAGCCTCAGTGCGCGTGCTGTCCGTCCAGGTCCAGTCGTCATCCACTTCATGGTCGTCCAGGGTCATAAAAGCCGGTAAATGCATAAGCAGATTTCGGAAAGACTTGTACGACCAACCATAAGTATATACATCCCGGTAATCTTCCAAGGTGAGAGCCACCCGCTCAAGCCCATTATTGGCGAAATTATCAGCGTAAATTTGGTCTCCTAGAAAAAGGCCGAAATCTAGCCCGTGTTCTACCCGGTGGGCATCGATAGCCGCGAAAGTTTTCCCGCTTTCAGGCGTAGAAGGAAGAAAACAAGACCCGAACGAGAATGAGAAGTTTTTCCGCTCACCACAGGGAGGAAAGGTGGTAAAAGAGGGATAAGGACCATTCTCAGGGTTGGGAGGGTCATCATCCAGGGTGAGGGCGTAGTGATACGTTGTTTGGGGCGTTAAGTCCGTGATCGGGACCACGCCAGCGAACCCGTTCTCAGCCGCCAGCGGGAGAGATTTTCCCGCCAGCCGGGCATTGCTCAAATCCTCGTTCTCTCCTAGCCAGGCGTGTAAAGTTGCCGGGTGGTCTGTTCTTCCCCATAAGTGCACGCTGTCCTCATCTAATCCCCCTACAATAGGCCCTAGTAACAAATCTCCAAGCATAAACAACTCCTTTGTAGCTAAGCTGGAACTACTCTTATTATAAACCTATTTTGTAACTTCTCAATATTCCGGGGAAATGTAGGTCGAAATGGTATTTCGGTGCAAAGTTGCACTTTGCCTAGGCGATTTACCAAATCGCCCTACATCAGCCCCCTATTTTTTGATAAAGCTGCGTATGAGTGTCATTATAATTGCTCCCCCGGCGACGAGAACGGAAGCAATGATCATTGTGGGGTTGCTAGCTGGGGCGGTGGTGTTTGTCCCGGGGTGAGAGGTGGGTGATGGCTCGGGCGTGGGGGATGGTTCGGGGGGGGACTCTGTTGGGGCGGGGGAGACTCTCCCTAACGGGATATGACGAGTGGGGGACGGGCTAGGGAGCGTGGCGCTGGGTGATGGTGAGCTTGCGGTGGGCGTTTCCCCGGGGCGAATGGTCACTTCATCCCCCACATAGAGCACCGTGTTTTCGTTGAAGCCGTTGATGGCCATGAGTTCTTCCAGGGGGATGTCGTAAACGACGGAGATGGTATATAGGGTTTGGCCGGTTCGAACGGTGTGGATGATGGAGCCGTCGGGGTTGGGCGTGGAGGTGACCACTGGGACGGCGGTCGTGGTCGGCTGCGGGGTGAAGGCCTGTCCGGTGGGCGGGTTGGGGTTGGGGGTTACGTCTACCGCTCCCGCCCAGCCGCCTGTATCGACCGTGTAGTAGACGTAATCGCCATCGAAGGCGACGCCGGCTCCAATGAAATGGTATTGCTCTCCTAACATGGTGGCCATGTGGACCGGGTCGTTCCAGAACTCGTAAATTGTACGCTGGATTGAGAGGTTATTTCCGGCGGCCCAATTTTCGGAGACGGCGATGTAAACCCCTTGGGGAGCCTCGCTGCCGAATCCAGCCGCCAAGGCCCTGTCTTTGGGCGTTGAGCCGCCCGGACCGTAGTGCCCTCCCTGTCCCCTGGCGGCCTGGTACTCGCTGTGCGATTGGGCGATGGACATCAGAATAGGGTGTTCCACGAGCGGCCCCAAACCATTATTCGCCCTGAGCTGGTTAATGGCGGCTATCATCTGGTAGGCAGTGCCCGCCTGGGCCTGGGCGTGCAAAACAGGTGCGAAGAGGATAAGCCCCAATAAAATGCTTGCTAGTAAAAAGTAATAGAATCGGCGTGGCATTATTTTTTTAAAGAAAATCGCTAATCTGTGCTAATTAACGTCTCTATTTCTTTTAGTACTTGTTGAAGGGTGGGTGTCGAAGATGAAACAATATTCCTGTCGTTTATGTGTTTATGGTGTGGGGCATTGAGTAAATGGGGGTAATGTGGCGTACATCTCCCCGCAAAAACCAGACTTCACTGCGATCATCCAGGAAGATTTTCTGCTCATGCACAAATGGGTTATTATAGAGTGCGTTCTCTATTTCTTGGCGGTATGCGTTAATCGAACTGGGCATTTTTCAATGATTTAAGTTGTTCTTCAGTGCTAAAAACCACTTGACGCTCCCATTATAGCAAACTTTTTCGTTTTTATGGGCGTGACCCTTCTCTGTTCCCCCGCTTAACCTCCCCCGTCCCCCCAACATGCGGTAAAATAGGCTATCGTGAAACGTGAAGAGTGATGAGTCAATGTCATTAAATTTTGTAGACCTGACAGGTTTCCCGACGCGACATTTTTAACTCGATCCGGTGCAACCAAGAGCATATTTCTGTCTAAAAGTGTGCTCTAAAACCTGTCAGGTCTGGGCCAAAAACCTTAACTAAATGACATTGAGTAATGAGTGATGTAACATCTCAAAAAATAGGGGAAATGATGTAGGACGAGTTGGTAACTCGTCAGTCGAAATACCATTTCGACCTACATTTCCCCGAAATATTGACAAGATACTGAGTGAAGAGTAAACGGAGATTAATTCCATGAAAAAGCACTTTTGGTTCGCCACGATAATCCTTGCCACCCTCCTTCTCGCCGCCTGCGCAGCGCCCACACCCCCGCCGGAGACGCCGACCATAGTCCCCTCTCCCACGCCGGAGGTAGTCACCGAGCCAACCATTGTCGTTAGCGAAGTGATGGCTGGGGCCGAAGGCAATAACGGTTACGAGTTCATTGAACTCTACAACACAAGCGCCACAGAGCCCATTGACCTCAAGGGCTGGACGCTGTGGTATCAGTTGGCGGAAGGTGAAGACGAACTCATCCTCCACCGCTGGACTGAATCAGCTGTCGTTCCCCCTCACGGGCATTTTCTCTTGGGCCGTGGGGAGGAAGATTATGGGGTTACCGTCGACGCTATCTTCGAGATTGCCCTAGCCACCAGCCGGGGCGGTTTGCTGCTTCGCAAGGCGGATGACACCCTTTCCGATAGTTTGGCCTGGGGGGATGATGCTCAGCAATACGGGGAAAGTGACCCGGCCCCAGCCATGGAACGCGGCCAATCCCTGGAGCGTAAACCTGGTGGAGAGGCCGGGAATGGGGTGGACAGTGCCGATAACGGCCAAGATTTTGCCTTGAACTCGGCTCCCAATCCCCAAGGGACGGCCAGCTTGAGTTCTCCCATAGAAGAAGAACGCTTAGAGATTGCTCTCGACGCTCCCTCGCAGATCAATCCCGGAGACACTTTTGGCTATGCCCTGACTATTGCCAATAAAACTGAACAAAACTTGCACGGCATAGAGGCTGAACTCCTCCTTCCGGATGAAATTGAAATTTTAAGCGCCTCCGATGTCTTCCAAGTGGACGGCAAGACGCTCACCTGGCATAGAGAGGAGTTAGCTCCGCAAGAGACGGTTTCAGTCCAAATAACCGCTCAAGCTCCCTGGACTTATGTGTCCACGCGCATCGCCAATTACTACGTCCAGGCTGATGATTGGGATGTCCCCGCTTACGGCGGGCCTGTCGACACGGTCATTGCCGGAGGCTCGATTCCCATCGAGACAGCCCGCACTTTGCTGGCCAAAGAAGTCGCCGTGGAGGGCATTGCCACCATGTACACTGGCGGATATTATGCCGGGGGCGGAAACACCAAATTCTACCTGGCGGATGAGACGGGGGGAATCCAGGTTTGGGTGCCGGGGGGTGAGGGTGCGGTGGAAGTTTCCCTGGGAGACCGCGTCCGTGTCCAGGGCACGCCTGAACTCTACCGGGGGGCGGTTGAGTTGATCGTTAACGATGTGGACAAAGTGGAAATCATAGAGGAGGCCGCAGAAGACACGCTTTGGGAACCAGAACAAGTCAGCATCCTCGATGCCGCCACAGAAAAAGAAACCTTGCCAGCTCATTTGGTGCAGGTAGAAGGGGAAGTCCTCCGCGCGGAGGAGTTTTCCTACAGCTATGAGATTGACCTGGCCGATGAAGAGGGAAATATTCTCAACCTCTACCTCGACAAGAATACCGGCATTAACATCGAAATGGTGGAGCTAGAAGACCATTATACGGTCAGAGGTATTCTCGAGGTGCGCGATGGCCGTTTACAGCTTTATCCTCGCCAACAAGCTGACCTGCAAAAAGTCTATCCCCCTGTTCTCCACCTCACACTGGATGCGCCCAACACAGTGGCCTTTGACGAGGTTTTCACAGTTACCCTCACGGCCACGAACTACACCCCAGACACGATGACGGGGGTAGACGTTAGCGTAGCCTTACCCCAAAATGTGTGGGTAGAAGAAGTCTTGGACGAGGGGACGTTGATGCCCAACAACCGTTTTCGCTGGTGGGTGCATGAACTGGAAGGGGAGGGGGGAAGCGTTAGCGTCAGCGTTGACCTACGGGCCGGAACCAGGGTGGGATACCTCACCTTGGAAAACGCCTGGGCCGTTTCCCGCCAGTGGACAGATGCCGCCCTTGCTGATACCCATCACGTCTTTGTGGGCGAAAACGTTCCCATTTGGGCCATCCAAGGTACAGGAGACCGTTCTCCCTATGTCCTGGACCCGGTGACCACCTCAGGCGTCGTCACGGGCGCCTTCCCAGAATTAGACGGCTTCTGGATTCAGGAACTTGAGAGTGATGATGACTTCCGAACTTCGAGTGGGCTTTTCATCGACACCGAAGATGCCAGCGGGAATTTCGACCTCGAACAAGGGGATTGGGTAGAAGTCAGCGGAGTCGTCCGCGAGACCTACCAGCAAACGCAGCTCAAAATCGATTCCGCTTCCGACGTGGTCGTGACCGGCGAGGGTCAGCCCCTGCCTCTCCTCCATGAACTGGATCCCCCCCAAGGCACACTCGCTTCGGCGGAGTATTATGAATCGCTGGAGGGGATGTACGTCCGCGTCACCCGCCCGGCTATGGTCGTCTCCCCCACCACAAAATATGGCGAATATACCCTTGTCTTAGAAGAGCACAACGTTTCCCTCCTTTTCCAGGGAGAAGAAAATGGCTATGCCATCACCGTCGATGATGGAAGCTCTGAGACCCATGAAGATAGTTCAACCTTGGATTACGTGGTGGGCATGGGTGACCGTGTCACGGATTTAGCCGGTCCCCTGGCCTACACTTACGGGCGTTACAAAATTCTGCCTATCAAAATCCCCCAGGTGGTTGCCGTTCCTCACGAGCTGCCCACGCTCCAACCCACGCCCCCAACCGCGTTCAGCATTGCCTCCTGGAACGTGGAGAACCTGTTTGACATCAAAGAGCCTCACCCCTCCAGCCCTCCCTTGCCCTCTTTGAGTGAATACCAGCTAGATATCACCAAAGTGGTCAACACCATCCTGGCTTCCGGCGCGCCCACCCTTATCGGCTTCCAAGAGGTGGAAAACATAGACATTCTGGAAGATATTGCTGCCCAGGAAGTCTTGGCCGATTATGCTTATGAAGCCGTTTTGGTGGAGGGGACGGACAGTCGCGGCATTGATGTGGGATACCTGGTTCGGGGAGACTTGGCCACCATCCGCAACGTGGAGCAGTTTCCCGCCCCGGAAGGCCTGACCAGTCGCCCACCGCTCCTCCTGGAAGTGGACGTTAATACAGGTGCGGGACCATTGCCCATCTTCGTCCTCAACAACCATTTCACCTCAATGAGCGGCGGCGAGGAGGCCACAGAACCCCGCCGCACGGCCCAGGCCGCCTGGAACGTGACCATCCTGGAAGAACTGCTAGCCGAGAATCCCGGCGCTTACGTGGCTGTGATTGGCGATTTGAACTCCTACTACGATTCAAAACCCATTGACACCCTCCGCGAGGCGGGATTGGAACACACCTTTACGCTCTTACCCGATGAGGAACGTTATACCTACATCTACCAGGGGCAAGCCCAGGTGCTTGACCATATCTTGGTCACCCCGGAGCTAATGGCCCTTCTCTCCCAGGTGAACGTGCTACATGTCAACACCAATTTCCCCCCGCATCCCGCTGGCGACACATCGCCCATGAGCAAATCTGACCATGACCCCGTGGTGGTCGTGTTCTCGTTGGAGTAGGGTTGGGAAACTGGGAGACTGGGAAATTGGGAGACTGGGGATTGGGAGACTGGGAAACTGGGGATCGGGAATCAGGGGATTAGGAAATCAGGGATCAGGAAATTAAGAACAAAATGTCATTTCGACGAGGAACGAGGAGAAATCTTTCTTTTACTTCGTCGAAATGACATTGACCAGCGACTACCGGACTACCAGACTAACGACTACCAGACTAACGACTACCAGACTAACGACTACCAGACTAATGACTATCAGACTACCAGACTAATGACTATCAGACTACCAGACTACCCCAGGTGCAACGCACTTTGAACTACAAGTGCATCGCACCTTTGGCCGCCAAACTAAGCACCCCAAAGACAATCCCCACACCCATCCCTACCAGGACATCGGAAATATAATGCACGCCCAGGGCAATGCGGGCCAGTCCTACCAGCGGGGCCCACAGCGCCAAAAGAATGCCCAAGCCGGTCGGTCCTAGCCCCAGCCCCACCACGGCGAGCATGGTCGCCCTGGCCGCGTGCCCAGAGGGGAAAGAATGGGGATCCGTCTTCCGGTAGATATCCCCCCACTCGCTGGTTGGCCGGGGGCGGCGGATGGTGAATTTCAGGACCATCACCGTCACGGCTGTAACAAAAATGCCTAGGAAGTACACGTAAATTTTGGGCCGCCAACTTTGGGGGCCCAGCAGCCATAAAATGCCTAATCCCGCACCCCAAAACCAAGAATCCCCAGAGTGCGCCAGAAGACTGGCTATCCGTTGAAGTAATTTTCTGTCTTCGGAGATGGCAAGCCGCCTTGATAGGTGAGCGTCCTTCAAGAAAATATTCTTTAGGTTCATACAATATCCTAGCCGCAGTTCTTTGCGGAACGTCCTTTAGGTCATGTAGGGTGATTTGGTAAATCGCCAGTCTAGCCGCAGTTCTTTGCAGAACATCCCTTAGGCCATGTAGGGCGATTTGGTAAATCGCCACCAAGCAGGTATACAAAAGCATCTTTGTAGAACTAAGCCCATACAAGCTGCGCACATCGTCCTTCTGCATTATTTTAAATCCTGGCGAAGAAGTTCCAATTGATAAGGTTTGTCAACGTCCATGCCAATTTCGGGGTAAGGACAAAGCATTACCCGACCCTTTATTCCCAAACTTTGGGAAACGCGCTCCACACCCTTCTCTAGCGTTAGAAGGCGGGTCAGGAGCAAAAACAGGGTGGAATAACCAACTAGGCTGGCTATTTTGAAAGGATTTTTTCGAGCCGCAAAGAGGCGTTCGAATATCTCTTTGTCCGTACTTAGCAGGCTCATCTTGGCAATCGATAAGTCGCCTCCGCAGACTTCCAACCCTTTGAGCTTGGTGAAAGTCCGCCCCGAATCGGGGTACCCTTTTTCCATTGCATGACGGGGAATAGCGTTATAGTAGGCGTCGTGTTCGCTTTCTAAGGCTGAGTTTACGACCCAATCTATGCTTTCGGGGGTTATACCTGGGATGTCGGCAGAGGATAGTACCGCGTATTCAGCGCCGGGGTTGATCTCTAGGAGAGCCTCTCCCCCTGTTTGGACAGTTCTCAGAATATTATCCTGGATGGGGAGGAAGGTAATCGGCTCGGGTAGAGCCAGCAGGCCTTGCTGGTCTTTGCACCCTACCACAACAATATTGTCTATACTTGGGGCCTGACTGAGCGCCTCTAGGACCCATTGAAGCATGGGTTTCCCGGCTACTTCCACGAGAGCCTTGGGTTTCCCCTGCGTGTATGGATAGAGAGGATCACCGGGGGTTGGGACCCCACCGGCCGCGACAATGGCATCCATTTAGTTTAGCTCCCGGATTTGTGGTTCGAGGCCAAGTTGGGCGATGATATCTTCCAATTCGGCCTTTTTAAGGGCACGCCCCTTCCCGGCTACGGCCACAAGGGCCGCTTCGAGCATATTCGTGCCAAATGATCTCCCATCCATGACCGGTGTGGTCGTTACCAGGTACTTGATCCCTCGTGCGGTTAAAAAGGTAATATCGTCTTCGGTGGTCGTGTTGGTGACAATCACTTTTCCACCCATGTTTTCAGGCATATGTTGTTTGATATAGAGCCAATCCCCAGCGGTTACAGTGTTCCCTTGGTAATGCTTCACATATTTTGGGGTCACTTCCAGTTGCTTTTCTCCCGTGGGATAGAGCATACTAATTGGCATCCTGCCCACAATGGGCAAAAGTAAGCGTCCTAAGAAGGCTATATTTTTTTGTCCTTTGACAGGGATAGGGATGTCTAGGCCAAACATTAAATCCCCAAAAGTGCAATCGTAGCCATTTCGGAAAAAAGATTCCGTCATTCCATAGCGCGTGATTCCGGCCACCAAAAAGGCGGTTTTGGGTTGAATTCGATCTCCAATTTCGTTTTCGACAACGTCCATGACTCGCGCTTCTAGGGTGGCTTTCAGTCCCCCACCGTCAACGCAAGGGGTATGGCGAACGTCTTTTACCATTTTGGTCGCTGCGTGGAGAGGATAATCCTTCCAGGGCGTGTGTACGCCTAAATCAATGCCGCCTACGCCAAAAGCGTCTATCTTCCCATCCAGCTCTTGATACAGCTTTCTGGCCTTATCTTCATCACCATCTGTCCCAATCCGTTCTATTTTTACACGTTGGTTCAATAACTCCACTTCAACAACTTTATCTCGTGTGGATGAACCCAGACTAACGCTAATAGCGTGTTTCATAGGGGCTTTTCCTCCTTTGCATAGAGTTTGCGAATGTGTCTAATCCCACAGCGGGAGTAGTCTCTAGTATACCGCATTGAAGCCCGTGAGTGAAGTTTTAAATGAATAAAGCAGCCTTGGAAGAAACAAGGCTGCTTTTTCTACACGGTTGGGGGATCTTTTCAAAAGATCTGACCAATGCCTAGGGAATAGCAATAGATTGGCCCGGGCTTAGGCCTTGAGAGACACCCATGCCATTGTGTTGGGCAATTGCCCTGGGGTCAACATTTCCAAACTTGCAGGCTATCGAGTAGAAGGTATCATTGGCCACCACTGTATAAGTCGTGGGATGGGGCTTCAGCTCTCGGACGCCCGGGAAGGGTCGAGCGTTGGAGGGAATTTGGAGCGTTTGGCCGGGATATAGAGTTGAGCCTCTGTATAACCCATTATGAGCGAGGAGGTCATCGGGATTGATGTTAAAGCGCCTTCCCAGGCAGTAAGGGTGCTCACCTTTGTGGATCGTGTAGCTGGTGGGAACTGGGTAGGAATCAACCGGCACTGGGGTAGAAGTTGGGGCGGGAACCAGGGTGTTAGTAGGGGCTGCAGTTGCCTGGTCGGATTCACTTCCCACAGCGGGGGTCATCGTTTTTTCGCCCAAAGCGCTGCCGGCTACTTCGTCGCCTCCCTCAGATTCTTGGCTGTCAGCCTCCCCGGCTTTGGCAATCTGGGTCTCAGCCATGCTGTCCATAATTTNTTGATCCGTATCTTCAGTTAGGGGTGGGGGCGTGGAAGCCTTCATTTCACAAGCCGACAGCCCAACAACTAGGATGATGGCCAATACAAGAGTGAGTGGATAATGATTCTTCATGGGGCAACTTCTCCTTGCTAAGTGTGCTATCAGGCCCTAATTATACTATAAGAAATCCCTCTTGCGGACTTTATTCTAATGATGCTAGCATATAAATAGATGACCGTCAAGAAAAAATTTTCTATAATTGAGCCGATTACGGATAATTCACTAGTGGGCTTCGGTAAACATTTTTTGCAAGTTGTGTGCCAAAAGACCTCCGAGGGTTTTATGTCTTAAACTTTGGAGAACTCACGATGAATCAAATTAACCGGGTGATTTTATGCCATATCCTTAGTCGTCTTGATTTTAACTTGCAATCTCAAAACCCCCATGATAGAATACCCATCCTTTGAGGCTTTTAAGGGCAAACATTGTCCGACAAAGCTCTTTTCTTGTTAATAGATACATTATAGACACATTTTCAAACTTCGAGGGGAATAACATTATGGCCACCACATATTTGACTCAAGAAGGATATGAAAAACTCAAGAATGAGATAGCGTTTATGAAGACGGAAAAGCGTCAGGAGGTTGCCGAGCGTCTTCGTGAAGCCTTAGATGGCGGCCCATTAGGCGTTGATGCTGATGGAGAGGTTGAGGCAGCCAGAAATGCCAGCGCCTTTGTAGAAGGCCGTATCCATTATTTGCAAGGTGTATTATCCGATGTGGAAATTGTGGAAACCGTTTCTGAGGCTGATGTGGTGCAGATAGGGACTCGAGTGACTATTGAGGACGAAGAAGGAAATGTAGAAACCTATACCATTGTTGGCAAGGTCGAAGCCGACCCCCTCGAAGGGCGTATTTCAAACGTATCCCCTTGTGGAAGCGCCTTATTGGGTCATTCTGAAGGCGATAAAGTGGATGTTCTCGCCCCTGGTGGTGTTTTCTCAGTTAAGATATTGGAAATTGGCTAATTATTTTGCGGAACACGTGCGCCCCGTGCGATTTTATCCGCGCGGGGCTTTTTTTGTAGAAAGAGCAGAAACCCACGTGCTAACCCTTTCATAAAAGGATACTAACCATGCCAGAATACTCGAATTTAGAGAAAGTTCGTCTAGAAAAAATCGAGGCTCTTCAAGCTCAAGGTATTAACCCCTATCCCCGGCGCGTGGAGCGGACGCATACTAATTTGGAAGCCATTCAAGCCTTCGAAGAAATTGAAGGTGATGACAATGCTGAGCCAATCCTTGCTACATTGGTGGGACGGGTGCGTTCTATGCGCCCCATGGGCAAAATCACTTTTGCTCACATCGAGGATGGCACCAGCCGCGTCCAGCTTTTCTTCCGCGCCAATGATATTGGCATAAAGCAGGTTAAATTCTTCGATAATAAATTCGACTTGGGGGATTTCATCCAAGCCAGCGGGAAGATGTTCCGCACCCGAACCGGAGAGGTCACCTTGTGGGTCTCTTCCTACCGGATGCTCTCCAAAGCCGTCACCCCTCTCCCCGCCGCCAAAGACGAGGTTGTGGACGGGGAAGTCGTCCAGCATGCCACCTTGGCTGACCCCGAGACGCGCTACCGCCAGCGCTACGCGGACCTGGCCGTCAACGCCGACGTGCGGGAAGTTTTCCGCGTGCGCTCGAAAACAATCCGCGCTTTACAAGACTTCCTGGATGGGCAAGGCTTCCTAGAAGTGGAGACTCCCATTCTCCAACCCATTTACGGGGGAGCAGCCGCTCAGCCTTTTGTGACCCATCACAATCAGCTCGAACAAGATTTATACCTGCGCATCTCATTCGAGTTGTATCTAAAGCGCTTGTTGGTAGGGGGCTTCGAACGTGTTTACGAAATTGGGCGCGATTTTCGCAATGAGGGTGTCTCATTTAAACATAACCCTGAATTCACGCAAATTGAGTTTTACATGGCCTACGCGGATTATGAGGATGTCATGGATCTCACCGAAGCTATGTTAGCCCACGTTGTTGAGACTATTATGTGTGAGCGAGTCTTAACCTATCAGGGAGAGAAGATCAACTTCGAGATTCCTTGGAAACGCGTTGAGCTTCGCCAAGGCCTGATTGACGCCATTGGCATTGACATCACCGAACACCCCACCAGCGAAAGCCTTGTGGAAGCCATGGATGGCTTGGAGATGGAGTTTAACCCTAACGCCTCTCGGGGTAAATTAATCGATGATTTGCTCGGCCATTACCTGGAGCCGAATTTTATTCAACCTACTTTTTTATATGATTATCCCCGTGATATTTCACCCCTGGCAAAGACCAAACCCAGTGACGAAAAAACCGTGGAGCGTTTTGAATTCTTTATTGGGGGTATGGAAATGGGCAACGCTTTCACTGAACTCAATGACCCCATTGACCAGGAAGAGCGTTTCTTGGAGATGGGCCGCGCCTACGACAGCGCGGATGATGAATATCATCCCATCGATGAGGATTACCTCCGCGCCATGCGTTACGGCATGCCGCCCAACGGCGGCTTTGGGATGGGAGTCGACCGCCTGGTGATGCTCCTCACCGACAAGCGCACCATCCGCGAAGTGTTGTTATTCCCTCCCTTGCGGGAGAGATGAGTTGGTAGATTGGGGGTTGGTATATTGGTAATTGGTGTATTGGTAATATTGGTATACTGGTATATTGGTCGTGACCAATATACCAGTATACTAATTTCCCAGTTTCCCAGTCTACCAGTCTCCCAATCCCCCAGTTTCCCAATCTCCCAGCCTCCCAATCTCCCAGTTTCCCAATATACCAACTTTAGAACGGCCAAAGCAGCGGCAAGATAAGCACAGCAATTACCAAGGAAATCAAGATCAGGGGGAGACCAATTTTCAAATAATCACTGAAACGATAATCTCCTGCGCCCATTACCAAGGTGTTCACCGGAGAAGCCACGGGCGAGGCGAAAGCGGTGGAGGATGCGATAGCCACCAGCATCAAAAATGCGTGAGGTTGTACCCCTAATTTTTGTGAAATTGAAAAAGCAATTGGCGCAATTAAAACCGTGGTCGCGGTATTAGAAATCACCTGTGTAAAAAGAGACGTAATCAAAAATAAAGTAGCCATGATGGGAACTGTCCCCATCTCACCCAATGTTCGGGCCAACCAGTCCGCTCCCACATTGACCAGGCCTACCTTTTGCAAGGCAGTGCTCATGGGAAGCATACCGGCGATCAGCACCAGACTCTTCCAATCCACAGCCTTGTAGGCGTCGTCTATACTCAGGCAGCCGACAATGATCATCAAAAACCCGGCCAGCATAGTCACCGTAGTCATGGGCATAAAGTTGGCAACTAACAAAACCAGCATACCGGCCAGGATAAGCAAAGCCAGGGGCGCTCTCCCTTGTTTGGGAGGTCCGCTCATGGCTTCGGGCTGACCAGCTACCACAAAATCACGACGTTTCTTTCGGAGGGCTAGGATGTCCTTCCAGGAGCCTTGGACCAGCAAGGTGTCTCCAAATTCCAGCTTGGTTTCTTTGAGCGGGAGTTGTCTTTTCACCCCCGGGCGGTTAATGCTTAACACGGTTAATTTATGTCGACTGCCAAAATGGGCTGAGACCAGCGTTTTGCCAATCAGAGAGGAGCGGGGAGGTAAAAGCACTTCCGCGACGCCGACCTCATTGTTCACTAGGGATTCTTTGTCCTTGGCCTGGGCTGGTTGAAGCCCTAACTTCCAATGTGCTGAAGCTTGGCTGATGTCCCCTGGTTCTCCTTGGCAGATGAGAATGTCGTTAGCGTGGAGCTTGGTTTGGGGCGTGAGGGGGATGCTTTTAGGCTCTTCTTCCTGGAGGATGAGACGTTTATCCCCGACCTTGGCGAGAGGCCTTGGGGCGGGGGAGCGGAGGATTTCCAATACTGTGAGAGAGAAGTTTTTGCGTAGGGCAGCATCTTCCAGGGTTTTTTCGGCCAAAGGTGACCTTTTCCGCACCCGCAAGCGAAAGAGACCTTCAGGCAATTTATAGAGCTGTACCAACTCATCTGGTGTTTCGACGCGCTGAACATCGGGAGAAGCAACCCGGTCAGGGAGGAGCCAGCGGCTCGTTGCGGTGACAAAGAGTATCCCAGCAGCAAGGATAGCGAGGCCAATGGGCGTGAAGTCGAAGAACTGGAAGGGAGGCAGTCCATTTTTTACTAACAAATCGCTGACAATAATATTCGGCGGCGTGCCGATCAGGGTTGTGGCTCCTCCAAGCAGGGAGCCAATAGACAGGGGAAGAAGCAATTTCGATGGCTGGATTCTAGAGCGCCAGCTCAGGCTGAGAACGGTGGGGGCCATGACGGCTACGGTGCCTGTATCGCTAATGAAGCCTGAGAGGAGAGCCACCGTGCCCATGATGACCGCCGTCAAACGGGGTGGGCTGTTCCCTGTCAAAGTCAGGATACGTTGGCCAATGACATCGGCAAGGCCGGTTTGCATAGCAGCCCCGCCTACCACGAAAAGCGCGGCCACTGTTAGAACCACTTGACTCGAAAAACCTTGGATAGCTTCTTCGGGTGAGAGGACGCCGCTCACCATAAGGCTGATAACCACGCCCAGGGCAACCAGGTCCACCCGAAGCCATTCGGTGATGAATAAAAGAATGGCTGTTGCCAGAATTCCTAAAGTGATCCACATTTCAACGGTCATAGGAAGAATCTTTATAATATTGAGAAGACACTAAATTAGCTCATGTTCTTAGAGTGCGGTGCCAAGGGGAATTTGCCGAAAACTGTGGATAACTAGGGGGTAAACTGTGGATAACTGCGGGTGCTGTGTGGAAAACGTGTGTGCTACGTTGAGCATATGTGGGGATTATTTGGTGATAAAGTAGACGCCAGTGTGGAGAATAAGAGCAACCAAGATGCTGCTCCCCCACAGGAGGTAGGAGAGAAGTTTATTTTGAGCACTTCGGAAGAGGAATAAGCCCAAAATAAAATTGGTGAGGAAACTTAGTGTGTTAAGGATGGGCAGGAGGATCAGGCGCACGCTGTCGAGGGGAGCGTGAGGAAGACCTTGGGGGGTGAACCCCAGTGATATTTGGGAGCGATTGGGGATGATGAAAAGTGCCCATATCAAGAGGCTGAAATTAAGCATCAAGCCGGCCATGACGGTGTAGAAGGCAGGTTTTTCCTGCCATATTTGTGATAGCAAGGCTGTGGAATGGGTGGATTCGTGGGGTATGTTGTGGAGAGAGCCTAATTCGGTGAGATTGTGGAAAGCGGCTAGAAATTGATTCACATTTTTGGGTGAGATAGCATAATAGTGATTGGCAGTAGCAAGTACGAGCAGGTCTTTCTGTCGGGAAGCCATGAATTCTACGGAAGGGCCGCGGGTGAATTTTCGTTTGCCGATTATGGCCCCAGGCCAGCGAATGCGGGGCGGGCGGAGCGGGGTCTCCAGGTCATCGGTAGGGTGAACCCAGTGGATGGTGTTCATGGGGATGGTTTCGTTCCGCCATCCCCAATGAATGTGGATACCTTCTCTGGTGAGGGTGTAGCTGGAATTCCGCAGGGCGTAATAGCGGTAAATGAGGAAGGGAATGGTGAATAAGGCGATTAACAGGGTGAAGAGATAAAGGAGAAGTTGGGGGCCTACCTGGGCCTGGCTGATTTGCCATATCCCCCACAACCCTGCGCTAGTTAGCAAGGTAATGCTTAGGTGGTGAAAAAGAGTTCCCATCCGGCGGGGCGGGTGGAAGGTGTAGGTGTTTTCCATGGGGGGTATTATACTATGGGGGTTGGTATATTGGGAAACTGGTGGATTGGGAGTGGAGTGAGTTTGCAGGTAGCATGTGGCAGGTGTGCAGGTGTGCAAGTTTGCAAGTTTGCAAGTTTGCATGTGGCAGGTGGCAGGTGGCAGGTGGGCAAGTGGCAGGTGGGCAAGTGGCGAGCGGAGAGAGGGGTAAATAGGGTAAACAGGGTAAACAGGGTAAACAAGGTAAACAAGGTAAACAAGGTAAACAAGGTAAACAAGGTAAACAGGGGAGTCGGATTCTATCTGGCTTTGCATGGCACCTCTGGTGCGCCTGCTGCAAGCCCGCAATTTATTCGCGGCTTAATCGGTAAATCTACCCCTCTATATTGTATGTATATGTAGACAAGAACCCCCCGTAATTGTATCGGAATATTGACAAAATAGGGGAGATGAAGTAAAATTTGTCTAATTACGGTATCATCTCAAAAAATAGAGGGCTGATGTAGGGCGATTTGGTAAATCGCTTAGGCAAAGTGCAACTTTGCACCGAAATACCATTTCGACCTACATTTCCCCGGAATATTGAGAAGTTACTAATTACAAATGAAATCACAAGGCATAGTAGGTGTCAGCGGAGATCCTCTTGGTGTTTTGTTTGCTTCCTGGATAACGGCTCATTTTTCGGTGGGGCTAAAGGGAAAATTATAAATGAATAATAAATCAGTATTCTATCCTAGATTAATTCAGTCCAAACTTGACCAATATTTCAAACAAGAGGAAGTGGTGGTATTAACCGGTATGAGACGGGTTGGTAAAACTACTCTTCTCAAAAATCTTTTCTCTAAAACCAATTCCACAAACAAATTATTTTTTGACTTGGAAGACATTTTTGTCAGGAATATTTTTAGCCAGAACAACTATCGAGATATTAAACTTTCCCTGGAGGAAGAAGGTTTGAATTTCTCTCAAAAAGCTTATGTTTTTTTGGATGAGATCCAGCTAGCACCAAATATCACTTCAGTTATTAAGTACTTTTTTGATAACTATCAAGTTAAATTTGTGGTATCAGGTTCCAGTAGCTTTTATTTAAAAAATCACTTCAATGAAAGTTTAGCAGGTAGAAAATATGTGCTTGATTTGTACCCTCTTAGTTTTCAGGAATTCCTGTGCTTTAAAGAAGTCAAGATAGGCTCTTCTTCTAACTATGCTTACACTGATCAAAATCTGAGTTGGCAAGAAAAAGCTGACAGAAATACTCTGGCTTTGCAGGATAAATATCGGAGGCTTTACAAGAGTTATATGAAGTATGGTGGTTTTCCAAAAGTAGTTTTGATGGATGATAAGGATTTAAAACAACAGATCTTACGCGACATTGTTAATTCGTATTTTCAGATCGATGTATCTTCTTTAACGGATTTCAGCAATATCTCTATAATCAGGAATCTCCTGGTGCTGTTAACGCAAAGAGTAGGCCATAAGGTGAGTGTCAATAATTTGGCTAATACCTTGGGGGTTGGGAGACAAAAAGTATATGACTATCTTGAATTTTTGCAGGCTACTTATGTAATTAAACTGATTTCGCAAAAATCAAGCCCAGACAATCAAGTTTCTTCACAAGATAAAGTCTACTTTACTGATACTGGTTTAGCTCAAATTATGGGTGAACTTAATCAGGGTAGCCAGCTAGAAAATAGCGTTATGATGAATTTGGTTAATGATTATGATCTTACCTATTATCAAACTAGCTCTGGCAGGGAGATAGATTTTGTGGTTGATGGTGAGGTGGGTTTGGAGGTTAAACAAACTGTAACTGCTAAACACCTAAGCATTTTGGATAAGCGGCTAAAATCTGCTCAACTAGAAAAAGGTTACGTGGTGACTCTACATAATAACTTGTCTGAACAGAGACGAAGTAGAGTTATTACTGCTTGGGAGCTATAGTGTCAGTAACTTTCTGACATGACGGTCTTGTACAAACACCCATTTTCATGTAAAATACCTGAAACAAATGTTCGGTGACAAAAGCGGTAAATCAGGAAACCAGGGAGCAGGAAACCAGGGAACAGGAAACCGGGGAACAGGAAACCGGGGAGCAGGAAACCGGGCAGCAGGAAACCGGGCAGCAGGAAACCGGAGCGGAAACCAGTTCCAAATATTTTCCGAGCCGCTACCTGATTACCAAACTAACGGCTCCCCGATAAAAACCAGGTGCAATGCACTTTGGACTGCAAGTGCAGCGCACCTTGACTACCAGACTACCCGACTAGCGACTACCAGACTGCCAGACTAGCGACTACCAGACTACCCGACTAAAACCAGGTGCAGCGCACCAATTTCCCAGTTTCCCAGTTTCCCAGTTTCCCAGTTTCCCGGTTTCCCAGTTTCCCAGTTTCCCGGTTTCCCAGTTTCCCAATATACCAACCAATGCCCCTCAACTACCCCCAACTTCAACCGCAAATAAAAGAGCTTGGCGAGACCTCGGTCATCCGTGAGGATCGCCTCCGAGCTATGCGCCAAAGGGCCAATCAACTCTTGGACGACTGTGCCCAAGACACTGACGCCCTGCGGGCCAAAGTCGGACGCGCTGTGGAGCTAAGGCCAAGATTGCGCTGCGCCTTGCCGGTCTCAGAGCCGTTGACCGCCAGCTACCCTCTCCCTGAGGTGCCCGCTGACGCCCTTCTCCTGGCCGCGGATGGTTCCCAGATCAATCCCGACCCGCACGCCGCGGCGGATTATTATCTCATTAATGTGGGCGGCATAGTGCTCGACTTGAGTCAGTCAGCCGCTCCGGAGACATTCATAGAGACCAAGCTCAAATATGGCGATGACATGTACACAAAATACGGCAGTGTCTCCTCGGGGCACGTAGCCTTGGAACGTGACCTCGCTGAGCGGAAATATCTAGCGCAATGGGCTGAAGAATATCTTGCACGTGTCTCTTCTCAAAATATGGGGGCGTTACTAGCACGCTATCAAAAGACCCAAAATCCCCCGTTGATGATCACCCTTACCGACGGCCCCTTGGAGCTGTGGGGTATGGGAGATACTTCAGGTAAAGATTCGGCAGCCATTCAAGAAGCATTTAATGAATATATGGATTCACTTCATCAATTAATTGCCTGCGGCGCCGTTACAGCCGGTTATGTGGATAAACCTCAGGCTGATTTGGTGGTGAGATTAGTAGAAATTGCGCGCTTGGAGGAAGATCACCTTTCTGAAGCCGGACGCAACCGCCAGTTCAGAGGGGTCTCGGACGCGGATTTGTTCACCCCGCGTCTAGGGCCGGGAGAACGCTCGGCGGTCTTTGGCATCCAATCCCAAAAACGCTCAGAGTATCCCCCCACCCTCACCCTGCATTTTTTTTACCTCAACGTGGGGCGCGAAAACCATCCCTGGTTGGCCAGGGTAGAGATCCCCGCCTGGGTCGCGGAGGATCGTGCCAAACTGGATGCCTTGCATGCTGTTTTAATTCACCAATGCCAAACCTTGGGCGCCAAAGGCTATCCCTACCTGCTCCACCGCTCCCATGAGATAGCCGTGGTCACTTACGAGGAAAAAGATCTATTAACGAACATGATCAATCAGGAACGCCGGCGGAGAGGTATTGCCCCTGGACAGCCTTCACACAAACAAGAGCTAAAGAATCATGACGGGAGGACGAGTTATCAATGACAACTTCGATAGAAATTGGACGTATGTTACGCGCTGGGACAACGGGCTTCATCGTTGGCTGTCGCGTAGACCAGTTGGACGTGCCCCAATTTGGGGGGCTGGTGCGTGCTCCTGTGACTGAAAACTACCATATTTACGGCCTGATTTACGATATTCACATTGACGATGACGGCTTAGTGCGGCAATTGGCGACCGCGGACACGGTGACTCCAAACACAATTGCCGATAACCGCGTGCACCGCAATGTCCCCGTAGAAATTAGCGCCCTTTCGGTGGGCTACCAACAAAATGGAGACCTGAAACACACCCTTCCGCCCCGCCCTCCTCTCAGTTTAGACATCATTTATACCTGCTCCCCGGCGGAGATTTGCGCTTTCACCACGGCGGGAAGATGGGGCTATTTTCGCCATATTCTCCGCTCGACTGATTTACCAGTAGGAGAACTTCTGGCCACTCATATAGAGCAATCCCAAGCGGCTCATCTCAGTCATGGCGATACGGGCTGGGCAGAGGGCGCCGTGAATGAAGCCATCACCTTGTTGCGGGATGATTATTCCACCCTCATGACCGTGTTGGGCGCACTCAGCGATGCCCTCGGCGAGAGTTGGAAGGTAGGTGGAGCAGGTTAGGAGTTTGGAGATGCGGGTTAGGAGTTAGGTAGCCACCCCGTCACCCCAGCACCCCGCCACCCCGTCACCCCAGCCCCCTAGCTGCCCATCACCTCATCACTCATTACTCAATGTCGTTAAGTTAAGGAGTATGTCATTTCGAACGGAGTGAGAAATCTTTCCGTCGCAAGTAAATGGTAGACTGAAACCAAGATTTCTCCTCGTTTTTCGGCGGTAATCGTGCCGAAACCTCGTCGAAATGACATGATTAATTGCCTAACTTAATGACATTGAGTGACCAGTAACAACGCTCACTGCTCATTGATAACTGAAAACTGAAAACTGATAACTGATAACTGATAACATGGTCTCCCGACCGAGCGGCATCACTTTTCACGCATCACTCTTCAAACGGCGTTTCCCCCGAAGGGTCCCAAACGTAGACCCAATCTCCCACCTCGCCCCATTCGTATAGCCATCGAGCATCCCCCACGGATAAGTTGACGCAGCCATGTGACTGCGGGAAGCCCAGGTAAGGCCGCCAGTAGGCGCCGTGCAGGGCGCGCCTATCGTCGAAGTACATTGTCCAGGGCACTTCTTCCAGATAATAGGCGTTGTTCTCAGCGCGTGACCCGCCCCGCATCCCTGTGGTATCCAGCTTTTCATAAATTTGGAATAATCCCGGATAGGTCCAAGTTGGTTCGGTTCCCGTAGCGGTTATGGTGGCGAAGACCAGCTCCCGGTTCTCGTAGACAGCCACCGTTTGTTCGTAGAGGTTGATCTCAATCCAGCTATTGATGTCTTTGCCCTCAGGCGGTGTGGCTTTGGGGTTGACCTTAGCGATGGCCGTTTGATAGATCCACTCATCGGGGCCTATCATGTACCAATTTTTGCCATCGATTTCCACTGTTTCGTAGATTTGAACCACTTCGAGATGCTCTAAATAGTGGCCTGTATAATCATCTCTTGCGAAGCCCGGGGTGCGTTTGGTGATTGTCTTTTGTTCGTCAGAAAAATAATTGAGGATCCACCCAAAGGGTCTTTGTGGCGTTTTAGAAAATTCTAAGCCCTGAAAGGTGGGGGTTGTGATCGCTGAAACATATTCTGAAGTCGTCCAACCTTTTTGGGTGCGATAGAAGATTCGACCACCCGCTATCCACGAATCTGAGTAAGCGACATAATCAAATCCTGAACGAAGCCTTTGGACAATTTTGCTGTTATTGTGTTTTATGGCGTCATCTAAGGTGGCAAAGACAGGGGCGCTGTTCTTTTTTACAGAGGCGTATTGGTAATCAACTTGGTTAAGGCTGGAGTCAGGATGTGAGGCCGGCAGGGGGAGAGGCGGGAATGTGTATCCTTGGACGGCCATCTCTGTCAGGTATTGGGAAGGCCCGGGAAGATAACAATCGCTTTCCAGGCCGGTTTGCACCCCAGGCGGGCAAAGGGGAAGGGAGGGGGTGCTATCTCCCTCATCAGCCATGGCGGGGGAGGGGAACGCGCTAAGGAAGAAAACTATGCCTAGGAAGGTGGGTAGAATGTATTTTCGCATAATTGGCAACATTATACCAGATTAAATTGGAGGTGGATGGATTATGTTATACTACGATCAAGTTGATTCAACAGCGAAATATGCGCACGAGACGGTATCATTGGGCATCCATGAGCCTCTTTGCAGGCCTGATTGGTTATGTAAGCAGTTTCGTCAGTTATTTAGTATCGAGATAACGATATACGAGTAAGGAGAAAACACCATGACTTCAAAAAATTCCCAAACCATCATCCGCGAACTCCTCGAACACGCCGAAATTCAAGTCAACGGCCCTCATCCGTGGGATATTCAAATCCATGATTCCCGTTTCTACGATCGCGTCTTGCGGGAGGTCGAACTGGGCCTGGGCGAGTCCTACATGGACGGCTGGTGGGACTGTGAAGCCCTGGATGAATTCATCAACCGTGTCCTCCAGGCCAGGCTGGATACCAAAGTCAAGGGAAATTGGAAGATCATGCTCCACATGCTCAGGGCCAAACTCTTTAATCTTCAATCCCCTGTGAAGGCCTATGAAATTGGCGAGCACCACTACGACCTGGGAAACGACCTCTACCAGGCCATGCTTGATAAACGCCTGAATTATACTTGCGCCTATTGGAAAGATGCCTCCACGCTGGATGAGGCCCAAGAAGCCAAACTCGACCTGGTCTGCCGAAAGATTAGCCTCGAACCAGGCATGAAAGTCCTCGAGCTGGGCTGTGGATGGGGCAGCTTTGCCAAATACGCCGCCGAAGAATATGGCGCGGAAGTGCTGGGCGTCACCGTCTCCAAAGAGCAAGTTGAGCTTGGTATGGAACTTTGCCAAGGCCTCCCCGTGGAATTACGTTTGCAGGATTACCGCGAGGTCGAAGGCCAATACGACGCCGTAATTTCCATCGGCGTAATGGAACATGTCGGTTATAAAAACTACCGCACCTACATGGAGGTGGTAGACCGCACCCTCAAACCGGGCGGCATCGCCTTCATCCATACCATTGGCCGGAATGACAGCGCGGTCTCAGGCAACGCTTGGACAGAAAAATACATTTTCCCCAACGGCATGCTGCCGTCCATTGCCCAACTTGGCGCGGCCATGGAAGGCCTTTTCGTCATGGAGGACTGGCACAACTTCGGGCCGGATTACGGCAAAACCCTCCTCGCCTGGCACGCCAATTTCGAGGAAGCCTGGCCCGAGCTGAAGAGCGATTACGATGAGCGTTTCCGGCGCATGTGGCGTTATTACCTCTTGAGCAGCGCGGGGGGATTTCGCTCCCGCATGTCCCAACTGTGGCAGATGGTCATGACCCGCTTGGGCGATTCCCAGCCCAATTGCCGTTTCACCTAGGGGGAAATATGGAACGCTACGATGTCTTCGATGTGCGCAGCGTCTCCCGACCGCGCACCTACCGAGTGGCCAATAAAACTATTAGGCTTCTATGAAAAAATACGACGTTCTCATCATTGGGGGAGGCCCGGCCGGTTCTGCCTGTGCCCGCCGTTTGCGGCAGGGAGGGGCCAGGTGCCTGATCCTCGACCAGCACCCATTTCCCCGCCAAAAACCGTGCGCGGGGTGGATCACGCCCGAAGTGATCACCGACCTGGACTTCACGCCTGCGGAATATCCCCATGGCCTGACCACCTTCTCCTCGTTGCGCATCTCCCTGGGCTGCTTCCCCCTCATCCTTCCCGGACGGCAGCACGCCATCCGCCGCTACGAATTCGATCATTGGCTATTGGAACGCTCCGGTGCGCGTTTCGAAGTGCACCGGGTCAAGGAGATCACCGCCACGAAAGATGGTTATATTCTCGATGGGAAATATTTTGGAGACTACCTGGTGGGGGCCGGGGGGACGCATTCTCCCCTTTACCGGACCTTGTTTAAAGCCGACCATCCCCGCCAGGAAGGGGCACGCATTGTGGCCATGGAAGAGGAATTTCCCTATCCCTGGGAGGATGGTCGCTGCCGGCTGTGGTTTTTCGAAAACGGGTTGCCGGGGTACGCCTGGTACGTGCCCAAAGCGGACGGCTACCTGAACGTTGGCGTGGGCGGGACTGTGGAAAAATTGGCTGCGAAGGGGGAGAACATCAAAACGCACTGGCAATATCTCATTGAAAAATTAGAGAAATTGAACCTGGTCCAAGGTCACGTTTATCAACCTTTCTCCCACGTCTACTACCTGAATCGAAACCTTCCAGAAGTTAGACGAGGAAACGCATTCCTGGTCGGGGACGCGGCCGGGCTGGCCACCCTGGATATGGGAGAAGGCATCGGCCCGGCCATCAAAAGCGGAACCTTGGCCGCCGAAGCCATCCTCAACAAGGGAGACTATCGCCTGGATTCCATTCCCAAATATTCATTCCTGCCCAGTTTCCTGACCGCCCCGTAGAGACGACCCGGCGGGGCGTCTCTACGGGGCGGGGCGTCTCTACATGCCGGGGCTTTAGAAAAACAGGCAAACAAACTAATGACTAAATACAAAAACAAATACCGCATAAAATCCACCCGCCTCCCAGATTGGGACTACACCTCTCCGGGCTGGTATTTTGTCACCATTTGCACCAAGGGTCGCCAGCTCTTTTTCGGCCAGGTCATTGATGGAGAAATGCACCTTTCCCCCATCGGGAAAATAGTCGCCGAGGAATGGCAGAAAACCGAAGCGATCCGGGAAAATGTCACCCTGGACGAATGGGTCATAATGCCCAATCATTTGCATGGGATAATCATGATCCATGAACGGGATCCCCGGTCTGTAGAGACGTCCCGGCGGGGCGTCTCTACAGACCGGGGATCTTCTACGGAACAGGGTGATTCCCCAACGACCAAAGCTATTCAACATTGGAAACCCGGTTCCTTAGGCGCCATTATCGGGCAGATCAAATCCGTATGCACCAAAAGGATTTGGGCCGCAGGATATGATGAATTTGGATGGCAATCCCGTTTTTACGATCACATCATCCGCGACCAAGCATCCCTGGATCGCATCCGCGCCTACATCCGGAACAACCCCAAAGAATGGGAAGACGACGACTATTATTTGGGGAATGCTAAAAACATATCTGTCTAATTCCCACTTCCGCATTCCGGATTCCGCAATCCGAACTCCGCACTCCCTCCTCCTCTAAACGTGGTATAGTTAACGCCTAATCCAACAAAAAAACCACCCACCACACTCCCTTCCTCGGGAAACTTTCGACTGGGGCAAGCCCTTACCGTAGGCTTCAGCCATCTCGTTCACGATACCTACACCGCCTTCATTATCCCCCTGCTGCCGCTCATCATCGAGAAATTATCCCTCTCCCTTGCTCCCCCTCACCTTGTCTCTGCGACTCCCCACCTCTGCGTCTCTGCGTTAAACATTCCCCACTCCCCACTCCGCATTCGAAACGCCTGGTACAATAGCAGCATGTCCTCCATCTCCGACAAACTCAAATCCCTCGGCGTCCAGGTGGGCGCGGAGAATATACAGCCTCCGGCGCGGGAAGAAGGTCACACCCGCCTTGTGGACGTTCTCCCCGGTCGGTGGCAGGAGACTCCCCACGGGGAAGCCTTCGTGGTCCAAAAAACGTATCCGGCGGATTTCCAACAAGGGGATATCCCCCTGCGGCCGGTCGCCCCCTTCGACGTTCTCGGCGACTGGGCCAAGTCACCCGCTCTTCCCGATTTGCCGCTTGAAACCCTGGCCTTCATCGACACCGAAACCACCGGCCTCTCCGGCGGAGCGGGAACCTACACCTTCCTGATCGGCGTGGGGCGCTTTGTGGGGGACGAGTTCCACCTGGCCCAGTTTTTCATGCGTGACCCGGCCGAGGAAGCGGCTCAACTGGCCGCCCTGGAAGCCCACCTGGCCCCTTGCCGGGCAGTGGTCTCCTACAATGGAAAATCCTTCGATATGCCGCGTCTCAAAACGCGCTACATTGCCCACGGGTGGCCCCCTCCCTTGGAGGATGTTGCCCATGTCGATTTGTTGCATCTCGTGCGTAGAATTTGGCGTGAGCGCTTGCCCAGCCGTGCTTTGGGCGATATTGAATTTCATATTCTGGGCTTCGAACGGGCCGGGGAAGATGTCCCCGGTTGGCAGGTGGCGGATTTTTTCTTTGACTATTTGCGCACGGGAGACGCCCGGCCCCTCACGCGCGTTTTCTACCATAACGAGGCCGATGTGGTTTCCCTGGCCGCCCTCCTCAACCGCGCTTCAGCCATGCTCGCCCATCCTCTGGGGGACGAGGTGCAGCATCCCCTGGAGATGATGGGGATTGGAAAACTCTTTACCGACCTGGGATACGCAGAGAAAGCGTCTCAAGTCTATCAGCGAGCTTTGGAAAACAAAGATTTGAGTCCTGAGGCGTATTGGCGTTGTCTAAAAGAACTCTCCTTTGTGCATAAAAGAGATGGCCGCCTGGAACGGGCCATGACCCTATGGGAAGAGGCCGCGCAAGATGGCCAGCCTTACGCGCATGTGGAGTTGGCCAAAGTCCACGAGCACGCCCGGAAAGACTACGCCGAAGCCCTGCATTGGACGCTGGCGGCCATTGAGCATGTCAATCAGGGGGCGTATTCCCAGTATCTGCGCGAGGAGTGGCTGGCCAAGTTGGGACATCGCCTGGAGCGTTTGAAGCGTCGGCTGGCTAATCAGCAATAAATCGTCGAGTCGAGATGCCATCTCGACCTACATGTCCTCGTCACCGCCTGAAACGGATGAAACCAAGTTGGCATAAACCGGGATAATGGTATAATTTGGGCGGCAGATACTGTTAACCCCCACTACCTTTATCGGAGACAGACATGAACGCAGGAAAAATAATCGCCTACATCGTAGCAGCTATTCTTGTTTTTTTTGGAGTTCTTTTTATTTGGTCAGCTTTTAGCCCTCAAGGGAACCCGGCCAATATTCTCACCGGCGGTGTTAGCGCTGGAATTGGACTGGTTTTGATTTGGCTGGCAGGGCGTAAGAAAGCCACCGACGAACAGGAAGTGACCATGAACATCGATCTCTCTGGTGACGTGAATCTGGATACTCTGTCCTGTAAATCTTGTGGGGGAACGTTAAGCTCTGAACACATTCACCTCGTGGCTGGCGCACCGGTGGTAGAATGCCCCTATTGTGGCACAGATTATCAACTCACCGAAGAACCGAAGTGGTAGTTGTGCTCGAGCAGGATCGACAGCTCCTGCGGGCAAAGGCCGGGGAACTGGCGATCCCCTGAGAGCGTAAGCTTTAAGTATAGCAGACACCAGATGGCAAGGTTTTAAGGAGAATATAGATATGAAAAAGCGATTATTACACCTCTTAATTTTATTTACCTTGTTGATGATCCTTCCCAGCACAGCCCTTGCCCAAGATTACTATTTCCGGCTCGATAGAGAAATTGTCCACGCTTACTGGAATGAGGATGGGACGCTCTCGCTGGAGTACACTTTCCACTTCACGAATACGCCCACCGGCCATGCCATAGAATACGTTGACCTCGGTTTACCGAACGGCAATTTCAGCACCAGCAATATCACCGCTGACGTTGATGGCAAGCCGATTAACTTCATCTCTACCTCCGAATATCAGGGCAGCGGGACCGGGGTGGCCCTTGGGCTGGGCGGAGACGCCATCCCCCCCGGCGGGAAAGGGGTAGTTCACGCTTATGTGGCATCTATTGAGGGGGTTTTGCGACCCGACACGGAAGGCGATGAGTACGCCAGCGCAGTCTTCTCCCCCACCTGGTTTGGGAAGGAATATGTTGACGGCTTGACATACCTGACCATGGTCTTCCACCTTCCCCCCGGAGTGCAACCCGCTGAACCGCGCTGGCACGGCGCCCCCAGGGGGTTCCCCGAATCCCCCCAAACTGGAATGGACGCCGCTCAACGCATCACCTACACCTGGCACAACGCCGAAGCCAATGCCTACACCCAATATAAATTTGGAGCCTCCTTCCCAGCCCAATATGTACCAGAATCAGCCATTCAAAAGGCCGGTCTCTTGGAAAGTTTAGGCATAACCTTGGAAAGTTTAGGCATAACCACGGATGCCTTGGCGGGTATGTGTTGTCCGGCCAGCATGGTTTTAGTCTTTATTCTGATTGCCGTAGCCGCTGCTCGAAAATCGAAAAAACGCAAGCTAAAATATCTCCCGCCCAAAATGAAAATAGAGGGGCACGGCATTAAGCGCGGCCTAAGTGCCATTGAAGCGGCCATTTTGTTGGAGAAGCCAGCCGATAAAATTCTGACCATGATCTTGTTTGCCTGTCTCCAAAAGGGAACTGCTCAAGTGCTCTCCCGCGACCCCCTCGAGTTAGAGATCGTCGATCCCCTTCCCAAAGGTTTGCGTAAATATGAGATCCAATTTTTGGCCGCTTTTGGAAAGGCTTCTGAAAAGGAGCGCAAAAGGGAACTTCAAGACTTGATGATCGATCTCATTGATAGCGTGGGCAAGAAGATGAAACGCTTCAGCCACCATGAAACCGTAAGGTATTATGAGAGCATCATGAAGAAAGCTTGGGAACAAGTTGAGCGCGCTGACACGCCTGAGATCAAAAGCGAAAAATACAACCAGCATATGGGATGGACCATGCTGGACGAGGACTTCGAGGACCGCACCCAAACCGTCTTCCGTCACGGGCCTGTCTTCTTGCCGATGTGGTGGCACCGTTACGATCCCGTTTACCGCCGCCGCAGCGGACCCACCGTCTCCAGGACATCAACCTCCAGCCCTTCCGGGAAACAGCCCCTTTCGCTTCCCAACTTACCAGGGGGAGAATTTGCCGCCTCCATGGTGGGGGGCATTCAGGATTTCTCAGGAAATGTCGTAGGCAATATTACAGATTTCACCAATCGCATCACTGAGAAAACCAATCCTATTCCAAAATCTTCCAGTAGTGGATGGAGCAGCAGCGGTGGCAGTAGTTGTGCTTGTGCCTGTGCCTGTGCTGGGTGTGCCTGTGCCTGCGCGGGAGGGGGGCGGTAGGCGTTTCGGGAAACCGATTCCTCCTATCTCTGGATTTCATTCATGATACCTAAAGATATACTGGCTGGAATAAAATCTCTCTTTAAGGGCGAGGGTGTCCACTCACCGGGCCTGCATCACTATCTTCGCCGAACCAAGGACGACAAAACCAGGATTCATTTACGCCTTGATCCTGACGGCCACGGGACGTTAATTGTCAACGCCAACCAGGTGGTTCACCTTAACCCCACGGCGGCCTTCATGACCTTTTTGGCCCTGGAAGAGGAGCCTGTGGATGAGGTGGTGAAGGCCATTACCGGGCGTTACACTGTTACCCCTGAGCAAGCCTGGGCCGACTATGAGCGCGTGGCGGCGGATTTGGAGGCCATGCTCCAACCCGGCGGCTGCCCGGCCTGCACCCTCCCGCACCTGGAAGTTGAAACCCCCTTCAGCCAGCGTCCCACCGCGCCCTATCGCATGGATTTGGCCCTGACCTACCGCTGCAACAACGATTGCCACCATTGTTATAACGTCCAAGGGCGGAACCTGGCTGAGACATCTACCGGGGAATGGAAAGAAATTATCGATAAGCTGTGGGATTTGAGCATTCCCCACGTGGTTTTCACCGGTGGCGAGCCCACCCTGCGGGACGACCTTCCCCAACTTATTGCCTACGCGGAGAGCAAGGGCCAAATCACCGGGTTGAACACCAACGCCCGCCGTATGAGCGACCCCGACTACGTCCAAACGCTGGTTGACGCTGGACTCGATCACGTCCAGATCACGGTGGAGTCCCAGGACCCGGCCACCCACGACGAGATGGTCAACCGTCCAGGCGCTTGGGAGCAGACCATGGCCGGAATCCGCAACGCCCTGACCTCTTCCCTCTATGTGATGACCAACACCACCATGCTTCGGGACAACTACCAGAGCCTGGGCGAGACTTTGGATTTCTTGGCCGAGGTTGGTGTGCCTACCATTGGTCTCAATGCCCTCATCTACTCGGGGCGCGGCACGGAAGTAAAGACAGGCCTAACCGAAAATGAGTTGGAACCTTTATTGGCCATAGCCCAAGAAAAGACACAAACCGCTGGGCAACGCCTTATCTGGTATACGCCCACCCAATACTGCCACTTTGACCCCATGACCCTGGACTTGGGCGTGAAGGGGTGCACGGCCGCCCTGTATAATATGTGCGTCGAACCCGACGGCGGCGTCATCCCCTGTCAATCCTATTATCATCAGCTAGGAAATATGCTTGTTGATCCGTGGGAGCAAATTTGGAAACACGATTTAGCGGTCAATATTAGAGAACGGGTCTACGTTCCCCAGGCCTGTGTACCCTGCCCGCTGCTGCAAGAATGTGGCGGAGGATGTCCCCTCGCCCTTGAAAATCAGCGCTTTAAACCAGCCCCAGAACATGTGCTCACGTTAGGATAATCATTTATGGCCAATATCATCACTCTTTTTCGATTCCCGCTTCTTTTTTTATACATCGGCTTGCTGTACTTTGGAGATGCTCAGGTACAAGCGTGGTGTGTGCCATTCATCGTCATTATCATTCTTATGGACACCCTGGACGGCGTTGTCGCCCGTTCTCGGAATGAAACCAGCCTTTTGGGAAGCGTGCTTGATATTGCCACCGACCGAACGTTGGAGTTGGTGTTATGGGTGATTTTCGCTGACCTTAACCTGATCTCGATCTTGGTTCCTGTCATTGTCATTACCAGAGGGATAACCGTGGACGCTGTCCGAGCCATCGGTATGCGCAAGGGAAAGAAGGCCTTCGAGCAACTTAAATCCCCGCTCAGCCAATTTTTAGTTTCTTCTCGCTTTATGCGTGCCTCCTATGGGATCGTCAAAGGCTTTGCATTTGGCACCTTGACCCTAAACCTGAGCCTCCGAAGCGCACAAGCTGCCTGGGAAGGCCCAATTCATGCCGCAGCGTTGACCTTCACCTGGCTTAGCGTGTTGATCTGTCTCTTGCGAGGGATTCCGGTTTTGATTGAGGGGTACATTGTGTTGAGTGAGAAGAAATAGGAGAAATGTAGGTCGAAATGGATTTTCAAAACTTTGCCAACAGTAAATATGGGGTAGGGCTTGCCATTGCCGTTGGGCGTTTATTCCCCCCAAGGCTGGGACTTCTCCTGAGTGATTGGATAGCCGCCTTCCTCGTCAATCGAGAAGATTCCCCTATGGTGAGGGCCATCAAAGCCAATCAGTGGGTTGTGCACGGAAAAGAAAACCTCTCCCCCAAAGACCTGAAAGCCAAAGCCAAAGCTGTTCTTAGACACGCTGGGCGATGTTATTATGACCTTTATCGCTCTTTCGATGACACACAAAGAATTCTGAATTTATTTCCCAACGCAAAGAATCTCAAAGAAATCGTCACCGCCAGCCACAGCGGAAAAGGGGTTTTTGTGGTCGCTCCTCATACCAGTAATTTTGACCTCGCTTTACGGGCGCTGTCCCTTCATGGCCTGCAAGCCAAGCTCTTGGGGTATGCTGACCCCTTTAGCGGATATAAAATTCAAAACAAGCTTAGGGCTTCCATGGGTATGGAGGTGATCCCCTTTAGTGAGCCGGACATATTTTCACGCGCCGTTGAAACCTTAAAGCAGGGCGGCGTGGTTGCAACTGGCGTAGACCGCCCTGTTAAAAGGCGCAAGAAAAGCCACATGATCACATTTTTTGGATACCCCAGCACGCTCCCCGTGGGCTACATCCAAATAGCCCTCGCCGCCGATGTCCCTCTCCTCGTTTTAGGGACCGCTATGCGCCCCGACGGAAAATACGAGATTATGCATACAGGCCTTATTCCGCTCGAACGCCATGACAACCGTTTCACCGAAGTCAAACAAAATGTGGAGATGGTTATCGACATCGTCACTGGTTATATCAAACGAGCGCCAACCCAATGGCTCATGTATTACCCGGTTTGGCCCGAAGTCATGGAGAAACTACCATGAACGCTCTCATCACCTTATGGTTGGGGGGCATTCTTTTTGGGATTGGCTTTCTCCACCTTCGAGGAAAAATAAACCGCGCCGACGCCAAAAGTTTCCTCACCGGGCATATTTTTTTGCGGGAGAAAATTGGCGTGAGCTTATTTCAACGTCTGTGGTTCTTGGGGCGGACACCGTTTGCGCTTTTCTGCCTGGGAGGATTGATCGTCCTCGACTGGCGGGCGGGGGTAATTGCGGGAGGGATATTCGGCCTGGCGGCCGGCCTGGAGGTGACCGTTAAACGCTTGGTGGGGCGTCCCAGGCCTTTTAAGCTTTCCCCCGTGGGAGCCGACATGCTTCAACCCCAGCCACCTACCGACCCATCCTTCCCCAGCGGGGACAGTTTCCGCGTTTGGTTCTTGGCTCTGCTCATCCCCGCCTTTTGGGGTGCACCCTGGTATGCCTATCTCGTTTCCGGGGGAGTTGCCAGCCTGGTCACTTTGGGGCGGTTGGCGATGGGCGTTCACTATCCCCTGGACACAATCGCAGGGACGGGGCTGGGTTTAACAAGCGCAAGCTCGACCATTCTCATCTGGCGGGTTGCGGGACTTCTTACGGTGTGAAGCTGATATTCTTGGTCTGGCAGGTTCCTCCCTGTCCATCCTCCGTGCAGACGGTGATAGCGGCATTTATGTTATGCCCAGTGGGGTCATTGCCAAGCCAGTTACTTAGCGTATACCCAATTTCTCCGGTTAGGAGGTCGTTTTGAGAATTCGTGGTTGCGCATCCGTTCATTTCTAAGAACTGGTTATAGTTAGCGGTCACAGTTGTCCCAGTAACTGTGTCAGTCGTAGTTGTCGATGCCGAGAGTAGCGGTAAGTTGCCGTTATTAACAATTTTGTATTCGATGAACCAATCCCCGCCGCAAGTTTCAACTTCGTGATAGGAAACTGTGAATCCCTGAGAAGGAGTTGGGGTAGGGGGAGGGGTGAAAACGGGCAAATTCGTGGTATCCCCTGAGACCGTAGCGTATTGTCCCCATATCCAGCAAAATCCTCCCGCTTGGTCAGGGTTACGGATGTACCAATCTGATCCTTGGGGGTCTTTGGCGATGACTTCAGCTTCTTCACCTGCGAGTAAGACGCCCACTTGATCGTATACTTTGCCAGGGCCAACCCGGCAGTTGGTACTCATGGATACCTGTACCATGGGGATCTCAGGCGTTAGGGTAAGCGTGTTGGTTGGCGATGGGGTTATGGTGGGGGTTTGGGTTGGCGTATTTGTTGGGCTGGGCGTAAAGGTTTCGGTAGGAGTATTGGTTGGGGGCGGGGGAAGGGTGTCAGTAGGAGTGGCGGGAGGTTCTTCACCGCCCTGACTGGGTTCTTGTCCTTCTTCCTCAGGCTGCTGGTCCTCTGCGGCTCGGGCTGTCATGGTTTGAGCTACGCCAGTTTCTATGTTGATTTCCTCTCCGCCGGCTGGCCCTGTCCCTCCGCCAGGGAGGTTGCAGGCTAGACTGAGGCTTATTAGCAGTAGCCCTGCTAGGGCCAGGTACAGGCCCCGAGGGTAACAAAGCGGGTTTTGTTTTTCTTTCTGCATGGTTCCTCCTTTTTGGCAAATGACGGATGGATCAATCTTATTTAAGTATAACTTACTTGTGTCAATATACAAGTCTTAACTTTGCTTTGGGTGTGCCAAAAAGTTGTTGGTTAATTTCTACCCCCTTTTTGTCTTCACCCTTCCTCTCAACTATTGACTGTTTTGCGGTCGGACTTTATCATAATGTGAGTATTCTCCCCTTTCTCTAGGGCCGACTTCAAAAATCTCATAGTTGTTGGGGTAGTGATAGTCACTTCTGCTAGTGGTTGTCACTTCCGCTACCCGTTATTTTGAGAATTTTTGAAGTTTATCTCTTTGGATTGATGAACGATTCCCCTTTATCTTGCCGGAGAGTGCCATGAGTACGACTCTGAATGACGAAGCTGAGCAAACGGCAGAGACCCTGGCGCGGCGGGTCAAGCAATTGGCAATTTTGAATCGTATTGGCCGTCAGATTACTTCTTTGCTTGCTCAAGAAGATCTTTTTCAACAGGTCGTGGATGCCATGCACGATGCATTAGGGTATCCGCGAGTGGCTGTCATGTTGGTGAATGAAGAGAAACCTGTTCTTGAAGTCGAAGAAGCGGGGGATCTGTATATCGTCGCTGCCACGGATAAATTTTGGAGCATTATTCCTGATGAGTATAACCAGTTTTTTGGGGAAGGGGCCATTGGGATAGCAGCTCAACGCGGGGAGACGATTGTCGTCGAAGATGCTGGTAACGATCCTATTCCTTACCGGGTAGGGGAGTGGCTTTCCCCTTCTTCTGTCTCGGCGCCGATCAAGGTCAACGATAAGCTGATAGGCATCTTGGAAGTGGAGGCCGATGCCACACAGGCTTTTGATGAGAACGATGTCATGGTTATTGAGACCATGGCCGGCCAAATGGCGGTGGCGATTGAAAACGCGCGCTTGTATGCCCAGGCGCAGCAAGTGATTAGGGAACGGATGCGGGTCGAGCAAGAGTTGCGGGAGAGTGAATCCAAATATAGAGCGATCATCGAACAGAGCCACGATGCGATTTATATTTACAGGGGAAGTCGTTTCTTGTTGGTTAATAAGCGGGTTTCTGAAATAACCGGTTATTCGCGAGAAGAGTTACTGGACATTGAAGTCTGGCATCTCATTCATCCCGATAATCGAAAGAAAATTGAGGCCTTTGGAGAGAGGAGAGCCAGAGGAGAAGAAGTCCCCAATACTTATACAGCGAAAGTTTTGCGAAAAGACGGGAAAATTGTCCTTTGCGATTTTTCAGTCAATGTTATTCAATATCAAGGCCAATACGCCGTCCTTGGCGTGGTGCGGGACATCACCGAACGGATGGAGTTCGAAAAACAACTCTGGCGGCAAGAGCAGTTGGCCTCCGTTGGCCAACTTGCCGGGGGAATTGCCCATGACTTTCGCAATTTTCTGACCACGATCACCCTCCAGGCGCAGATCGCGAGGAGAGTGCCTGATTTACCCCCCAGCGTGTTCGAATCCTTAGAGATTGTGATATCGGAAGTGGGCCACGCTTCAACGCTCATTGACCAGATTCTTGATTTTAGCCGGCATGGCCTTATGGAGACGAAACCCGTTGAACTCCGGAAATTCCTGGGGGAAACGGCTTTTATCTTGCGTCAGGCGATTCGGGAGAATATCCGTTTTAATCTCGCCGTTGAAGTTGATGAGTGTGTTATCGAAGCCGATTCTACTCGCCTAAAACAAATGTTGGTTAATTTGGCTGCCAATGCCCGGGATGCTATGCCAGAGGGTGGCAAGTTATTTATTAAACTCTCCGAAATTGTGGTCAAAGATTTGCAGGTTCCCCCCATCGCTGAAATGTCCCCCGGAGAATGGGCTCATCTCATTGTATCTGATAGCGGCACAGGAATGGAAGAAGAGGTCCGGAAGCACATTTTTGAGCCTTTCTTCACCACCAAGGAAGTTGACAAAGGAACCGGGTTGGGTCTTGCCCAAGTTTATGGGATTGTCAAGCAGCACGGCGGATTTATTGATTTAGAGACGGAAGTAGGCCGGGGGACTACTTTCCACATTTATCTCCCGGTTTCTGACACTGAAGTCCAATTAATCGAAGAAGAAAAAGAAACCGTTCCTGTAGGGAGAGGAGAAAAGATCTTGCTGGTTGAAGATAATGGCCAGTTACGGGAAGCGGGGAAAACTGTTTTGGAATCGATTGGATACCAGGTGAGAACTGCCTCTAACGGAAGAGAAGCTTTAGAAATGTATCAGGCGTATTCTACTGATTTAGTGGTTACAGATTTGGTCATGCCGGGGATGGGTGGACAGGAACTGCGTGCCCATTTGGAGAGATTAGGGCATGTGAATGTAATGGCTATTACTGGGTATATTATGCAAGCCAGCAAAGAAAAATTAAAGAGATCCGGTTTTTTAGAAGTTATTGAGAAGCCTTTCAATGTTGATAAGATTGCTAAGACAATCCGTACAGTCCTTGACCGTGAGTAGGGGTTGAGAAAGTTATCCTAAGGAGGATGATATGAATTTTGAAGAACTTGTAACCAAACGTTATAGCTCTCGCAGCTACAAGCCAGATCCTGTAGAAGAGGAGAATCTCAGCAAAGTTTTGGAAGCCGCACGCTTGGCCCCCACAGCCGCTAACCGGCAGCCTTTTCAGCTTATCGTCATCCGCACTGAGGGAAAAGAACAAGAGCTGCGGCGCATCTACGATAGGAATTGGTTCGCGGCAGAACCGCCCCTGGTGATTTGCGCCTGCGCGCTTCCCGAACGGGGATGGGAACGACGCCGGTACGATGGCGAGAATTATGCTGTTGTTGATGTTTCCATTGTTGTGGATCACATCACCCTCCAGGCCGCTGATATTGGCCTTGGCACCTGCTGGGTAGGCGCATTTGACCCGGACGCCGCCCGGGAAATTCTCCATCTCCCGGACGAAGTAGAGCCTGTGGCTTTCACCCCGCTGGGTTACCCCAATGACTCACCCCGAGCGAAAAAGCGCAAACCCCTGGAAGAGTTGGTGCGTTACGAGCAGTGGTAGTTTGTAGGTTGGATGTTGGATAGTAGATATTGGATATTAGATATTAGATATTAGATATTGGATATTGGATATTGGATATTGGATGTTGACTATCTACTGTTGACTGTGTTTAATCTTAAAATATGTTGATACAAAACTGAAAACTGCTCACTGAATACCGCCCACAGGAGTCTTATGCCTCAAGATAATAGATTCAAAATCATCCTTTTAATAGCCCGTCCGGCGGCCGGAAAGAGCGAGATCATCGACTATTTGCGGCGTACCTCCCTCCCTGAACGGGTGGAGCGGTTTCACGTCGGCGAGTTCGAAGAGATAGACGATTTCCCCATGCTTTGGACTTGGTTCGAGGAAGATCACATTCTGGAAGAACTTGGCCACCCCCGCTTGCACACGGATGAAAATAATTCCTTTAAGTACAAGTATCTTTGGGATGTTTTGATACAACGGATTTCCTTGGAGTACGCTAAAAAATTACGCGACAAACCGGCCTACCACGAGGAGAAAACAACCATCATTGAGTTCGCGCGTGGCACCCAACACGGAGGATTTCAAAGAGCCTTCGAGCATTTGAGCCAAGAGATTTTGGAGAAAATGGCTGTGGTTTATGTCAGCGTTTCCTGGGAAGAGTCCCTCCGTAAAAACCGCCAGCGCTATAACCCTGAACGCCAAGACAGCATCTTGGAACACGGCCTCCCGGATTCGAAACTTGAGAAATTGTATCGGGAAATGGATTGGGAAGAGGTCAGCGCCGGGGATGAGGAATACTTGACTATCCAAGGCGTTCGTGTCCCCTACGTGGTTTTCGAAAATGAAGACGACGTCACCACGGAGCGAGGAGAGGCATTGGGCCAACGCTTGGAGGATACGTTAGACCACCTTTGGGGGCTAGGTAGCTAGGAATCGGGAAACCAGGGATCGGGGGACAGGCAGTGTTTCAAGTATTCTGTTGGCGTGGTCAAGCTTTACCCTTCAGCCAAGTCACCGATTCCTTCATCCTCTCTAATCCCTCGCGAAGCAATGCTCTTGGGCATCCAAAATTCAGGCGCATGAATCCTCTTCCCTCTTTCCCAAACCAGGCCCCATTATTCAGCCCCACCTTGGCCTCATTCAGGAAAAACTGCTGCGGATTCTCCACTCCCGTTTCACGAGCCATTTCCCGGCAATCCAGCCAGGCTAAATATGTCCCTTCAGGTTTTGCCATCTGCACCCCTGGCAGTTCTTCCCTCACATAATCCACCAGGTAATCGCGATTAGCCTCCAGATAGACTAACAGCGCTTTCAGCCACGCTTCCCCTTCGGAGTAAGCTGCCTGTGCCGCTACTTGCCCTAGAGAATTCACCCAACCCACTAGCCCTTGCCGGGCTTCCTCGAACCTTTTCCGCAACTCCGGGTTGGTAATTACCGCCACCGAAGCTTTCAATCCAGCTACGTTGAAGGTCTTACTAGGGGACAAAAGTGTGATCGTATTCGCGGCAATCTCGGGGTCAAGCGATGCTATGGGGATATGTTCGCTCTCGCTGAAAATCAAGTCGCTGTGAATCTCGTCTGAACAAATCACCACCTCGTTTTCCAGGCAAAACGCCGCCATCATTTCCAGTTCTTCCTTCCGGAACACGCGCCCGGTCGGGTTTTGGGGATTACAGAGCATGAAAACGCGGGTGTTCTTTCGTATAGCCCTTTTAAAGGCCTCTTTATCCACCTGGTAAAGGCCATTCTCATCCTGTGTCAGGGACATGGCGTGCTGCTCGCGTCCCACATTTTTATAGACTTCTAAAAAAGGGCGGTACGTGGGTGTCTGCACAAGCACGCCCTGACCGGGTTCCGTGACCGCGTGCGTCGCCAGATTGAAGCCCGTCACCACGCCGGGGAGAAAGACCAGGTCTTCCGGGGTTACCTGCCAGCCGTGTCGATCTGCCAGCCAATTGACCACCGCCTCCTTGGTCACCTCCAGCAAGTACGGATAGCCAAACACCCCATGTTCCACACGCTCACGCAGGGCCTCAATCACCGGCGACGGTGAGAGAAAATCCATATCCGCCACCCACATAGGCAGCACATCCTCGTTGAAGAAATTCCACTTGACGCTGTCAGTCTCACGTCGCTGGGGGATGGTGTCGAAGTTGTAGTTCATAGTTTGTTAGTTTGGTAGTTCGTTAGTTGGTGAGTTAGTTTGATAGTGCTCTCGTCACTAGTCACCCAGTCCCCAGTCTCCTAGTCTCCCAGTTTCTCAATCTCCCAGTCCCTAATCCCTAGTTTCCCAGTCGCCCAATCTACCAACCTCCGCTCGTCGAAAATGTTTCTGATACGCCAACGTCTCCTTGATTTTCTCTTGGAGAATAGCAAACCTATACGCGTGGTCTCCCGTTTTGACGCCTGTGCCAGTTTTAAGGTGATAAGCGTTTTCTGAGCGGGACCGAATTTGGACGTGTCCCTGACCCTCCAGCCATTCTAATCCGCTGCGCACAGTTGCCACCCGTTGCCCAAGAGCCTCGGCGAGTGCCACCAATTCCACCTTTCCGCCCTTGGCCTTCAGCGTGTGTTTGACGAACCCCGCCAACTGCTTCAAGAAGATTTCCACGCCACTTACAGCGGGGGATTGAGCGAAGACGTAGACCTTCTCGGGTTTGACCACCTCCAAGACATCACTGAGTTCTACCGGACCGGGCGGCGTGTTCCAGATAACCAAAGCGGGGGATGGTTTGGCCTGGGAGCGTCCCTGGCCTTGAACACGTTCCCGTTCCCCACCTTCAGCCCATAGGAAGAAATCTGGGTGGGCCGCTTGCAGCCTTGTCAGCTTTTCCAGGGGATGAGCGTTCTCGCGCAAGTCGACCACCTCGGGAAGGGATGGTTTTGGCTCACCCGTAATTTCTACCCTTTGCCTCGCGCGGACGTCCTTCCAGGTCACCTGAACTTGTTTTTGCCCCCGAAATGTGGAAGTTTTGACAGTATAAGCCAGGTCAAATTTCCCCTCTGGGAGAGGGATGTCGGCGCTTTTCCACCATAGCACTTCTTGGTGTTTGCCCTGGGAGTCTTCGAGGATGAGTTTGCGGTGGGTGTTGTCTCGCCCGATGAGCGTTTGGTTGACAATTTCCACGTCGCGGGTGGCCAGAGTCAGAGAAGGGTTGCCCGGGCCAAAGGGGGCCAAGCGTTCCAGGTCAGCAATTAGCTCCAGGTTCAGGTCAGAAAAAGGGAGATAACCGTCAATGGTCAGGGATGGTTCCGGTGGGGCGTGCCCCACCATTTGCGCTATGGCCTGGGATAAGCCTCGGCGAAATTCCGGCACCTTCTCCAGGGCAAGTCTAACGCCGGCGGCCATGGGATGTCCTCCAAAGCTGTCCAGGAGATGGGCTTGGGTGGTGATGGCCTCGGTAATGTGGGTCCCTTTAACGGAGCGTGCTGAACCTCGGGCGCGGTCACCCGTTTGGGTGAGGAGAATGGCCGGTTTGTGGTAGCGTTCCACCAGGCGGCTGGCGACAATGCCGATCACGCCGGGGTGCCAACGAGGGTCAAAGAGCACCAGAGCGCCGTAATCCTCCACCAATTCTGGGTGACGATCAAGCTGCTCCTGGGCTGATTTATAGATCTCCTCGGTGAGATTTTGACGTTTTCGGTTAAGTCCTTCCAGTTGTGTGGCGAGAATTTTGGCGCGGCGGGGATTTGAAGTGGTCAGGAAGGTTACGCTAGGATTGGCGTCTCCCAGGCGGCCCAGGGCGTTGAGGCGAGGGCCAATCACAAAGCCGATGTGTTCCTCGTTGATTTTTTGGGGGTTGAGTTTGGCGTTGGTGTAGAGGGCTTTGAGGCCCAGGCGGGAAGTGTCACGGAGGATGGGCAGGCCGCGTTGGATGAGGTAACGGTTATCGCCACTTTGGGGGACGATGTCGGCCACGGTGCCGAGGGCTACCAGGTCGAGAAAGTTCTTGGACGAACGCCCAGCCCTTTGGTACAGCTCTTCGGCGACTTTGTAGGCCACGCCCACGCCGGCCAAGTCTGCCAGGGGGTGACCCTCTGGGAGAAGGTTGCCGTTGACGATGGCGGTTGCGTTCGGGAGCTGGGTAGGAAGGTCGTGATGGTCGGTGATGAGGACATCTACCCCTTGAGAATTCGCATAGTCAACAGCGTCATGCGCGTCTATGCCCGTATCGCACGTGAGAAGAACGTCTACACCCTTTTCGAGCAGCGTTTTGAGCTTGGGAATTTTTATGCCGTGTGACTCTGTGGCCCGGAGGGGGATGTAATAGTCCACTTCGCCGCCCAGTCCCTTGAGCGCGGAGACCAGCAGGGAGGTGGCGGTCTGGCCGTCCACGTCAAAGTCGCCCCAAACGAGGATGCTTTCCCCCTCCCGCAGGGCCTGTTCCAGCCGATTGGTAGCCTCGTTCAAGCCGGGAAGTTCGCTGGGTGGGGAGGGCGTGTAGTGGTCAGGATCGAGAAAAGCCTGCGCGGCCCGCGTGGTGGTGATCCCCCGGCGGACGAGGGTCTGCGCCACCAACGGATGGCCACCGACGGCGTTTTGGAGCGATTGGGGTATGGTGATTTCTTTTGGTTCGATCCATTTCATGGGGGGGCTAGATATTGGGTATTGGATATTTGATATTAGGTGATGGGGGATGAGGTGATGAGGGATACGTGGCGCGTGGTTTACGAAGGAGATTTTATCATATATAGGGGGAGGGTGTGGACTTTTCCCGGAATGATCAAAAAAGACAAATCCCATGGTCTGATGGCTGGCGGGTTTTATCTTTTTTTATATGTGCATGTTTTAGAGAATGGGAGTTTGTCTGAAAATTAGGCTCCCGCTGCTTTGGGATCAAAATCATCAGGCCACTTTGTACCACCTTTGCTGTATTTTGCCCCGTTCAGGTTAGTGCCCCTGAGATCTGCCCTGCTCAAGTTAGCGTCCACAAGATTTGCCCCACTCAGGTCTGCGACCCTGAGGTCTGCCTCGCTCAGATCAGCGCCCCAGAGATCTGTCCCTCTTAGGTTAGCGTCTAGGAGAAGTGCCCCGCTTAGCTCAGCGTATCTGAGACTTGCCCCGCTAAGGTCAGCGCCACTGAGATTTGCCCAGCTTGCTGATCCATCTTCAAGCCATTCTCTTTCTCTTAATTGCCGCACTGCTTCTCGTGCGAAACTACTGTTCGGACTCCCCATCTGGAGTATAAGCCGCTTCTTTTCTTCGTTTATGCTACGGGCCTGATTTACATTCTCTATAATGAGAACGGTAATGCTAATGCCGATCAACTCAATTCCTACGTTAGACCAAGAATTGGTCACTCCTGGGATAAGTTGCAATACAGTGCCCATTAATAGGATGAAGACCGCAAGCCCATCTTCCCAACCAATAAAGGTTTTATTTTCTTCCAAAATTTTTCTAATCTTTCTCTCATAGGATTACTCCACGTGGCTTTCTGGATCATAGTAACCCAAAAAAGTATTAACAGATGGATAGCTTTTTATTGATTATACCTGTTTTTGATTATGGCAGACCAGTTTGAAAATACCCAGTCAAAAAACAGCAATAGTCTCGTAAATATATTATGTGTTTCGTACCAGTTGTAGATGCTGATAATATATTTTGAATATCTAGTCATGGGTTTTAGTTCTTCTCGCTTTACTTTTTGGGTTTTATAATCTGTCCAAACTTCCCAAACGCTTTCAAAATCTTTTTTAGAGACAACTTGAACGTTCATTGCTCTTGGAGGCTCAACTTCAATATAATTTTCTCGAATCTTAACGATTGTCATTGTATCGCCCAGATTTCCACTAAACGCAGTCCAATTCTTGATAGTCGTCCCAGATTTGAGTTTGCTTTGCAAGCCATGCCATATAACATCAAACGAATTCATTTTGTTCCTCCCGGGTAAATAGTTTTAGTTTCCCTATTACTTTACATCAAAATTGGTTGCTTGAAAAGTTATCATTTATAGTACTTCTGTATATATGGTGCTTTATGATGACAATATGTATACCCCCTAGCTCTTGGTCAACGAACTCACCTCTCCCCGCTTCTGTATCTTTGCGCCCCTGCGTTAATTTCCCCCACCAATTTCCCGTTTCACCAGTCCCCAAATTTCCCAGTCACCAGTCTCCCAATTTCCCAGTCCCCCAGTTTCCCAATTTCCCAATTTCCCAGTTCACCAGTTTCCCAATATACCACCCCCTAATACTCCATCTCCCCAATCTGCTCGAAGTCCAGTTCGAAGACAAGCTCCTCTTCTTGAAGGAGGAGTTCTTCTCTTTCGTATAAGTCCCCCGCGCCTTCTCCTCGCTCGCACAAAGAACGGTAAACGCAGAAGCGGCAGCGCCGCTCATCGGCGGTAAGCCGAAAAGGACTTTGCTCTTCATCACGGCCCAAGGCGATGATCTGCTCTGACAAGCTGGTCAGGCGGTCATGGTCTGCGGTGTATTGCTTGGCATTATAGGAGAATCGTTCTGGTTCGGAAGGGGCCTCCGGAAACCAGTATATCATTTCTACTTGCTCAGGTAGGACACCCTCTCCACCGTTCAATTCCGCTCCAGCTTGAACGAGTAGGTACGGGTAAACGCTGGTTTGTAGACTCTCCTGCAGCCACTGGCGGGCGGTTTTCTTGCGGGATGTTTTCCAGTCAATGATCAGGGCTTGCTCCCCTGGCTTTATGGCCAGGACATCGTATTTGGCAATTAGGCGGTGTCCGCCTAAGGCAGCGGAGAGGGGAATTTCGGAACTAACTTGGAACCCAGAGAAATCAGGGCCGTGGTCGAGATAATTGTGCCACCAGCGGGTGAGATTGGGATGGTCTATGGTTTGTGTCAAGCGCTCAGCCGGAATGCCTGAAAGATGTTGATGGATCAATTGGTGAAAGCGGGAACCTAGTTGCATCAATTGTTCATGCTCCAGGACAGGTTCAGCTTCGATGGCGGGCCATGCCAACTCGCGGAGATATTTCAACTCAAAGCGGCGTGGACAGTCCACGAAATCTTGGAGGCTGCTTTGGCTGAATTGGAAGGAGGTTGGTAGATTGGTAGATTGGGGCATTGGGAGGTTGGTATACTGGTAGGTTGGTGAGATTGGTATATTGGTAGATTGGTAGATTGGTAGATTGGTGAGATTGGTGTATTGGTAGATTGGTAGGATGGTGGGATATCGGTGATGAGGTTATAGGGAGCTAGGGGGAGGGGATGCGAGGGTATAAGGGAGAGGGGAAGCAGGAGGGCTGGGTTAAGAAATCTCCTCTGGTGTAGAGTCAGAAATCACAAGTTAAGGCAGCTCGTGATCAAGGTTGGGAGATTGGGTGTTTTAAATGAGATTCCGGGCGCGGGCTTTCGGTTGTTTTTAATGTTTGGTTCTTCATGGTAATGATGAGGGAAGGTCGAGGCTAAATCTTGATCTTCCGGGTGAGGTTGCGAATCGTACCAACGGACTTTGGTGTTTCCTCGGTAGACGGCATAGTTGTATTCGAATATTTCCCCATCGGTCAGGTCAATGTATTCAAAAATGCGCAACTCGAGTTCGCTTCGAAAATAAATACTTCCCCGTAGGATAGCTGAGGTAGAGCTATTCGTATAAAGGCGAAGAGTTGAAGATGTGATTTCAGGATGTTCTTCAGAGAGGGAATAGATCAGACCTTCATAGTTGGAACGTGAGAAGGAGTTCATGGCTAGATCTCAAGCACAGGTTCAGCAGGTGCCAGGTTAATGGTTTTTCCTTCTTTTTTCTGAAGCGTTTTTACGCGTTTAGAAGAAATTTCTTTTAAGGCGGAGAGTCGTTTTTGGCGGAGCTTATAGTGCCCGGCCCACTCTGCAAAGTCCTCGCCATTTTCACCATTATCTAGCAACCCGTGTGCATAGAGATCGTAAAAATCATCTGAACTGATCCAATATCGTCTTTCGAATTTTCGCAATCCTTGTTCGGCGATTTGTATATCGTCAAGAATGTCACTTAAGGTTAGGGTAGCCATTTTTAAATCTCCAATTAGATTCTCCAAGTACTCTTTTTCAGTGCCTGTACAGACATTTTACCATGCAATTCGCGGGGAAGAAAATTGGTGTTGAGGAGGTGTGCGCTAAAATGCGTTTGCCTTGCCCTTTTCCCTGATTCCTGGTTTCCTAGTTCCTGTCTTCCTGCAACGCCACAAAGGCCAGCGCCGGCTGCAATTCCCCTCGGCGGCCTTTATTCCAGGTGATGACCAGCTCTTTCTTTGCGCGGGTGATGCCCACGTATAAAAGACGCAGGCGTTCTTTAACATATTCCACGCGCGCTTTTTGGGAGGCTGTGCCTTCCTCGTACCAATGGAAGACATCGTCGGAGAAAGCGGCTTTCAATTGCGCTAGAGTCTCCGCTGGGAGGTTGAGGTTGTCGCGCACGTACCACCTTTCGGAGATATATTGGTCATAAGCGGCCCCGGAGGGATAATTATAATTATTGACCGAAATCACGTAAACTCTGTCCCATTCCAGCCCCTTGGCCTTGTGCGCGGTGGTAAGGACGACCTTTCCCTTGTGCGCTTCAGGGTCAAAGCCGGTGTCGCTGGTGAAGCTGATGAACCGGCGTTCGTTGCGGGCCACGACGGCTAGTTCATCGGTCAGGGAGGGGAGGCCCCAATTGGGGTGGGCGTTGCTCAACTGGCGCAGGAAGACGGCCAATTTGTGGGCAATGGCCAATTCCATGGGCGTGGTGAACAAATCTTGCGAGAGGGTGAGGATCATTTGGTCAATGGGCAAGAGGATGGTCTTTAGCCAGCGCTCTACCATCTCCCGGAAATCGCGCAGAGAGGCCTCTTGTTCTTCCTCCAGGTCGAGGGTGGATAGCCAGTCTTGGTCAGGGCCGGGAGCTAGAAAATCCTCCACGTGGGAGCATTTTCGGATCAGTTGCGCCAATTCTTTGACCTCTTCCCAGACTTCTTTGTTTTCCCCTTCCTTGGCATCCCGCCGCCAGACCCGGTAAACGCTGGCCAATTTGTTGGCGGAACCAGGATTAGCCAAATAGGCTAAAATATTGCCCAACGCCCCCGCCGTTTTTCGGGTTTGGCTGGTGCTGCGCAGCAAGGTTTCCACCGGTTCAATATCCGCTTGGCGGAGGAGGTCCGCCAGATGTTGGGCGCGGGTGTTGCGGGGGACGAGGACGGCCACGGTCTCCTCGGGATGGTCGGGCAGCCACTGTTCGAGGGACTTGGCGATAGCCTTTAGTTCTCCCTTTGGGCTGTACCCTTTTTCAATGAGGTGGATTTGCTCGGCCCGGTCGGGGGGATTGGCCTGGTGGTCATCCGGGCTGGTGGGTTGGATGTAGGGGGGCGCGAGGGCCGTCCGTGCCGCCTCCAGGTGATGCTCGCTTTGTGTCCACTCCACCAAAGAATTGGCAAGGGAGATAATGCTGGAAGTGCTGCGCCCCGAGGTGGGGAGCGTGCGTGGGAAATCGGCCTCTCGAATGAAGTCGCGGAGAAGTTCCGGTTTGGCGGTGGTGAAAGTCTCGTAAATGGCCTGGTTGGGGTCGCCCACCCGCACCCAGTTTTGTGCCAAGAGGCGGAGAATTTTTTCCTGCACCTGGCTGCTGTCCTGGGCTTCATCTTCCAAAATATAGGGCCACTGATGGCGGAGGCGGGCCAGTAAATCTTCGTCAAGTTGAAGGGCCTGATACGCGAGCCGGATGAGGTCATCGAAATCGACCGCGCCCCGGTAGGCCAGGGAATGCTGGTATGCGCCATAAATTTCGACCCCAGCTTCTGCCAGGGGGAGGGGGATGGGAAGGTCATCCAGGCGTTCGCGCGCGGCTTGGGGCGTGAGCTGCATATCTTTGGCGGTGCGGATGAATTGGTAGGCGATGTCATCTACCAGGCGGGGGAGTTTTTCACGCCGCACCCAATCCCTTTTTCCCTCATCAAAATCGGGGTCGAGATAATCGTCAAAGAAGTTGGGGTGCTGGTAGAGCCACTCCTCGGCTGCGCTGGTGCGAATGCGGTTTCCTTCCCGCTCGTCAACGATTTGGAAATTGACGTCCAAACCCACCAGGGCCGGCCGCTCCCGAACGATGTCGTGGGCTAGGCCGTGCAGAGTGCGCACGCGGTAGCCCAAATGCGGCAGCAGTCCGCGCTGTTTCAAGAATTCGCCAATGCGCTGCGTGAAATTATCCACGGCAGAGTTGACGAGCGTGACAATGAGGACTTCTTGGTCCAAGTCAAGGACGTTGCGGGCAATGATGTCGGCCGCCAGCAGGGACAGCGTCCAGGTCTTCCCGCTCCCCGGGACGGCGGAAACGCCCATGGTGCCGGTGGTGTATTCGAGGATTTTTTCTTGGGAGGGTCGGGGTTGGAGCATAGGTATTGGGAATCAGTGACTAGGGATTGGGGAAATCGGGTAAGCAGGGGAACAGGTGTAACAGGAAAACAGGGGTATCAGGGGAACAGGGAAACAGGGAAACAGGGAAACAGGGAACAGGAAAACAGGGTGAAATAGTAGGTGCATTGCACTTCATGGTTTTGGAAGTGCGTACCCAGAGGGCATAATAATTGCACCTGGGAACCACCAATTTCCCAGTTTCCCAGTATACCACTCCCCAATATCCCAGTTTCCCAATCTACCCCTCCCCAGTATCCTGCTCTTTATTTTCCAAATACCGCTGTGCTGCCTTTAAAAATTCTTGGCTTTGTTCAAGAATCTTTTGCACCTCACCTTCCGTGGCAGTGACTTCAGTGTAGTAGTCACCGATAATTCTTTGTCTAAATGCGTCAACAAGCCAATAATGATATTTTACTTCGAATATGCCGGTATCTACATAGGCCTTTTCAAATGAGTTGTGAATTTCGTCAAATCTGATGAAGTGGACGTCATTCTCGTTGAGTAAAGCCTTGGTGATATAAAGCATAACATAATACGCGCGTCCAATAGCAAATTCAATGATGCCGTTCTCCAGCAGAGCTTCAGTGGCTTCAATAGCGCGGGCGGCTTTGTCAAGTAATTGTTGTGAACTGTCTTTCATATGGCTAGGAAAACAGGGTAAGCAGGGTAAACAGGGAACAGGGAAACAGGGAAACAGGAAAACAGGGAACAGGGAAACAGGGAACAGGGAGCAGGGAGCAGGGGAAAACAGGGTAAGCAGGGAGCAGGGGAAAACAGGGTAAGCAGGGAGCAGGTGCGCGGATGCATTGCACCCCCGTTTTTGGAGTGTGTACCCAGAGGGCATAATAATTGCACCTGGGAACCACCAATTTCCCAGTTTCCCAGTATACCGCTCCCCAATCTGCCAACCTACCGTTCCTGCAACACCCGGTTCACCGCTTGCAGCAGCAGCCCTTTCTGCTCATAGCCCTGTTCGCTCAAGGTTGAGATGCCAATGTAGACTTTCTCCCGGCAACGGCGGAGCAGGCCGCTTGCCAGGCGCTGGAGGCGTTCCAGGCTGACTTCAGTCTCGTTGGCGTCGGTCCATATTTCGCCTTGCTCCCAATCTCGGCTGAGAATGTAAGGATGGGTGAGCGGTTGGTAGATGCGCTCGTACCAACCCCGTGCCCCGGCGTTGAGCCAGAATTGGTAGGTCACAGGATGGTTGTTCATCAAAAAAGTATAGGCGGGGGCCATGAAAACCGCGTCATCGGGTGGCGCACCCCAGCGTTTGATGTATTGCGCCGCTATCACCCCATCTTGGACCATGAGTAGATATTCTTTGCCGAGAGGCACATCCGCCGCCTCCAGGGTTTTTCCAACGGCCCAACGGAACTTTTGGACAGATTCAATGAGGTTAGCCGTAATTTCTCCTTGGTCATGGTCGGTGTGGAACCCAAACCCTGGTTGGGAGAGGAGTTCTCCAAAGAGCCGGCTGAGAAAATGGTCAAGAGGATGGGGATCGTTTTCCCGGTAGGCGTAGAGCCAATCTCTGAGGGCCTGATAACGGTTGCCGAGTTGGTACGTGATGCGCTCTTGTGTCTCTGGACGAATGCGCTCGAAGTTGGAGAGAGTGGGTTTGCCCTGCGTTGCCCGGTAAATGATTTTCGTCAGCAGGCGGGCGCGGATGAGGTCTAAGCCTTTAATGGCTTGAAGGAGGGCGTAGGTGACGTCAGATTGGGAAGGGGTGATTTCCCACTGGGGATGGGCCAGCGCGGCAAGGGTGAGCAGGGCATGGGTGGTCGGCTCTTCCCGCAGGGCGCGCGACGGGCGGTGGGACCGGCTGGGGATTCCCTGCGCAATGAGCAGCTCCCGAAGCGAGAAACGCAGGGCGTCGCTCAAGAAGGGGGCCAGGACGACAATCTCCCCGGGTGGTGTCCCCTCTTCCACTAGAGACCGGATTTTATCCGCCACCCAGGTCAGCATTTCGGGGTAGTATTGGCGGATTTCGATGCTCAGTGCGGAGTCAATATCGAGGGTGGGCAATCCTGGCGGGGGGAGTTCGCGGCGGATGGCGGGGGTCAGGTGAGCGTTGAAGGCTTGGACGGCGGGGGAGGAAACCAGCGGGGTGGTGAATTCCACCTCTTTCCCACACACGTGCCGGAGCCGCCTGGCGCTGTCGGGATCCGCCCCCAAGAAGCGGCGATACCCTGCTTCGTGGTCGGCAATCAAGAGCGCGGAATCAAAGTCGGGGAGCCAGTTTTCGAGGAGGTCGTGGGTAAGAGGGACATCTTCCTCCAGGTTGTCGGCGATGAGGTGACGATAGGTGTCGGTCAGGTAGCGGCGGCAGGTGGGGTTGGGCCACAGCAGGTCGCGGAAAAGTTCGATTTGGAGGGAGAAGTCGAGCAGATTGTATTCCAGGCAAAAGTCGCGAAAGGCGTTGGCGCAGTCTTGGGCGTCGGCGTAAACGCGGGATTGGGCCAGTTCTCCCACCCAAGCGGATTGGAGGCGTTCGCCAAGTTCGGTGTGCGGGAATCCCACCACGGCGGCCTTGTTGAGGTTATCGATGATTTGGCTGTAGAGGCGGTTACGTTTGATGGTGACGGTTTCAAAATATCCCTCCTCACGCATGAAAGGGCGGACGATGTGAGCCATGTAGTATTGGGCGCTTTCCATGGTCAGGAAGGTGGGGGGGAGATCGGGCTGGGCGAACCCGGATTCTTCGGAGATGAGGGGCCAAAAGGTTTCCAGGGAACGGCGGGCCAAGCCGCCAACGGTGAGGGTGGTAACCAATCCCCCGGCGGGAAGGTCTGGATGGTAGAGGGCCTGTCGATACGGCTCGGCCAATGTGCGCTGCGGGACGAGAATGAGGATTGACCCGGCCGGGACTCCGTTTTCAATCAGATAGGAGATGCGCTCCACGCCAGCCGTGGTCTTCCCGGTCATGGCTGGGCCGTGGAGGAAGGTTTTGGCATCGAAGGGCGATTCGATGATGGAGAGTTGGGGGGTGGTATATTGGAGCATGAGGGTTTAATGGAACGTGGATGACGCTGATTTCATTGATGTGCGCGGATACATGCTTTTTAAGGAAGCAACATGATTTGTAATAGTTACCTTTATGCCTCAGCGTAATTGTACCAAAGAAAAAGATGAAATTCTGCTGACTTAAGGAAGCTCTCTTTCGAAGATCAACATCCCGTCACTGCCATAGATGTCGGTGGGGAGTTTATGTAGTAGCCGGTAATCTTCGTTGAAATGAGAATCTTTTAGCAATCCTTCTCGTCCATAGATCTCTAAGATGACCAAATAATCGTGGTTTTGGTCGCGAATCAGGGCAGGGGGAATGGCGTAGTTGATGGCGTAGAAGGATTCGTCCAGCGGATAATGTTTCAAGGTTTGGGGGGAGTTAAGCCCAACCGTGTCTAGAACCCGCGTGGTGGTATGGTATCCCAAAACGCCTACGTCCCCGGCGGCGAGGACGGGAAGGGTTTCGGCGGGACGGGACGCGATTTGCTGGTTGAGGTGATCGGCAGCTTGCTGGTAGAGAAGCTCGAGTTTGAACCAGGCCATCTCTGGGGCTGGCCGGTCAGGTCCGTGGTCGGGATGGAGGGTCCAGCTCTGGAGGTTGAGAAGGAGAAAGAAGAGAATGGCCAGTACAGGAAGCGCTTTCCGGATGTGAGAGTTCCATGCCGTACTCTTCGTATAGTCACCCGCTTTCCGGAGGAGGGTATTCCCCGGGGAAGCCCAGTTTTTCAAGGTATTCCTCCCCGCCGTCTTGCGGGAGTGCCAAACGCGGCAGGGGAATCTCGGAGGAGGTTTTAAAATCAGTCCTCCGCTCGGAGAAACGGTTCAGGAGGGGATCAAGGGTTTCTTTTTTCCAACGGGTGAGGTGGTTTTTTAGGGTCATGGGGGAAAGGTGGTGAGTGACGAGTAAAGAGTGATGAGTAATGAGTAAAATTTAGGGCTGGTCAACGTGATGGGTCAAGACGTGTTGCGTGATTGGGTGCTGTTGAGGGCTAGGGAGAATGATACCATAGGTTGGGAACTCGAGAGATTTTTAAGCACATTCTGTATCATCTCAAAAATACGGGGCAAGACCTCCGAGGTTTGCCGAAAGAGGGTAAGAGAGAGGGGATTAGTCCTCTCCCTCCCCGTAGTCGCAATGGGGTTAATTCCCCATATTTACCAGCGTGCGGCTTTCCCGCAACTGGGCGGCCCCCGTTGAATTGCCCAAATAAGGGAAGTTTGAAGTTTTAAACAACAAACTTGAGAGCGAGAATTCAGTAGCTAGACAAGGCATTCCTTATCAGATTAGCGTCTCTTCCAGACTTCAGGAGTGGCACAACGAGAGTGCGGTGTCACCTAAAGAGGAAACATACCATAGCTGGTAAAGTAACGTCCATAGCTAACGAACTGTAAACTAGCTCAACTTCAAAAGGTGTAGTCCTTCGCTGGAGATACACCAGCTACTATGACTACG
>JAANWX010000104.1 GCA_018263575.1 Chloroflexota bacterium | reverse complement strand
TTTCACACTATATCTGAACCGATGTGCAACGCACTCCAAAGCTCCGCCCGCGAATAAATTGCGGGCTGTTATGCAAAGTCGACTCGCCTCTGGCGCACCTCCGGTGAAGTCGACTCGCCAAGAACATCACGTATTACTCATTACTTATTACTCGTCACTCTTCACGTACCACGCCAGCGTCTACAATTTTTCTTCCACGTAACCCTTCAACTGCTTCTCGACGACCTCATCAATCTCTGGGTTTTCGTGTTCGGCAATCAGGTCTTGCCAGCGCTGCCGGGCGCGGGTGGCTGTGTCGGCTTGGTCTCCGCTCCACCAGGCTTCGATTCCGCTTCGGTCAGAAAGTTTGGGCATCCAGAATTCAGTGCGGCAAAGTTTAATGGTGTGGGTCTCTCCCAAATAGTGTCCCCCTGCTCCAACTTTGGCAATAACGTCGTATGCTAATGTTTCGGGGTTGATCTCTACACCTTTTAGATAGTGACGCATCATGCCGCATAGCTCATCGTCCATAACGAATTTTTCATAAGAGAAAGCCAAGAAGGACCCCAGAATACCGCCAGAGTGCAGGATGAAATCAACGTTGTTGTTGATGGTGGTTAGCAAACTGAACATGGATTCATAGCCAGCCTGGGCATCCACTACGCTCGAGTCAGTCAAAGCTCCTCCGCCTCGGGTGGGCAGCCCGTAGAATTCTGCTAGTGCGGCGTGGGCTTTAATGTATAAGGAACATTCTGGCCCGCCCAGTGCCAATGCTCCGGTGCGCATATCGATATTGGTTGATGTTGAGCCGTAGAGGACGGGGGTGCCGGGATTGACAAGTTGCGTCAGGGTTATGCCTGCTAAGAGCTCGGCATTTTGCAAGGCGACTACACCGGGCAGGGTGATGGAGCCGGTTAAGCCAGCCATGATGAGGGCGGCAATTATGGTTGGTTGTCCGGCGCGGGCATAGGCGATCATACCCTCGATCATTTCTGTACCATAAGCGAGGGGACTTAGTGAGTTGATCAAGCCGATGGTGAAGGGTTGCTCCGCTTTTTCACCAAAGAGTATGCGTCCCATATCCATGGTGTGCTGGGAGCCCACTTTCCCTTCTGAGCTGCCGATAAAGGGTTTATCGGAGTGAAGCATGGAGGCAAGCAGCATTTCCAAATGGGCGGTTTCGCTGGGAATATCCCCTGGCTCAACAAGAAGATGGCCGCTCATGTCTTGGTTGGGTAGCATGTGGGCCAGTTTGGCCAGATTGACATAATCATCCATGGTTGGGGCGTGTTTGCCTGTCTCCGAGTCAATGAGGAAGGGAGCGCCGTAACCGGGAGCGAAGATTGGAACACCATCGCCAATGGTGATGCTTTTTTCCGGGTTGCGGGCCTGAATGGTAAATTGTGTTGGGACAGTTTTGATGGCTTCCATGACCTGTTCTTCGGTCAGGTAAACGGTTTGCCCATCAATTTTGGCGCCGTGTTTTTTGAATATTTCAATGGCCTCTTCCTCGGGGAAGCGTATGCCCTCGTTGGCCAGCAACTTCATGCTGGTATTGTGTAAGGCTTGGAAATCTGACGGGGATAGGAACTCATTTTGATGATTTGACATATGTATTTTTTAGCGTAGATTAGCGAAGATTAGTGGACGCAATTAGGTTGAGAATACTGTTTTTCGCGTAGATTAGCGTAGATTAGTGGACACAACTGTTTTTCGCGTAGATTAGGAAGATTAGCGTAGATTAGTGGATAAGATTAGGCCGCGAACTCCTTAGCCATATCGGAAGCCGAGGCGGCGTTGGCGGCATAGCCATCCGCGCCAATTTTCTCAGCAAACGACTTGGTAACAGGGGCCCCGCCGATCATGACCTTGACCGAGTCGCGGATGCCAGCCTCTTCGAGAGCTTTGATGGTCTGCTCCATGGCTCGCATGGTGGTCGTCAAGAGGGCGGACATGCCCAGGATGTTGGGGCTGTGCTCTTTGACAGCCTCCACGAAGGCATCTGGTTCAACGTCTTTGCCGAGGTCGATGATCTCGAAGCCGGCCCCTTCGCACATCATGCCCACCAGGTTCTTGCCAATATCGTGCAAGTCACCTTTGACGGTGCCTATGATAACTTTGCCGGTTTGGTCGATACCGGTTTCGGCGAGCAAAGGGCGGATGATGTCCATGGCAGCTTGCATGGAGCGGGCAGAGCGGAGCACCTCGGGTACGAACATGTTGCCGGCCTTGAACTCCACGCCGACGTGATCCATACCCGGCATAAGGCCTTGGTTAAGGATTTCTCCGGCGTCCAAGCCTTCTTCCAAGGCTGTCTCGGCCATTTCGGGTGTGCTTCCAAAATCCCCTTCAATAATGGCTGCGGAAAGTTTAGATAAAATATCACTCATAGTTTTTTGCCTCCAGAGCAAATCAAGTAAGTAAATCACGAAAATCTGGTTTGTAGGTGGAGACTTCCGAAATTCCCATTACAAAACTTCGGAAGACTTACTCCTCCTAAAGATACTGTTTGATTGTTTTATGAAAGTCTTTGATATGTTTGGTTATCCTTGCCGCGGCTTTTTCAGCTTCTCCAGCCTCAATGGCGTTGATGATATCTAGATGGGCTTGGACATCTATGTCTTTAGGCGCTGTTAGGTCAATGACCAAGTACCATATCCGTGTGGATAAGCCATAATAATGTTCTATGTCGCGGCGTAGAAATTTGTTTTGGGAAGCTTCAGCAGTTGCGCAGTGGAACTTGCCATCCAGATCAATGAGGCCATGCTTGTCTCGCGGGTCTATTTCTGTATACCCTTCGGCCAGCTTCTTGAGATTGGCCAATTGGCTGGGGGAAATTCTTTCTGTAGCCAATCGACAAGCTAAGGCCTCCAGCTCAATTCGGATCTCGAAGAGTTGAAGCAAGTCTGTTACACTGATGTCAGAGACAAAGATACCTCGCCGAGGTTTAACGACAACCAGGTTCTCTATTTGCAGTTGTTTTAGCGCTTCACGGACTGGCGTTCTTCCAATAGATAATGCTGTCATTAAGTCCGCTTCTCTAACGACAGAACCTGGCTTGAGCTTTGTCGTGATAATCCTATCTCGTATTTGTTGATATGCTTTCTCAGTGTCTGTGAGAGCTTCCATTAAGTTACCTGCTTAGCTATTTTTTTGGCGATCCCGGTAGTTCTTAATCCAATTCATGCCAAAGTCATCTCGGCCCATGACGAGGTCTGCGGCCTGGATGGCGATGTTGACTTCTTCTTCGAGCGGATTGGTGATGGGGCAGGTCAATCCAGCCAGAATAGACATAGCGATGAAAGTAGAATTGATGAAGGCTCGGTCTGGCATACCAAAGGAAATATTGCTAGCACCCATGGTCACGTTAACGCCAAATTCCGCTACGACGAGTTCAATGGTTTCAATGGCAATGCGCCCAGCGTTATGATCAGATCCCATGGTCAGGGCCAGGGGGTCAACGACAATATCGGCCGGTTCAATGCCCAGCTTGCCAGCACGCTCAATGATATTGGCCGCCACCTCAAATCGATCTTGAGGCGTAGGGGGAATGCCTTCATCATCCATGCACAGCGCGATCACGGCTGCATCATATTCTTTGACTAAGGGAAGAATGCTTTCTAATTTTTCCTCTTCACCGTTAACGGAGTTGATGAGCGCTTTCCCCTCGTAGATAGAAAGAGCGGTTTCTAAAGCAATGACATCGGCTGTGTCAATGCAGAGCGGCGCGTCAGTTACTTCTGATAACGCATGGATCATGTCTTTTAAGATAGGCTCTTCGTCAGCCCCAGGCACACCAGCATTAACATCCAGAATAGCAGCGCCGGCCTCTACTTGGCTTTTCGCATCTGAACGGACGACATCATAATTGCCTTCTTTGAGGCTTGATAGCAATTTTTTACGTCCGGTGGGATTGATGCGTTCACCAATGATGACAGTTGGCTTCTCTCGACTAATTTCTACAGTTTTGGTCTTTGACGAAATAAAAGTACTAAGATTTTCGGCCATTTTTTCACCTCATATTGACTAGTATAAACGAATTCTAAAGGTATGTATGTTCAGAAGGTCTCATCTCTGAACGCACGCTTACACCTCTAGTATATTACAAATATATCAGTTATGGTAGACCATTCCTTTAGATTTTGGCGATTCATAATGCCAAGAAAGGAGGTTTGTCGTGTTCATAGGCATCGCCCGGGCGCCACTACTTCCGCTTCTGGCCTACGAGCTTCCTCAGTAATCATTTGGGTGACCAATCTTCCCGTGACAGGCGCGAGACAAATCCCGGCTCCCTCGTGACCGGTGGCAAGATAAAAGCCGGGGACCCGCGTGGGGCCAATCAGGGGGAGACCATCTGGCGACCAAGGCCGCAAGCCGGCGTAGCTGCGGATGATGGGCGTGGATTCCAGCCCTGGCAAAAAGCGGGTTGCCCGCGTGGCCAGTTCTTGGATGGCGGAGAGCGATACGGTCCGGTCATAACCGCAGAATTCACGACTGCTGCCTAGCAACAATTTCCCGCTGGTGGTCATTTCTGCAACCAGGGCGACTTGGCGGGCATCGTGGGCCGATTCAACCGTGGTCACGTAGCCGCCTTCCAGCAGTGGGTGATGGATGAATCCCGGTCGCCTGGCCGTGACCAGGATATGGCCCTTGCGGGGGCGGGTGGGGAGATCAATCCCCACCATGCGAGCGATGTGGTTGCTCCACACCCCGGCCGCGCAAACCACCCTGGGCGTTGCGATCACACCCTGGGAGGTCACCACGCCGCGCACCCCGCCACCCTCTCCCGGCGCGTGTTGGATATCGATGACCTCGCTCTCGGCCTGCAATTTCACACCCTGGCGTTTGGCGGCCGCTAAGAGCGCCAATGTGGCCCGGCGCGGGTCAACCTGGAGGTCATCGGGGAAGAGGATGCCGCCCGCCAGGTGGGGGGAGATTTCCGGCTCCAGGGTGGCCAATCTCCCGGCGGGGAGAATCTCAGCCCTTTGCCCACTTTCCCGCAGCGCTTGGGCTCTCTTCTCCCCGGCCTGGAGCTGTTCCCCATTCTCTGCCAGGAGGATTGTCCCGGAGCGTTCGAATCCAAAATCTTCCTCCAAATGTTCTTCTACTTGACCCCAGAGCCGTATGCTTTCTTGGCCTAGGGCCAATTCAGGACCGCTCTTATCCCACAGGAGAATGAGGCCGTCGCAAGCGCGGGAGGTGCCGCTGGCTGGGAAATGACGCTCCACGAGGTGGACGCTTAAGCCTGCCGCGCTCAGGTAGTAGGCACATGCGGCCCCAATGATCCCGCCGCCAATGATGACCACATCGGCCGTTTTGGGCAGGGCAAACTTCAAAAGTCTCACAGGGTGTTTTTGGAGAAATTTCATGTGCGCTTCCGAACTATTATACACAAAAACGTTAGTAACCATTCAGCCCCTTCACCTAGAGCAAACTTCAAAAGTCTCAGAGGATGTTTTAAGAGAAGTTTCATAAGCGTTTTTGAACTTTTGGGTCCACCAAGCTCTATTTTGAAGACTTTTGAAGTCTAGGCCGTCGGGGCAGTGAACGCTTATTACCAATTGTCTATGCCAAACTTTCCAAGGGGACAGGCTTAACCGGTGGGCGCGAGCGGAAGTAGCCAGCGTCTTGGGGATTTTGTCCTGTTTCAAGGGCAATTTGCTGGGCTAGCAAGGCCCCGCACGTGCGGCCCTGACACGGCCCCTGGCCTACGCGAGTCCAATTTTTGAGGTCGCTCAGTGTGGTCGCCCCTCCTTGGATGGCGGCTCGAACCTCCCCGGCGGTGACCTCTTCGCAGCGGCATAAAATCGTGTCGTCCTTAATGAGGGTGTTGAGTCCCACGGGGGGCGTGAAGAGGGTGTTGAGCATGGCCCCAAAACGCCGCAGGGGCCTTAAGCGTCGCTTCAGGGGGAGGAATTTTTCTTGGAAGTCTTGCACGGTAAGGTATCCCAAGCTTCGAGCGACCGCCAAGCCTGCTATTTCTCCTTTGACCAGGGCCGCGCTTGCACCGTCCAGGCTGCATGTTTCCCCGGCGGCGTAGATGCTGTGCTGGCTGGTCTCAAAATGCTCGTTCACTTTGGGAACCCATCCACCCCGTGTAGGGGCGTATTCTAGCTCGCAGCCCGCCACTTGGGTGAGGGCGGTGTTGGGGATGAAACCAAATCCTAGGCAGAGGGTGTCGACCTTCAGGTAATCTTCACTGCCGGGAAGAGGTTCCCCCTGCCGGTTGAGGCGGGCAATCTTGACGCCTTCGAGACTCTCCTCCCCCCCGGCCTGGGTGATCCCATGCCCAAAGCGGTAGGGTATCTTTTTCTTAAGGAATGTTTGCAGGTAGTGCCACCCTTCCCGCAAGCGGTCGGTGTTTCCTGCCAGGGCCGGGGCGTGGGCCATCCACCCCCCGGGGCGGGTTGCTTCTAAAATTCCCACCACGTTTGTGCCCGGAATCTGAGCCAGCTTAGCGGCGACGGCTAGTAATAATGGCCCTGAGCCAGCGATGAGAACCCGTTTTCCGGGTCTAAGGCCGTGCTCCTTAGCCAGTATTTGCGCTCCGCCCAGGGTCATCACCCCCGGCAATGTCCAACCGGGGAAGGGGAGTACCCGTTCCCTGGCTCCCGTAGCGATGATGATGGCTTTTGCCTCTACTTTGGGGGGGCAGTCGGGTCCGTGTAAGGATAGGGTATGATTTTCGAGGCCCCAAACCATGGTTCCAGTGTGGGTGGTGATCTTTGGATGGGCGAGTTGGGCCAAGCGTTCCCGTCCAAGTGATTCGGCCGGTGTCAGGGGCGGGAGAGGCTGGTTATGGTGAACGCCGCGCAGGTACTGTCCCCCGGGGCGCGGATATTCCTCTAGCACGGTCACACTGACTCCGGCTTGGGCTGCGGCAAGAGCCGCCGATAAACCAGCCGGGCCAGCGCCTATGATGGCGAGTTCAGTCTTGGTGCTTGTCATTGGGGGAGGTCTCAATTTTCATGCCCGGCGCTACCAACGTCATGCAGGCGCGCTGGTCTGGGACCCCGTTAATAGTGACTGTGCATTCATAGCACACGCCCATACCGCAAAATAGGCCACGGGGGGCATCATTAGGGGTATGCCTGAAGGTGCGCACACCGGCTGCTACCAACGCGGCCGCGACGGTTTGGCCGGGGTACGCTTCCCATGGCTTGCCGTTGATTTCGATACGGTGTTGGCTACGGCACGCACTAGCCCATGGGCTGTACACCGTAGAGCGAGCCCACGGGCTAGTAGCGTATTTTGGTGAGGTATTGGTTGGGGGTTGTTGGGGGGATTTTTTCACACTATATCTGAACCGATGTGCAACGCACTCCAAAGCTCCGCCCGCGAATAAATTGCGGGCTGTTATGCAAAGTCGACTCGCCTCTGGCGCACCTCCGGTGAAGTCGACTCGCCTGCACGGTGCGTTGCACTCGGTTTTTGAGTGCATTGCACCTAAGTAGGTATGCAAAAGTATCTTTATAGAATTATGTCCTCATGAACCGAGATATGGCTGTGTCTCCTGACCAGCCATCTAGTCCTGACCGCAGGTCTCCAGGTAATTGAGCCACAT
>JAANWX010000103.1 GCA_018263575.1 Chloroflexota bacterium | reverse complement strand
ATTACCTGGAAGGTAATCTCCAAGCTCGCAGAAGAATTGAATACACCCGAAAACTACTCGAAGAGATCGGCCTGGATGGGCGCCGCCTGCAAATGATCAATGTCTCCGCAGCCATGGGCGGCCAATTCGCTTTTTCGGTCGCGGAAATGACGGCCGAGATCAACCGCATTGGCCCCAACCCTTTACGTAATTCACAAAATTTAGGTAAGCGGTCACCACCCCAAAGAGATAGACTTCAAAAGTCTTCAAATTAATCATTGTCCCAATCTTCCCACCCAAGGAGGATAAGATGACTGAGCAACCGTATATCTTAATTGTAGATGACGATCCTGATATTCTTGAGGGCATCCTCGCCATCCTGGAGACACAGGAATACCAACTAGCAACGGCTCAAAACGGTGTGGAATGCCTGGAAATGCTCAACGAAAAGAAACCGGACCTTTTGCTCCTGGATCTTCTTATGCCACGCATGGATGGTTGGGGCGTGATCCGGGAGGTGCGCAGTGACCCCAAATTTGCCGATATGCCAATCATGATTCTCACCACAGTCATCGAAGACGCCAGCCGGCGGCGGTATGAACTCGAAACTGGCATGGCCATGGACGTGCAGGAGTACCTCCAAAAACCGGCCAAACCAACCGATTTGCTCCAACGAGTAGAGAAACTTCTCACATGGAAAAAATAGTTGAAACGCGGGCCATTATTGCTGAATGCTTAAAGCGGGCCGAGGTTTTTAAAACCCTCGGCAAGTCCCACTTATTAAAAATCGCCGCGTTTTGCAGCGAGGAGACTTACCAAGACGGCCAGGGCATCTTTGTAGAAGGAAAACCAGCGGACACCATGCTTGTCGTTGAACGCGGAAAATTGGCAATTGAAAAGAAAATCCAAGTCGGTAGGCGCTCTACGTCACGCAATGCCACCATCGCTTATGTCGGCCCTGATCAGGTGGCGGGATTCTCGACCATCGCTTCCCCGCACGTACATACTGCCTCAGTGATCGCCATCGAACCCACTCGCGTGCTAATCATTGATGGCCTGAAACTGCGGGATTATTTGGCAAGCCACCCCAAAGCCGGTTACCAGGCCTTGAGCGCTCTTTTAGCCTTGGTTCGCGGCCGCTACCGGAGCGCTACCAACACCCTCACCTACTTCCTTTCCATTGTCTCCCACGAGTTACGGGCACCTTTGGCCGCCATAGAAAATTATCTCCGCACCATGCACGGCGGCTTTGTAGGCGACCTCACCCCCAAACAAGAACGCATGATGAAACGCAGCATTCTGCGCGTAACAGATCTCAGTGCCCTAATCAGCGATGTCGTCGACTTAGCCCGTATGCGCCCAGAACAAATCCAGGCTGATTTCGAGTGGTTTGATCCCGCAGAGGTAGGCCGAGAATCGATTGATGACGCACGATTGGCGGCCTCCGAAAAAGATATTAACATCAACGTTGTCCCCCCTGATGAATTTGAACCCCTCGTAGGCGCGCGCCGGCGCATGCGTCAAGTTTTCACCAATCTCTTGCATAACGCCATCAAGTTTGCGCCATCGAATTCCGTCGTCACCTTCCGAGCCTGGTACGAGCCAGAGGAGTTGATCTTCGAAGTCGAGGATCAAGGCCCCGGAATCCCACCTGACGAATTGCCCCACATTTTCAAAGACTTCTACCGGGGCACCAACGTTAAAGGCTCAGCAGGAGCCGGTTTAGGTCTCTCCATCGCCAAAAAGATCATGGATGCCCATCAGGGCAACATCGTCGTCAAGAACATCCGCGAGGAAAATGGCGACATCAAAGGTACACGCTTCACCGTCCACATTCCCCGGGACCTCAAAACGCCCGAAGCCCGTAGAAGAGAATGGGAACGAGAAGAAAAGGGATAGCAAAGGAATTTCGTGTCATGAACGACAGAACTCTTTCTCGACCTCCTATGTCCGGACACACCCCATCGCCAACAGGCGCCGCGATGGTGGTTGGCGGGGGGATTGCCGGCATGCAGGCCTCCCTTGACCTGGCCGAACAAGGTTTCAAGGTCTATCTGGTCGAGAAGGAATCCGCCATTGGGGGAAAAATGGCCCAACTCGACAAAACCTTCCCCACCAATGACTGCGCCATGTGCACCATCTCTCCAAAACTCGTCGAAACAGGGCGCCACACCAATATTGAAGTCTTGACCAATACAGAAATTTTAGATGTGGAAGGAGAAGCCGGTCAATTTTCCGTTCGCGTCCAACAAAAACCCCGCTACATCGACATCGAAAAATGCGTCGCTTGTAACGACTGCACCGAGGTCTGTCCGGTAATTATCCCCGATCTCTTCAACGAAACCCTCAACGACCGGCGTGCGGCCTTCAAACAATATCCTCAGGCAGTTCCCAATGCCTACGCCATAGAAAAATCTGGCATAGCTCCTTGCCGGGATGGTTGCCCGGCCGAACAACGCGCCCAGGGGTATATAGCCCTCATCCGCGAAGGCCGGTGGGAGGACGCTCTGCGTGTCATCAAAATGGATAACCCCTTCCCCGGCATCTGTGGGCGGATCTGCAATCACCGCTGCGAGGATACTTGCAATCGGGAAAAGGTGGACGAAGCCATCAACATTCGGGCCTTGAAACGCTTTGTGACGGATAAAGTCTACCAAAAGCCCCGCCAGCCTGTGGAACCCGTTGAGATTATCCACCCCGACAAACCTGTGGCAGTGATTGGAGCCGGCCCCTGTGGATTGACCGCAGCCCAAGACATTATCCGGGAGGGATACCCCGTGACCGTGTTCGAGGCCTTGCCCGTGCCGGGGGGGATGCTCCGCGTGGGCGTTCCCGAATACCGCCTCCCGGCCGAAATCGTGGAGCGTGAGGTGCGAGACATCACCGACCTGGGCGTGGATTTACGCCTCAATCACCAGGTAGATAACTTTGATGAAGTCTTCGCCCTGGGATACAAAGCCGTCCTCATTGCTGTTGGCGCCCACGAAGGGGTTCGCCCACCCATTCCGGGGGCCAACCAGAAGGGCGTCCTGGTCAGTACCACATTTTTACGTGATGTACGCATCAGCCAGCCGCCTAAACTCGGAGAGCGGGTGGTCGTGGTGGGAGCGGGAGATGTCGCCATGGACGTGGCCCGCACGGCGGTCAGGTTGGGGGCCGAGGTTCACATCTGCTACCGGCGGCGACGTGAGGACGCATCCGCTGGAGAACAAGAAATACGCCATGCCCAAGAAGAAGGCGTAACTTTCCATTTCCAAACTAATCTCACAGAGATCGTCGGAAACGAGGGTGAATTCCTAGAAGGAGTGACCTGCATAGAGACCGAACCCGGCATCCCCGATAAGTCCGGCCGACCCCGACCGGTTCCCATCCCTGAATCAGAGTACTTTTTTTCATGCGACACGGTGATCTTTGCCGTCGGGCAACGAGCGGGCTTGGCCTTCATCCCAGATGACGCTGGCGTGGGGATCACGGATCAACAAACCATTGCCATCAACCCCAATACTCTGGCCGCCACCCGAGAAGGCGTTTTCGCAGCCGGCGACAGCATTTTTGGAACCTCCTTCGTGATCGAAGCCGTAGCCAGTGGCCACACTGTAGCCCGTTCCATCATCCGCTACCTACAAGGAAAACACCTCGAACCGCCCCGCAAGCCTCTCTTACCCGTCGTTGATCTGTCCCAAAAAGAGCTTGAAGATCGCCTGGCCCGAGGAGAAATTAAGCACCAAAAGCGCGTTCCCATGCCCGAGTTGGCCGTCGAGAACCGCGTCAACAGTTTCGAGGAAGTAACGCGCGGCTACGATGAAGAAAGTGCTCGGGAGGAGGCCGCTCGTTGTTTGGCTTGCGGCATTTGCTCGGAGTGCATGTCGTGCGTTTTCGAATGTGGCACCGATGCCATAGATCATGATATGGTAGCCCAAGAAAAAAACCTCGATGTGGGAGCGATCGTTCTGGCCCCTGGTTACCAAATTTACCAGGCCGAATTATCACAAGAATTTGGTTTCGGCCGCTATCCCAACGTGGTCACCGCGCTCCAACTCGAACGCCTGCTCTCCGCCTCCGGGCCAACCATGGGCCACATCCAACGCCCCTCGGATGGGAAGCTCCCCCGGCGGATTGCCTTTTTACAATGCGTTGGCTCCCGCGACCAAAATCACGATTATTGCTCCTCCGTTTGTTGCATGTACGCCACCAAAGAGGCCATCATGGCCAAGGAACACCACCCTGAACTTGACGTTCACGTCTTTATGATGGACATGCGGGCCTTCTCGAAAGGGTATTTGGATTATTATAAACGAGCTAAAGACCAATATGGAATTCACTATCACTATTGCCGTGTTTCCAGCCTCAACGAAAACTCGCATACCCAAAATCTTCTCCTTAACTACACGACAGAAGAAAACCCCAACCGCCAAATTTCCGAGGAATTTGATCTGGTTGTCTTATCCGTGGGCATGGAGGTCTCCGAATCCGTCCAATCCTTGGGCCGTCAATTAGGCATAGAGCTGGATGAGTATGGATTTTGCCACACCCCGCAATTCAACCCCGTGGAGAGCAGCCGGGCGGGCATTTACGCCGTCGGCCCCTTCCGAGAGCCAAAAGATATTCCTGAATCCGTCATCGAAGCCAGCAGTGCTGCCGGATCGGTGGGCGCGTTATTGGGAGCAAACCGCCATTCTCTCACCACAACGCTGGAATTCCCACCCGAAGATGATTTTAGCGGAGAAGAGCCGCGCATCGGCGTTTTTGTCTGCCACTGCGGTTCTAACATTGGCGGCTATTTGGACGTCCTGAAAGTCGCCGCTTACGCCTCCACCCTGCCTAACGTCGTCCACACCGAAGACAATCTCTATAGCTGCTCGCAAGACAGCATCCAACACATCACCGAGACTGTCAAAGAAGAGAAACTCAATAGAGTCGTTGTCGCCAGTTGCACGCCGCTGACCCACCAACCCCTCTTCCAGGACAGCATCCGGGCAGCGGGATTGAACCCCTATCTCTTCGAGATGGCCAATATTCGCAACCACTGCTCGTGGGTACATTCAGAAGAGTGGGATCTGGCCACCGAAAAAGCGCAGGAATTGGTGCGCATGGCCGTGGCCCGGGCCGCTCTCCTCACCGCCCAACCGACCATCGATGTCCCGGTGGAAAATGCCGCCCTGGTCGTTGGCGGGGGAGCGGCGGGGATGACCGCCTCCCTCACCCTGGCCGAGAACGGTTTTCCCGTCCACCTGGTGGAAAAAAGCGCCAAATTAGGCGGCAACCTCCGGAACCTTTACACCTCCCATGAAGAGAGAGACCCCCAAAGCCTCCTCCGTCAATTGGCGGAAGAGGTCAAGGAAAGCAAAAAGGTCACCCTCTACCTGGAAAGCCAGGTCACCGGGGTCAGCGGCTTTAAAGGGCAATTCACCAGCACAGTCCAGGGAAAAAATGGTGAGGAGTCGCAAATCTCTCACGGGGCAGTTATTTTAACCACTGGCGCCGAGGAATATCGAGGGCCAGAGTACGGCTACGGCAGTCACCCGCGCATCCTCACCCAGCTCGAATTCGAAGAAATGGTGGCAAATCACCAATCTACCAATCCCCAATTTACCGGTCTACCCTCTTCGGTGGTCATGATCCAATGCGTGGGGCCAGGGGAAGAGTTTTGCAGCCGCATTTGCTGCACAGCGGCCCTGAAAAACGCCCTCACACTCAAAGAACACAAACCGGGCGCCAAAGTCATCATTCTCTATAAAGATATACGTGTATACGGTTTCAAGGAACGCCTCTACACCCAAGCTAGGAAAGCGGGCGTCCTCTTTATCCGCTATACCGATGAACATAAGCCTGAAGTAAAAATCAAAGAAGGGGATCAAAAAGCCTCCGGCCCAGCCCTCACCGTCCGAGCCAGGGACCCTTCCCTTGATCGCTTCATCGAGATTCACCCCGACTTACTCGTCCTATCTATGCCTGTGGTGCCCAACCCCGACACCCGCGAACTAGCCAATCATTTCAAGGTTTCTACTGACCGGGATGGATTCTTCTTAGAAGCCCATGTCAAACTCCGCCCGGTGGATTTCGCCACCGAAGGAATTTTCATGGCCGGAATGGCTCATTACCCCAAACTCATCGACGAATCCATGGTCCAGGCCCAAGCGGCCGCTGCGCGTGCCTCACGCATTCTCAGCCAAGAAACACTTACCGCAGGTGGGCGCGTGGCCGTCGTCGACCAAAGCAAATGTGCCGGATGTCTAACCTGTGTGCGAATTTGCCCCTTCGATGTCCCCCTTATTCAATCCGATCAGCCGGGCGCTGGTGAGATTTTGGGCACAGCCTACATTGAAACGGCCATCTGTCGGGGGTGTGGTTTATGCGCCGCAGAATGTCCCGCCCATGCCATCCAGCTCATGCACTACACCCACGAGCAAATGAGAGCCAAAGCCCATGCTTTGATCAAGCCAGATGAAATTCTTCCCTTGGGAGAGCTAGAACATGTCACCGCCTGAGAACGAATACCAAATTATAGCCTATTGCTGCGAACACTGTGCCTATGCAGCCGCTGACTTGGCAGGTGGATTGAGAATGCAGTATCCCGCCCCTATAAAAATCATTGAGATCCCCTGTACAGGCCAATTAAGCGAGCTGATGATCCTTCAAGCCTTCGAGGATGGCGCAGACGGTATCATGGTAGCCGGTTGACTACCCGGCGACTGCCATTACCTGGAAGGTAATCTCCAAGCTCGCAGAAGAATTGAATACACCCGAAAACTACTCGAAGAGATCGGCCTGGATGGGCGCCGCCTGCAA
>JAANWX010000102.1 GCA_018263575.1 Chloroflexota bacterium | reverse complement strand
TCTCATATTCAACATGGGATATGCTGATCGTGATCCCGCGCTCTCTTTCTTCCGGTGCGTTATCGATCGCCTCGAAGGCTTGAAAGTCTGCAAATCCCTTCATCGACAGCACTTTCGTCATCGCGGCTGTCAGCGTTGTTTTCCCGTGGTCAATATGTCCTATCGTTCCCACGTTCAAGTGCGGCTTTGTCCTTTCAAATTTTTCCTTTGCCATAATTGCTCTCCTAGCGCGTAACTAGTATCTGTTACTCCTAAACACTTAATTTATTATTACTCTCCGGAAATGATCTTTTGGGATAATTCCTCAGAAACTTTTGCGTAATGATCGAATTCCATTGTAAACACGCCTCGACCTTGGGTGGCAGAGCGGAGTTCGGTAGCGTACCCAAACATTTCAGCAAGAGGCACCATGGCCCTTACGGCTTGGGTTCCACCTGGGCGCAACTCCATTCCTAACACATCACCACGACGAGAATTCATTTGGCCAATAATTTCGCCTAAATATTCTTCAGGGATAACAACTTCAACTTTCATAACTGGTTCTTGCAGCACAGGTCGCCCGCGCCGAACGCCTTCTCGAAAAGCCAGAGAGGCCGCTGTTTGGAAAGCCATATCGCTGGAATCAACATCATGCGAAGAGCCATCATACAAACGTACTTTTATATCAGTTACCGGATAACCGGCTAAAGTGCCCGATTCTGCTGCCGACCGGATTCCTTTCTCAACAGCAGAAATAAATTCGCGTGGAATAGCTCCACCATAAATATCATCTTCAAATTCTATACCACTGGCATCTTCGCCCGGCAAAAGCTCCAAAACTACGTGAGCAAATTGACCTCGGCCACCCGTCTGCTTCACATGGCGATAATCTAACTCTCTAACAGGACGGGTTATTGACTCCCGATAAGCTACCCGAGGGCGACCAATTCGAGCCTGAACGTCGAATTCTCGCGTCATGCGCACAGTCAACACTTCCAAATGTAGCTCACCCATCCCTGAAATTAGCGTCTGTCCTGTATCAGGATCAGTGCGCACCTTAAACGTAGGATCTTCTTCGGATAGCTTGTGAAGCGCACCCGACAATTTATCCTGGTCTTCTGAAGTTTTCGGTTCAATAGCTACAGAAATCACCGGATCAGGGAAAGTTATATCTTCCAAAATAATAGGGTGATCCTCAACACACAAGGTATCACCCGTAAATGAATTCTTAAGCCCTAAAACAGCGACAATATCACCGGCATGGGCTTCTTCGATATTTTCTCGACGATCAGCATACATTCTAAGCAAACGCCCAATTCGTTCTTTTTTTCGCTTGGTAGGATTATATACACTCGCTCGCTGATCCATTGTGCCAGAATAAAGCCGAATATAGGCTAAACGGCCCACATAGGGATCGGTGACGATTTTGAAAACTAAGCCACTCAAAGGCTTGTCGTCAGCAGCAAGTCGCTCAATTTCCTCTTCGCTCTCAGGATCAGTACCCTGAACAGGCGGAATATCCAAAGGAGAAGGTAAATAGTCTATTACAGCATCTAATAAAGGCTGAACTCCTCGGCTCCGCAAGGAACTGCCACAATATACGGGCGTTATTTCATTAGCAATTACTGCTTTACGCAAAGCAGCTTTAAGCTCGCCAACCGAAATCTCTTCCCCTTCTAAATACTTAAGGGTCAAAGCATCATCAGTTTCCGCTATCTTCTCTACTAGAAGGTCTCGCTTCTGGGCAGCTTTGTCTTCAAGTTCTGCGGGGATTTCTTTAATAATAGGTGCGCTGCCCTGATCATCTTCCCAAATAAGAGCCCGTTCTTCGAACAAATCAACAACACCCTCAAAATCCTCTTCGACCCCAATAGGAACTTGAACCATAACCGGATTAGCACCCAAGCGATCCTCAATCATATTGACCGCGTTTTGGAAAGAGGCCCCAACCCGATCCATTTTATTAATAAAACAAATGCGCGGCACGCCAAATAGGTCTGCTTGCCGCCATACGGTTTCGCTTTGTGGCTCCACGCCTTGTACGGCGTCAAAAGCAACCACGCCGCCATCCAGTACCCGAAGAGAACGCTGAACCTCAGCGGTGAAATCAATATGCCCAGGGGTATCAATAATATTGATGAGGTGACTCTTCCACTCGGCTGAAACGGCCGCAGAAACAATCGTGATTCCTCTTTCACGTTCCTGATCCATCCAGTCGGTGACAGTCGTCCCGTCATCAACAGACCCTATCTGATGCGTCTTGCCTGTATAATACAAGATACGCTCAGTAGTGGTCGTTTTGCCCGCGTCAATGTGGGCAATAATCCCTATATTTCGGTACTTCTCTAAAGGATACTTACGTGTCATTTAACTCACACAACCAATAATAAAACACAAAACTTGGAGGTGACGGTCACCTCAACACAAATTTAGTATCGGAAATGAGAAAAAGCTCGGTTGGCTTTCGCCATGCGATGAGCCTCTTCCTTCTTATTAACAGCGCTTCCTTCACTCTTAGCGGCCTTCATTAACTCAGAAGCCAAACGCTCTGGAAATGGTCGTCCAGCTTGAGAGCGAACAGCACCCAACATCCAACGAGTGGCCAAAGCAAATTGCCGATAGGTAGGAACTTCCATTGGAATTTGGTAGGTGGCCCCACCAACTCTTCGAGGGCGAACCTCCATTCGCGGCGAGGCATTTTCAAAGGCTTTCTCAAAAATTTCCAGAGGATCTTTTTCAGCTTGTTCTTCTATAATATCGAAAGCCTCATACACCATCTGGGTGGCTAAGCTTTTCTTGCCGTTTTTCATAACTCGATTGATAAACGACTGCACATCTACACTATTGTAGCGGCTGTCAGGTTGAACTTCACGTCTATCTGCTTTTCTGCGTCGCATCCCATCTCTCCGTTCGAACTAAAACTTCACCTATCCAAGGCTTTGCTTAGAGATACTACTAAGTTTCTACGTCTTAAGGCTTTCTGGTTCCATACTTAGAACGACCTTGTGTACGGTCTTCCACACCGCTAGAATCCAAATGCCCACGCACAACGTGGTATCGCACGCCAGGAAGGTCTTTCACACGCCCACCACGGATCAATACTACAGAGTGTTCTTGCAACCCATGTCCCTCACCAGGAATATACGCGGTAACTTCTATCCCATTCGTAAGGCGAACACGAGCAATCTTGCGCAAGGCAGAGTTGGGCTTCTTAGGCGTCATTGTGCGTACAATAGTACACACACCACGCTTTTGTGGAGCACCATCGCCTTGATAAATCCGCTTCTGCTTCATCGAATTAAATGTATAACGCAGAGCAGGGGCTTTACTCTTAGGTTTCTTGTCTTGACGACCCTTGCGAACTAACTGATTAATTGTGGGCACATTCGCCTCCGGACAAATTACAAGTCTTTTCAATATTTAAGGCCATCTAACAAACGTGATGGCCTCGTCTTACTTCAAAAAAAGTATTTCGTACCAATCTCTTGCCCAGTCTCTATTTGGGCAACGACTCTGAATGTTATCACGCCCTACCGCGAGCGTCAACCCGAAAGCCTAAGTATTTTCGAATATCTTTGCGTTTTTCTACCGTTTTCTGGGATGGTTCAGAAACATGTATACACTTTAGGTACACGAAGTGGCCAACCGCGTCGGCAGCATAAGTGGGCAACACCGTGTGGCTCCGCGATTCCCGGGCGCTTTCCGTCACCTAAAGCGCCCCGCTGATTACGAAGTTACACGGTGTGCACCCATTGGTGTGCCCGTGGTACGGGGCTCATGAGCAGAGTAAGCTTTGATATGTTTCTAAATGCGTTTGCCCTGCCTAATCACACCCCTTACGTTGACATGCAGAAAACAGACTGATAACATACCTTCACTTAACAGGAAACCCTCATGCCTACCCAAAACCCAACTAGCGCTCGCAAAGCTGACCATATCCGCATCTCCCTCCAAGAAGATGTCCAATCGGGGCTGACAACGGGGCTGGAAGACTATCACTTCACACACCAGGCCCTCCCCGAACTGAACCTGGACGACATTGACCTCTCGCTCACCCTCTTTGGGCGGGAGTTGCAGGCCCCTGTGCTCATCTCCTCGATGACCGGTGGGACTCCGGAGGCGGAAAAAATCAACCCCAACCTGGCCCTTGCCGCCCAAGAAACAGGTATAGCCATGGGACTGGGGTCACAGCGGGCATCCCTGGAAGATTCCACCCTGGATGCCACTTTTCAAATCCGGCACATAGCCCCAGACATCCTCCTCTTCGCCAACTTAGGCGCCATCCAACTCAACAATCACCTGGGCGTGGAGGACTGCCGGCGTGCGGTGGATTCCGTTGAAGCGGATGGCCTTTTCCTCCACCTCAACCCCTTGCAAGAAGCCGTACAGCCTGAGGGGAACACCAACTTTGGGGGATTATTAAAGAAGATCGAAAAGGTTTGTAAAGCCTTGGACGTTCCCGTAGTGGTGAAAGAAGTGGGATGGGGACTCTCGGAACGCGCCGCGCGACAACTTGCGGGCGTGGGCGTTTCCGCGCTGGACGTGGCCGGGGCCGGGGGGACGTCGTGGACGCAGGTGGAGATGCACCGTGCCCCAACCCTCTCCCAGCGGGAGGTGGCGGCCGCCTTCCGCGGGTGGGGAATCCCCACCGCCCAGGCCATCCTCCTGGCCCGGAAAGCGGCCCCATCGGTTCCTACCTTTGCATCCGGGGGACTGCGCACAGGGGTAGACATTGCCAAATGCATCGCCCTGGGGGCAACGCTGGGGGGAATGGCTGGCCCCTTCCTGAAAGCGGCCACAATCTCCCCCGCGAAAACCATCCAGACCATCCAAACCGTCCAACGCGAACTCCAAATATGCATGTTCGCCGCCGGAGCGGGTACGCTGCAAGCCCTTGCCCAAACCCCCTTGGAAGATATCTCAAAATGACCATGAAAACTCCCTCCTTCAACAAACTAGCCAACATCATGCGCCCAGCTCTCGAAGGGGAACTGCGGGACGCTATTCGCATTGCTCAGGAACATGGCACAGCCAAGATGCACAATATGCTTGCTTATCAACTGGGATGGGTTGGGGAAAACGCCGGCCCGGGAACACAGGGCAAACAAATCCGCCCTCTTTTGGTGCTTCTTACCACGCAGGCTGCCGGGGGAGCGTGGGAAGCGGCCCTGCCCGCCGCCGCGGCCGTAGAACTCCTCCATAATTTTTCGCTTATCCATGATGATATCGAAGATAACAGCGATTTGCGCCGGGGACGTCCCACGGTGTGGAAGCGGTGGGGACTTCCCCAGGCCATCAACGCCGGGGACGCCATGCTCACTTTGGCCAACAAGGCCATCCTCCGCTTGGAAGAAACAGCCTCATCCGCCATTGCCCTGCAAGCAACCGGCATCCTCCACAAAACTTGCTTGCGCCTCACCCAGGGGCAATATTTAGACATGGACTTCGAGACTCGCCCCCGGGTCACGGTCGAGGAATATTGGCAAATGGTGGAGGGGAAAACCGCTGTCCTGATTGCCGCCTGCTGTGAGTTGGGGGCCCTGTGCGCTAAGGCCGCTGATGATGTACGGGGATCCTACCGGGAATTTGGGCACAAACTGGGCTTGGCTTTCCAGGCCCAGGATGATTTATTGGGGATATGGGGCGCAAAGGAAAAAATCGGCAAGTCAAATACCGGAGACTTACTCTCAGGGAAGAAGACCCTTCCTATATTATATGGCCTGGTGCAAGGGGGAGATTTTGCCTCCCGTTGGGATGCCGGCCCCCTGAAAGCGGAAGAGATTCCGGCCCTGGCCCAAACCCTGGAGGAAGAAGGCACTCGCGCCTACACACAAGACGCCGCCCACCGCCTCACCGCGCAAGCCCTCTCCGCCCTCCGCGACGCTGGCCCCCAGGGGGAAGCTGGGCTAGCTTTGCGTGAACTGGCGCATAAGTTGATTGAGCGCAAGGGGTAATCAGTTATCAGTTATCAGTTTTCAGTTTTCAGTAAGCAACCCTCATCATACTGTTCACTGTTTACTGCTCACTGTTCACTGCTTACTGTCCATTGCTCCCTACAATTCCCAACCCATACTTTCCATCTTAGACACTTCTGGTATAATTGCCGCTGCTTCTAAGCGATTAAGAATATACGAAACATTAGAGAAAATTATGAGTCCAGATACGAATTCAGAAAATAAAAAAATATGCCCCACTTGCGGCACAAAAATAAAAGCTGACGCAGAAAGATGCCTGGTGTGTGGAAGCAAGTTAAATGGTTCGAAAAAGGATGCCGAAGAAGTCGTCAAAGGCAGCCGCATGCCAAAAATCACGGTGGGCTTACCCATCGCCATCATCCTGGTGACTCTCTTTTTAGCAATTGGGGCCGGGATAGTGTATCTTGCCCTCCAACAAACGGGCCAGGTCGTGGAACAGATCACCGTCACGCCCACCCCCACCCAAACCTCCACGCCCACCATCACCCCCACACCAGCTACCCCAACCGCCACTGGGACTCCCCTCCCCACGCCAACGCCCCTCACTTACACAATTGCAGCGGGCGACTCGTGCCTGACAATAGCCGCGCGATTTGAGGTATCTATCCAGTCCATTGTTCTCTTGAACGACATCCCAGCTTCTTGTGATACGTTGTACGAGGGACAAACGTTGTTAATCCCCCACCCCACGCCCACGGCCTCTCCCTATCCCACAGCAACCCTCAGCGGGTTAGATGCCACGCGGGCCGCCTGCGAAACCGTGAATTACGAAGTACAAGAGGGCGATACGCTAAGCACAATTTCTCAAAACTATGCCGTCCCCATGGCGGCCATTAAAGACTATAACGGGTTGGTCAGCAATACCGTTTATTCAGGGCTGACTCTGGTCGTTCCCCTCTGCGAACGGGCCGCCACGCCTGGACCTTCTCCCACCCCCACACCGCCTCCCCCTTACCCAGCTCCCAATCTCCTCCTGCCCTCCGACGGATCGTATTTCTCCCTGGAGGATACCAGCGTTTCATTACAATGGTCATCAGTGGGCCTTATCAACGAGAACGAGGCCTATATGGTCACCGTAGAAGATGTCACCGAAGGGGAAGGCCGGAAACTGGTTGACTACCCGACAGATACCAAGTTCACGGTGCCAAGCTCTTTCCGACCCACCAAGAACGAACCCCATGTTTATCGCTGGTGGGTGACCACGGTCCGGCAGGTTGATGTTGACGAAGAGGGCAACCCCGTGTGGGAAGAAGCAGGGGAGACAAGCGAAACCCGAGTCTTCACCTGGACAGGGGAAGTGGCGCCTGAGGCTAGCCCGACGCCGTAGGGGTGAATTATCTATCCAAGCCAACAATGTGATCAAAAACCAGAGTGGCATAATCGGCGCACGCAACCCTTATCTTTTGCCAATCATGCCAGCGCGGGTCAAGGTGTTTGTATTCAGCCAAGTTAAGTTCTTCAAGATCATAGGGCAACGGTTGTGCCAGTTGAATTTGTAATTGATGCAAGGCTGATTCTTCATTTGGCTGGGGGTAAAGTCTGTCAAACGAAATTAGTGCATTGACCATTTTCTCATCCCCCAAATACTTGGCCATAGCGACAAAATCAAGATAGTCGCGGGTCGTGTTGCGCTTGAGGATTAACACCCCCTTAATCCGTAGCATTTCGGCTGCTGTAGGAACGGTGATTTTTTCACCTTGGTAATCAATTTGGACAGTTTCCAGAGGTTCTTCTCGAATCAATTGCCGCACTCCGGTTTCAATACCATCCAGACTACCCAGAATCAGGACAGGGCGTCTAACGCGGGCTGTTTTCCAACCGGCGACTGCTTCTAGTTCAGCCAAGGCCTGGTCAAAACGCGGACGGAGATCGGTCAGGATGTGATCGGCATCGGTGGATAGACTATGTTCTGCGTATACGGCTGATGCACTTCCTCCGACGAGGACAGCGTCTGGGAAAATACGCTGCAGGTGGGCTGCGGCGGTCAGCACTTGTTCCCAATCAGGCAAGGTAGCGTTGGGCATATTGGTTCCAAAAATGATAACGTTGAGCATAAGGATCAGCGATATGCGCCTGACAGACTCGCAACACTTTTCTCATCACCTCTCGGTCATTGAGCGCAACCCGACGCAATTCAGCCCAGTCCCGACGCTTGCCACGTGCAATCACGTCGTCAATAGCGGCAAGGGTAAATTCTTGGTGGGTAAGATGACGGTGTAACATGGTCAAATTGTACCATAAGCGTTTTCTACGCACAAAACCCTAAAGGCCTTGAATGCAAAGACCTTTAGAGTTTTTCACATAACTACTCAGGTTATGGCTAGATGGGCAAAAATGGAACGCAGATGACGCTGATGTGCCAGAAATGCGCTGGCCTCGCAGATTTGCGCGGATTTTTTTGTTTTTGCCAACGGCACAGCCTACAACCTGGGGGTTGCCCACCGGGCGGGCTCGCTCTGCGTGCCTAAGGCAACACCGTGAGCAAAGCGTCTGCGAATATCCGCTTAATTCGTGTTCTATTCCAACGATGGCTGAGCAGTTACTTTTTCACCAAACCGTCCGGCAGGTTGACGTGGATGAAGACGGCAATCCCGTGTGGGAAGAGGCAGGTGAAGTTAGTGAGACCCGAGTCTTCACCTGGACAGGGGAAGTGGCGCCTGAGGCTAGCCCGACGCCGTAGGGTGGGTGGTTGATATTGGATATTAGATATTGGAGATTAGTGTTTGATAGTTGAATACTTCTTAGAATAAAGAAGAGCCTAGGCGAAATTGTCTAGGCTCTTTTGATTCGAATTCTACAGAGAGGGTCAATCACAGTCTATAGATTCATAGCTTTTCGTAGGCAAGCATCCACCGCTAATAAATCATATTCCGAAAGTCTCCCAACATGATGGACAACAAGAGATGGCTCAATGGCCGCGACTTTAGGACGCATAATTGTAATGCTCCCGCCAGTTATCATATATCGCATCATCTGGATTATCCCAATCTGAAGTGAATGCGGTCAATGATAGATTACGCCAATCTGTTTCTTCATCTCCTGCGGATTCAACCACGCTATCCAATAGAGCTTTAGCTAATAAAAGACGTTCCTGATTATTAAGTTGACGAACTGTTTCCAACATTGAGTTTACGCTATTAGGCAAATTGTCTATATACAACGTCATTTTTCGCCTCCATAAATCACCCCAAGCACATTATCGAAAATTTCAGGGCAGTGCGACTATCACTTTTTCACGCTCATTGTATCATACAAACAAGTAACCAAGCGAAACACCGTTCGCAAAGCGAATCTGTATCTCCACGCCAAATCTTAGAGACCATAAAAAATGTAGCAAAGGTCAACAAGCCGTGTACTTTACGGCCGATTAGCGGCCTCGTTTCCTCAGCCAACGCACACTATTCGACCGGCATTGGGGGCACATGCGCTCTACGTTGCCCTGGTAGATACCGTCCCAACTGTGGCCGCAGCGGAGACAGACAAACGCAGCCGGCGAACCTTCGTCCCGGGCCCGGGGGTTGCGGGGGCTGGGCGTTCGGGCTTCCGCCAAAATGGAGCGGGTTTGCTCCACTTCCTCGAGGGTTGCCGTCTGGCGTCTCTTCTCGGCTTCTTGCATGATGGTTTGCCATCGCCCGCCTTCAGCCGCTGAGCACCACTCCAGCAACAAACGGTCGGGGCGCAAATCTGCCTTTTCTAGGCCATCCCACAAACCATCCAGGCGGCGGGTCGTGCTGCGGTTAGCGTCAATGTAATGGCAATCCACGTAATGGCAGCCCGAAACTAAGACCACCGGCGCACCCTTTCTAAAGGCATACCACACAAAATCCGTGCTCACACGGCCTGAGCACATGGTGCGGATGATGTTGGCGTTGGGGGGATAAGCCATGCGCCCCACCCCGGCCGTGTCCGCCCCAGCGTAGGAACACCAATTGCAGGCAAAGGTGACAATGGTGTTCAGGGGGTCGTCTTCCAACATAGCGTCAATTTGAGCGTAAATGGCCTGGTCAGAAAAGTGGCGCATCTCGATAGCGTCAAATCTACACTCCGCAGCGCAAGTACCACACCCAGCACAAGCCGCGCTGGTCACAACGGCCACCTCTTTCTTGGCCCATTGAATAGCGCTAAAGGGACAGACGTCAGCGCATTGGCCACACATCTTGCAAAGATCTTCGTCTACAACGGCGGTGATGGCTTCAACCGAGAATTCACTCTTATTGAGCAAAATGGAAGACCGCGAAGCAGCCGCACTGGCCTGGGTCACGCTTTCCCGCACATCTTTGGGGCTCTCGGCGGCCCCGGCGATGAAAACGCCTTTGGTGGGTGTGTCCACCGGGCGCAGTTTGGGGTGGGCCTCCTTCAAGAATCCGCTGGGAGATTTCGAAAGGCTGACCATTTGGCGGACAAGCTCAGTATCCGTCGCAGGGACAGCCCCCACGGCCAAGACCAGCATATCGAACTCGTGCTCTTCGAGGCGGTTGATGGTTGTGTTCTCAACGGTAACCCGAAGGTCGCCAGTCTCGGGGTCTTCGCGCACATCCCCCGGCAGGCCGCGCACATAACGCACCCCGTTACCCTTGCTGCGCATCAATAGCTCTTCGAAACCTTTCCCAAAAGCACGCAAATCCATGTAAAATACAGTGCTCTCAATATCAGGGTAAGTATCATTTAAATACTGTGTGCTCTTGATGGTGTTCATGCAGCAAAAATTAGAACAATAGGGGTTGCCCCGCTCCGGGTCTTGGGTTCGAGACCCGACACACTGGATGAAACCAATGCGCAGAGGGTGTTTCAAGTCACCTGGCCGCTCCAAATGACCTTTCAAAGGCCCGCCAGTGGAAATCAAACGCTCGAACTCCATGCTGGTGACCACATTGGGGAAGCGCGTATAACCATATTCATCCCATGGCGTAGGATCATAAACTTCCATGCCGGTAGCGACAATGACCGTCCCGACATCAACGTCAATGATCTCGTCCCGCATGGCAAAATCTATGCAATCCTTTTCACAGGCTTCTATACACTTGCCGCAAGCAATGGGATTCTGGCCCATGCACTCTTCGGCATGGACTATATAAGCTGAAGGCACAGCCTGGGGGAAGGGGATATGAATCGCCCTCCGACTGCCCAAGCCAATTTGGTATTCATCGGGAACGACAACAGGGCAAACCTCAACACAATCACCACAAGAAGTACAATGCTCCTCATAGACATAGCGAGCTTTTTTGCGAATACGCGCCTTAAAATTCCCTATATACCCTGAAATATCCTCAACCTCAGAATAAGTCAGTAATTCGATGTTGGAATGTCGACCGACATCCATCATTTTAGGTCCGAGTATTCAAATACTACACTCTATATCGGGGTAGACTTTATCCAATTGGGACATGATGCCGCCAATGGATGGCTCTTTCTCCACCAGGTAGACCTGATGTCCCGAGTCAGCCAAGTCGAGGGAAGCCTGGATACCCGCCACGCCCCCGCCAATCACCAGGGCCGCGTCCGTGACCTGAATCTGCTCTTCATCTTGGGGATAAAGCCAACGGGCGCGGGCCACCGCCACCCGGACGATGTTTTTTGCCTTGCGGGTGGCCGCTTCCCGGTCGTTGGGCGTCACCCACGAGCAATGTTCGCGGATATTGGCCATCTCCAGCAAGTAGGGATTCAATCCCGCCCCCTCAATACAGGTGCGGAAAATAGCCTCGTATGAGGTTGGTGAGCAGGAGGCCACCACCACCCGGTTGAGATTGTGCTCAAGAATGGTGCGTTGAATTTCCTTTTGGCCTGGGTCAGCGCAAGTATACGTATTCCCTATGGCTGCCACCACGTTTGGCAAGGTCGCGGCGTACTGGCGCAGGGCCTCAGTATCCACTGGGCCGGCTATGTTGGAGCCGCAATCACAGACAAAGACTCCTATACGTAGATTTTCTCTTGGCAATTTGAACCTCCTATTTTTGGGACGCGGATCTGCCAGAAATACACTGGCATAGCGGAGAACGCGGATACTTATGTAACGCTGATGACGCGGATTGGGCTGATTTTCGCGGATAAAAATCCTTTGAATGTATACCCTGTTTCCTCTGTATACCCTTGTATACCCTTCCCTACTTCACCCCAACCTCTCCGCCACCAACGTCGTTAGATCACGGATTGCTATATCTATTTCATCGCCTAAAACGGGGTCATCTTGAGCGCACTTGAAGTGGATTTGACATTTGACACAAGCAGTGACCAAAATATCCGCGCCGGTGGCTTTGGCCTCCTGGAGTCGCTCTACTTGGATATTCTTGCTCACTTGACCGCACGATGTCCAGCAACTTGTGCCACAGCATAAACTGGACTTTCGGGCATGCTCCATCTCGGTGAGTTCCAGGCCCAGGTCGGTTATTAAGTGGCGCGGGGCGTCGTAGACATCCAAATAGCGGCCCAGGCGGCAGGGGTCTTGGTAGGTGATAGAGTGATGAGTAATGAGTCCCTCTGCAGGGATGCTTTGCGATGATGAGTAAGGCAAATCGCTTTCGGCGAGGAGTTCGGTGAGGTGCAGGACTTCCATGTTGTGCTCGCCCACAAGCTGGGGATAGTCCACTTTTAGGGTGCGGGCACACTCCGGACAAGTGGTCACAATCCGTTTGGCGCCCGTGGATTTGAGCCTCTCCAAATTGCGTTCGGCCAATTGCCGGAAGGTCTCGGTATCCCCTTCCCAGAGCTGGTCGTGGCCGCAACAACGCTCATCAGCCAGCACTTGAGGCTCAATACCGAGATGATTGAAAATTTTCACCGCCGCTTGAGCAATCTCCACGCCCTCGACGCCCAACTTTTCAAAAGCCACATCATAATAGGGCAAACACCCTGTAAAATAGATCGTGTCTGACTCTTCGGAGACGCGCAGGTCGTCGCTCAGCCACCCCAGACGGTTTTGAATTAGGTCGGGATCCGTCATCATTTTTGCCCAGGATTGGATCATGCCGCTATGTGTGCAGGTTCCGGCGTGATCATCTTCCCGTGCCAGGCTCCGCGCGTCCCTTAGAAATTCGGAGAAATATACTTCAGAGGGACAAATTTCGCTGCACTGTTTGCAGGTCAAACAAGACCAAAAGAGAGGATCAGCCAGTGTTTCTTCGAAGCGAGTATTGATAGCACGCTCTACCAAAAGCCGGGGGCTGGCATATTGCTGCTGCTCCCAACGAGTAATGGGACAAACAGCGCTGCATTTGCCACAATCGAGGCAATACCAAACTCTGTTTACCTTGATGATTTCTCTCATGGTGTTGGTCATGGTTTTAGATTCTCGCTCTAAGCAGGTATGCAAAAGTATCTTTATAGAATTATGTCCTCATGAACCGAGATATGGCTGTGTTGCGTAGCATGCCTTCGGCATCCTGACCAGCCATCTAGTCCTGACCGCAGGTCTCCAGGTAATTGAGCCACATTTTCTCCCAAGAGGGGCACCCTGGAGGGTATGCTTCTCTAAAGAGATACTGCGTAATCGCGAAGACCTTCGGTCACTTCAGGTGCGCGGTCGGG
>JAANWX010000101.1 GCA_018263575.1 Chloroflexota bacterium | reverse complement strand
TCCAATTACCTGGAGACCTGCGGTCAGGACTAGATGGCTGGTCAGGATGCCGAAGGCATGCTACGCAACACAGCCATATCTCGGTTCATGAGGACATAATTCTATAAAGATACTTTTACATACCTACTTATTCTCATTGGCCAAAATGGTGGGTCAAGGAGACTACTAAGACAACTACGACAACTCAGACCACTAAGACCAATCAGACCACTTCCTCCACAGATGCATATAGTACAGCAGGCTGGATAAAAATAACCCACCCCCAATGCCAATATACAGCACGGCCAAATAGGGTTTAGGAATAGGCGTATGCTTCCTCAGGAAGATTCCCAAGCCGATCATAAAAGCTACCAGGGGGTAACTTGACCATTTTTGAAAAGCAAACCAACACGGCTTTTCAGCAGGGATAGCTTCAATGCGGTGGATGTTTTCCTTTGCTAATTTAGAAAACCCAAATTGATAAATGGCAACGGCAAGTCCAGCGCCAAAAAAAGCCAAAAGAACCACCTGCCAACCTGGGACAGGATCTAACCATTCCGAGCCAAGCGTGTTTAAAAGAATCCCTACTCCTGACCACATCAAAGCGGCCGTCAAGTGGAGCCAGGGTTTGGGGAGACCGGGTTTCAGTTTCTGAAAAAAATCCATTTGTTAAATACTTTCCTTTCGTAAATAGAGTCAATAAAAAAAGATGCGGCGAAGATAATACCACATCTTTATGCATGTTGTCAGCGTTGATACAAAAAATCAGAAAAAATGGTATAATGAAATTGTTGAGGTTGAAACTAGTTACCTGACAGTTTTATAATTAGCAGTGACAATGGAACGCGGATGACACGGATTAAGCTGATTCGCGCGGATTTAAACCATTTTTAAGTTTTTTGCCACAGGCACGCCTTTGGCGATCAGCGTTTATCTGCCAAATCCGCGAAGCCGCAGGCCAATCCGCGTTCTATTTTGTTACTTTCACCAAAGTGTCAGGTAGCTAGAGGTTGAAATGAGAAAAGACAAAGAGGAGACCTAAATGGTTGCAGCAGATAAACAGCTTTTACATGCTCTGAAAGAAGAAAACACGCACCTAAAAGAGCAAAACCAAGATCTGAAAGCGGAAATAGACCGTCTGTGGCAAGTTATCCGAGCTTTAAACAAATTACAATGTAATGTGGAGGTCCTTGACGCCAACACAGACATCTTAAGTGTCATTTTAAATATCCTACAGGCAACGTTAGAAGCCGTCAGCTCCCAGGATGGTTCTTTACTCTTATTAGATGATGAGACCGACGAACTAGTCTTTGTGGCCGTAGCAGGAGAGAGCCACGAGGACTTGACAGGCTATCGCATTCCATCTGATGCCGGTATTGCCGGATGGATAGCCACAAACAAGGAACCAGCCCTGGTACCTAATGTTCGAGAAGACCCGCGCTGGTTGCCCACTGTCGACCAGTGGATAGGATTCAAGACCACTTGTCTGATGGGAGCGCCGCTGGAGTTTGGGGGTCGAGTCTTGGGCGTTGTGGAGGTGGTTAACCCCCAAGAGGGGAAACCCTTCACCGAGGCGGATTTGGATATTTTGGTTTTGGTGTCGCGCCTGGCCTCCTTTGTACTGACTTGTACAGAAGAAGCTACGCAGTGAGAGGGAGCAGAGGGAACAAAGAAGACAGTGAAGGTAAAAGGGAGCACTCCCTATTAGAAAAATATCCCCTTGACAAGCGGCCCTTTTTGCCCATAATAAGGACAATACCATAGTATAAAGCTGTGATGAAGAAAAGTAAGCTGATTGAACGTTGACAGGGAGGCTGGGGCAATGACTGAAACCCCGGCTCAACTGAAAATTAACCCAAGTTCTCTTCTGAGTGCTCAGGGGAATTTGTTGGTAAGTTGGTAGATTAGTAAATTGGCAGATTAGCAAATTGGTAGATTAGTAAATTGGTAAATTGGTAAATTGGTTATACCAGTGTACCAATATACCAATCCCCAATATACCAATCCCCAATATACCAATCCCCAATATACCAATCCCCAATATACCGACATTAGTAGTCTGAGCCGCCTTCCCAGCGTTACTCGGGAAGCCAATCGCCTAGCGTTTAAGCCGGGCCGTTGGTACAAAGTGAGCGTGCTAGCTAACAAGGCGCTAATGTGGGTGGTACCACGGGTAGAATTTTCCCGTCCCTGTGTGGGGCGGGCTGTTTTGTTTAATGGGGGTTGGAGGTTGGAGGTTGGAGGTTGGAGGTTGGATGTTGGATGTTGGAGGTTGGAGGTTGGAAGTTGGATGTTGGAGGTTGGAAGTTGGATATTGGATATTGGAGATTGGTTATTGAAAGTTGGAGGTTAGAAGTTGGATGTTGGAAAAAATAGGAGAAATCAAAAAAACGGCCCTAGACGCCCTCGCGAAAATTGAGGGAGAAGAAGGATTAGATCAGTGGAAGGTGACTCACCTGGGGCGCAGCTCCGCGATTATGGATGTCTTTAAGAACATGGGCAGCGTTCCCAAAGAGGAGCGCGGCAATGTGGGACGTACGGCTAATCAAGTCAAGCAGGCTCTGCAGGCCGCCCTGGATGAAAAAAAAGAGGCGCTGCATCAGGCAGAAATTCAACGCGCCCTTCAGGAAGAGAAAATTGACATCACCCTCCCGGGATATGCAATCCCCAGGGGGCGGCTGCATCCTACCACTCAGACCTTGCGGGAGATTTACCGCGTCTTTGCCGACATGGGCTTTCAGATTTACCGCTCGCGTGAGGTGGAGACCGATGAGTTCAATTTCCAGTTGCTCAACTTTCCCCCCCACCATCCGGCCCGGGAGATGCAGGACTCCTTCTACGTGGACTCCGGTGAGGAGCGGGGCGAAAACCCTATCTTGTTGCGCACCCACACCTCACCCGGACAGATTCGCGCCATGCGGGAATTCACCGCCGAGAATCCTGACAACCCTCCCCCCGTGCGCATTATCCTGCCGGGCATGTGCTACCGCTACGAACAGGTCAGCGCTCGTTCCGAGACCCAATTCACCCAAGTAGAGGGGCTTGCCGTGGGGCATGACGTCACCTTCAGCGACCTCAAAGGCACCTTGAGCGATTTCGCCCGGCGCATGTTCGGGAAAAATGTAGACTCTCGTTTCCGCGCTTCGCATTTCCCGTTCACGGAGCCAAGCGCAGAGATGGACATCGAATGTTTTCTATGCGGAGGAGCCGGCTGCTCAGTTTGTAAACATACAGGCTGGCTAGAGATCCTTGGTTGCGGTATGGTGCATCCCAATGTGCTCAGCAACGGCGGCTATGACCCCGAACGTTACTCCGGATTCGCCTTCGGCATGGGGCCCGAGCGCATCACCATGCTCCGCTACCACATCGAAGACATTCGCTATTTCTGGGCGAATGATATGCGTTTTTTGGAGCAGTTTTAGAAAAACAGGTAATGAGGAAATGATTTTTCACCGTATTCCTCCTCCTTACCACACTCATCACCCCATCACCCCATCACCTCATCAACTCGTCAACTCATCACCTAACAATCAGGACTATATCCCATGAAAACTCCCTTATCTTGGCTAAAAGAATATGTTGATATTGAACTCCCTACCGAAGAACTGGCTCGCCGCATGACTCTGGCTGGCCTGGAGGTAGAAGAAATTCGTTATGTTGGTTATCCTCTCCCGGAAGGCGACAAGCGTCGAGAAGCGAAAATCACCGGCTTTGCCTGGGATCCCGATGAAATCGTCGTCGGTGCAATCCACGAGGTGATGCCGCATCCCAACGCTGACCGCTTGGTTTTGTGCCGCCTGGAGGATGGTGAAGAGGAGCATACCGTCCTCACCGGCGCGCCCAATCTCTTCCCCTACAAGGGGAAAGGTGAACTCGATTCCCCCCTCAAGGTGGCTTACGCGCGGGAAGGGGCCACCGTCATTGATGCCTACAGCGAGAGCGAAGAGACAGAATATACCACCATCCAGCGCAAGAAAATTCGCGGCGTGGACTCTTACTCCATGGCCTGCTCTGAGCGCGAACTGGGCATCTCCGACGAGCACGAGGGCATCATCATCCTGGATGAGGACGCGCCCACTGGCCTTCCCCTGGTGGATTATATGGGCGATGTTGTTTTTGATATTGCCATCACCCCCAACTTCGCAAGGGACGCCAACATCATCGGCGTGGCCCGGGAGATAGCGGCCATCACCGGCCAGGAATTGCGGTATCCGGATTTGGATGTCGCCCAGCGTGGCGACCCAATCCAGGGAAAGGTGAAGATTGAAATCACCGACCCTGAACTCAACCCCCGTTTTGCCTTTGGGCTAATTGAAAATGTCAAGATTCAGCCCAGCCCTTATAAAGTGCGCTTGCGGCTCAAACTCTCTGGCGTGCGGGCCATCAACGCCCTGGTGGATGCCACCAATTATGCCATGTTGGAGCTTGGCGAACCGCTGCACGCTTTTGATTACGACATCCTCCAAGCACGCGCTCAAGAGGCTGGGGCCGCTGCGCCCACCATCATCACCCGGGCCGCTAAACAGGGAGAGACGTTGGTAACGCTTGATGATGAAGAACGCCAGTTGGATGATTTCACGGTTCTGGTCACCGATCAAAGTGGGCCGCTGGCCCTGGCCGGTGTGATGGGCGGCGCGGCGTCAGAGGTGCACGAGGAAACCACCAACGTGCTCCTAGAGGGGGCGGCCTGGAACATGATCAACACCCGCCGCACGGTCATGTCCCAAAATTTGCCCTCCGAGGCGGCTTACCGCTTTTCGCGCGGTGTCCATCCGGAGCTTGCTCCCCAGGGCGTGTGGCGCGGCCTGAAGCTGATGCACGAGTGGGCGGGCGGCACAGTGTCCCAAGGGCTTGTGGATGAATATCCCCTTCCCCCAGAGGACCCCACTGTGGAAATTACCCCCGGGGATGTGCGCCGCTGGCTTGGTATTGACCTCAATGTGGAAGAGATCGTCAGTATCCTTGAAAGCTTAGCGTTTACATGCCGGGTCAGTGAACGGTTATCAGTAAACGGTGAACAGTCATCAGTGAACGGTGAACAGTCATCGGTGAACGGTCATCAGTCACTGACCACCGATCACTATTCACTGATCACTGTCACTACGCCCAAACACCGCCTGGATATTGGGGCTGGCGTGGTCGGCAAAGCGGATCTAATGGAAGAAATTGCTCGTGTCTATGGCTATGACCGTGTCCCCGAAACGCGCATGGCGGACGCGCTCCCTCCCCAACGTGGAAATCGCGAACTGGATATTGAGGAAAAGCTGCGCGATATGCTGGTCAACCTTGGCCTGCAAGAGGTTATCAGCCATCGCCTGACTTCACCTGAGAACGAGGCCCGGCGTTTCCCCGCTGGCGAGGCTCCTAAAGAAGTTTATGCACCCTTGGTCAATCCCATTTCACCAGAGCGTTCAGCCCTGCGCCGTAGTTTATTGGCCAGTGTCTTGAATACTGTCGAGGGGAATTACCGCATCCAAGACCGGGTAGCCATTTTCGAGATTGGTCCCGTTTTCCTACCCCACGAAGGAGAGGAGTTGCCGGTCGAGTCCCCGCGCCTGGCCATGGCCATCACCGGCCCCCGGTCACTGCCTGATTGGGGAACGGCTGGCACAAGGGAGATGGATTTCTATGACCTGAAGGGTATCGTGGAGACTGCTTTGGGTGCATTGCATTTGGACGGGATCCGCTATGAGCGGGGGGGGAATCCCAGTTTTCATCCTGGTAAGTGCGCGGACGTTTTCGTGGGAGAGGAGAAGATCGGTTCATTCGGTGAGTTACACCCCCTGGTGCGTGAAAACTATGACCTGCCCGAAACGACCCTCGCGGCGGCTGTCTTTGATCTCTCTGCCCTCACCGCCCTTGTCCCCACCTTGTTCGATGTGGATTCCATCCCCAACCAGCCTCCTGTGCTGGAGGATTTAGCCGTGGTCATCGATGAAGACGTCCCGGCCGAAAAAGTGGCCGCGCTCATTCGCCAAACCGGCGGTAAAATTCTCACCGATTTGCGCTTGTTCGATGTCTATCGGGGAGATCAGGTTGGAGAAGGTAAAAAGAGCCTGGCGTACAGCTTGGTATACCAACATCCTGAACGCACGCTGACCGACAAGGAAGTGGCCAAAGTTCGCAAGAGCATTGTTTATCGTGTAGAGCGCGAGTTGGGAGGGAAGCTGAGGGAGTAGGGGCGAGGGGGCATGTGTGCAAGTTGCGAGTTGGCTAGTTTGCGGGTGGCGTGTTTCCTATATTTAGGGGCTGCCAGTGGTTTAGCCCTTTCGAAAATCATAGATTCCATCTTGGATGGGCCATACGCTGGAGCAGGCCGTACACGTGAGGGAGGCCTCCCCTTCCTCCACTTGTGCGCTCCCACAGGCGGGGCAACGGAAGAATCCGTCTGCTCCGGCGCGTTTTGCCGCAAGATGTCCTTCCTCTGTTGCATCCCCCACGGCTTTACTGCGAGTGAACACGCTGGGCGTTAGTTGCCACCAGTTCCCGGTATGCTGTGCCAGGGAATCCAAGAAAACCAGGATTTTTGTGGGGACAAGTCGCTTGAGCAGGCCAATTCGAAAGTGGGAAACCGTCAATTGCCGCTCAAGTTGAAAACCTTCCTCCCCCAGCCAGCGGCGCACGGTTTGGGGGTGAAAATCAAAATTCAGTTCCACAAACTCCACTGGTTCCGGCGTGAATGGACTCCAATCCTGGCGGCCTATGAGGTAACGGCCGATGGCTTTGAGGTTGAGTTTATTGGCATATTCGAGGATGAAGGTGCCCTGAGACCGCATCACACGGCGAATTTCCCGGAGCGCGGCGGGGGCATCCGCCATGTGGTGCAGGGTACGGATCATGGTTGCGCCGTCGAAAAGGGCGTTGATAAAAGGCAGTTGATAAACATCGGCGGCTACATAGGTATAGCGGTCGCTGCGTCCCAGGCGTTCTTGGGCTTGTTGGAGTTGGGTAAGCGAATAATCTAAGAGGACGACGTGTTGGTAGCCTTTGTAACGCGGCGTGTTTCGTCCCGCACCGGCCCCCACCTCCAGGAGCAGGTCACCCCGCGCGGGGAGCAAGCGGCGGAGGGCGATAGCTTCGGCTTGATCTTCGTAATCACGCCCGCCTTTTTCCCAAAAACTAGTTTGGTAGTCAGAACCGTGGTAATCACACACAGGGGGTGTTTTTCGCTTCATACTCTTACTCGCCTCATAGAACCTATCCTCTTCCATTTGTCACTTGTCACTTGCCACTTGCCACATGCCACCTGCCACCTGCCACATGCCACTTGCCACTTGCCACTTGCTACTTGTCCGCCACTCTTCCATCATAACCCCGCCCAACGCCACGGTATTTGAAGCCTAATTGGGCCATTTTGTCAGGGTCATAAATATTACGTCCGTCAAACAAGAAGGGCTGTTTCATCGTATCGTGGATCTTTTCCAGGTCTAGCTGTTGAAATTCATTCCATTCCGTATTGACCATAAGCAGGTCACAGCCTACCGCCATTTTGTAGGGATTGGGGAACATTTCTACCTTTGGCAACAAGGGCGCGGCCTCTTCCATGGCAATTGGGTCATAGGCCCTGACTTGGGCTCCAGCCGCCTCTAAACTTTTAGCAATGTCGAGGGAGGGCGCTTCTCGCATGTCATCCGTGTTAGGCTTGAACGATAACCCCAGTAAGCCAATTGTAGTTCCAGTGAGAAGCTCTTTTCCTAACATTTCTTTGACGCGCTGAACGGCCATTTGCCGGCGGTCGGTGTTGATGTCTATCACGGCATGGAGCATTTGGGGATGGCGGCCCTTCTCTTCCGCCATGTGGGCCAAGGCTTTGACATCTTTCGGGAAACAGGACCCGCCATAGCCAATGCCGGCAGATAAGAAGTGGGGGCCAATCCGTTGGTCATAGCCCATCCCGGCGGCGACTTCGGTGACGTCTGCGCCCAAGTCTTCGCAAATGTTGGCTATTTCATTGATGAAAGAAATTTTCGTGGCCAGGAAAGCGTTAGAGGCATATTTGATCATCTCGGCTGTGCGCAGGTCGGTGACCACAATGGGCGCCCGCAACGGCAAGTGGAGCTGGGCAACTTTGTCGGCCGCTTCCTCGTCCATGGATCCCAAGACAACGCGGTGAGGGTTCATAAAGTCGCTGATGGCCGCTCCCTCACGCAAGAATTCGGGACAGGAGACAACCGAAAATGGGACCCCGTCTGATTTGTGTTCGTTGACAATTTTTGCTACCCAGTCCCCTGTTCCCACGGGAACGGTAGATTTGTTGATGATGATCAACTCATTTTGTATGTTCTGGGCTATAGAACTAGCGGCGGCGGCCACGTATTTCAGGTCAGCCTCTCCGTCCACGCCTTCGGGGGTTCCTACAGCGATGAATGCAAATTCCGTATTCTCCAGCGCTTCAGCATACGAGGTGGTGAAAGAAAGGCGCTCGGCGTTGACATTACGATCGACTAGCTCTTTTAACCCCGGTTCGTAAATAGGCATTTTACCGTTTTTTAGGCCCTCGATTTTTTCCTCATCGATATCTAAAGCAACGACACGATTTCCTAAATCCGCGAAGCAAGCGGCCGTAATAATCCCCACGTAACCGGTTCCAATAACACATATTTTTTTCATTTATATATCCTTTTGATTATCTTCTTGGTCACTACTCAGGTGTCATTTCGACCGTAGGGAGAAATCTTGCATTCGACGGCAAAGATTTCTCCTCGTTCCTCGTCGAAATGACAATGGGTGAGTAGTTACTCTTCTTGTATGGTGCTCGAATTCCAGACGAATCTTACCACGAAGACACGAAGAACACAAAGTTTTTTAAACGCCCCTCGCCCCAGCCGTGAATAAATTGCGGCCTTGCCGCAGGCACACCAGAGGTGCCACGCAAAGTCGGATTCTATCCGACTCCCCCTCGCTCACTTGCATACATGCAAACATGCCACATGCCACATGCCACATGCCACTTGCCACTTGCCCACTTGCACACTCGCAACTTGCACACACGCCACATGTAACTTACCTCTCGCACACTCATCTTTTTTCCACTACCAATATATCCTCCTACCCTTTATAATAATCACACCAACCATTCTTACATTCGTCTTGGAGGTTCACATGTCTGGTCCACGTACAGTTCGCGCTCCGCGCGGCACAACACGAGTTTGTAAATCATGGCTTATAGAAGCCCCTTACCGCATGATACAGAATAACCTAGACCCTGAAGTCGCCGGTGATCCGGATAATTTGATCGTTTATGGGGGAAGTGGCCGGGCCGCCCGCAGTTGGGAGGCGTTTGACGCCATCCTGGAAACCCTCGAAGACCTAGAAGTGGACGAAACCTTGCTCGTTCAATCTGGGAAACCCGTAGCGGTTTTCAAAACCCACACGGATGCCCCTCGTGTGCTCATCGCCAACTCCAATTTAGTTCCCCATTGGGCCACGCAGGAACATTTTGACGAGTTAGTTGCCCAAGGTCTGATGATGTATGGGCAGATGACGGCCGGCTCCTGGATTTATATTGGCACCCAGGGCATCTTACAGGGCACTTACGAGACTCTGGGTTCTTTGGCTCGCAACCGGGGATGGCCCTCCCTTAAAGGGAAATTTACCCTAACGGCTGGGCTAGGGGAGATGAGCGGCGCCCAGCCCCTGGCCATCACCATGAACGAGGGCGTAGGCCTGATCGTGGAGGCCAATCCCGCTCACGCCTACCGGAAACTGGATATTGGCTATGTGGACGTGGTCGTGGAAGATTTGGAGGAAGCCTTGGCCCTGGTGAACAAATCCCTGGAAGCGGGGAAGGCCAAGTCTGTAGGGTTGGTTGCCAACGCGGCGGACGTCTTTCCCGCCCTCGTGGAGCGGGGCGTGATTCCCGACGTGGTCACCGACCAGACCTCGGCCCACGACTCCCTGGACTACATCCCCCACGGGATGAGTTTCGAAGCCGCCATGGAACTTCGCCAATCTGACCCGAAAAAGTACCGTCAACGTTCCATGGAATCAATGGCCGTCCATGTCCGGGCCATGTTAGATTTTCAAGAACGCGGGGCGGAGGTTTTTGACTACGGGAATAACATCCGCCAACAGGCCCATAATCAGGGCGTTGAAAATGCCTTTGACTTCCCCGGCTTTGTCCCCGCTTATATCCGTCCCCTGTTCTGTGAAGGCAAAGGCCCTTTCCGTTGGGTAGCGCTCTCCGGAGACCCTGAAGACCTTTACCGCACCGATGAGATCATCTTGGAGCTATTCCCTGAAGACGAGCATCTTGTGCGTTGGATAAAGATGGCCCAAGAACAAGTTCCTTTCCAAGGGTTGCCCTCCCGGATTTGTTGGCTGGGATACGGAGAACGTGTTCAAGCTGGCCTGGCGTTCAATAACCTGGTCGCCGAGGGAATCGTGACCGCCCCCATCGTCATTGGCCGCGACCACCTGGACACCGGCTCGGTAGCTTCCCCCAACCGGGAGACAGAGGGCATGAAAGATGGCACCGACGCCGTCAGCGATTGGCCGCTCCTGAACGCTATGCTCAACGCGGTGGGCGGCGCCACCTGGGTTTCCTTCCACCATGGCGGCGGGGTGGGAATCGGCTACAGCCAACACGCGGGGCAAGTCATCGTTGCTGATGGCACAGCAGAAGCCGCGCAGCGACTAGAACGTGTTCTCACCACCGACCCTGGCTTGGGCATTGTCCGCCACGCTGATGCGGGTTACGAACAGGCCATCGAAGCCGCCAAACGACACGGGATTAAGATGCCGATGTTGGCGTGATGGGTAATGAGTAAAGAGTAAAGAGTAAAGAGTAATGGAGTATGCTCTGGAGGGATCGTCACTCGCCTACTCGCCATTCGCCTACTTGCCCACATGCCACATGCCACATGCAAACATGCCACTTGCCCACATGCCACTTGCCCACATGCCACATGCCCACTCGCCACTTGCATCTCAAAAGGAGCACCTATGAACAAAATTGCCATTTTTACAAGCGGCGGAGACTCATCGGGCATGAACGCCGCCTTGCGCTCCGCAGTGCGCACTGCGCTCAACCTGGGCGTGGAAATTTACGCCGTTTACGAAGGATACCGGGGATTGGTAGACGGGAAAGAGAAAATTAAAAAGCTAACCTGGGATGATGTAGGGGGTATATTACAGCTAGGAGGGACTGTTATTGGCACTGCCCGTTGCCAACGCTTTCGCACGCGTGCAGGACGCCTTCGAGCAGCCCATAACCTGATAGAAAATGGCATTGATGCCCTAATTGTCATTGGCGGAGACGGCAGCCTGACCGGGGCGGATATTTTCCGAGAGGACTGGCCCGGCTTGGTACAAGAATTAGTGGAAACGGATGAGATTGACTCAAAAACCGCCCAGCGCTATCCCAACTTACATATTGTGGGTTTGCCCGGCTCGATCGACAATGATATGTACGGCTCCGATATGACCATTGGCGCCGATACGGCCCTGCATCGCATCGTGGAAGCCATTGACGCCATTGGCAGCACCGCCGCTAGTCACCAACGCAGCTTCGTCGTTGAGGTAATGGGCCGCAATTGCGGTTACCTGGCCATTATGAGCGCCTTGGCCACAGACGCGGACTGGGTATTTGTCCCCGAAAATCCTCCCGCGCCCGAAGAATGGAAAAATGAGATGTGCCAATCCCTGCGGGCGGGGCGGGAAGCCGGACGCCGAGATAGCACCGTCGTTATAGCGGAAGGCGCTTGCGACAGCGATGGGAATCCCATCACCAGCCAAGAGGTCAAAGAAGCCATTGAAAGCCAGTTAGGCGAAGAAGCACGCATCACCATTTTGGGTCACGTACAACGGGGAGGCTCCCCTAGTGCCTTCGACCGTAATCTGGGCACCTTGCTGGGACATGCCGCTGTAGAACATCTCACCGAGACGAAACCAGAAGATGTACCACAACTGATTGGCATTCGCGGCAACAGAGTAATAGCCTCGCCGCTCATGGATTGTGTAGATAGAACCCAAGAAATTGCCAAACTTGCTCAAGCACACCAATACGACAAAATGCGGGAAATGCGTGGCTGGAGCTTTACTTCAGTCTATGAAATCCTCCATGTTTTACTCCAGGCCGAGCCTGACCCGCCACCTAAAATCGAGCGCAAACTACGCCTCGCGGTGATGCACTCCGGTGGGCCTGCGCCGGGCATGAACACGGCTGTCCGAGCCGCCGTGCGCTGGGGAAAGAATCAAGGCCACACCATGTTGGGTGTTCATAATGGCTACCCGGGCTTAGTGGATAATGACCTAAATGAATTGTCCTGGATGGACGTGAGTGGATGGAGCAATTGGGGAGGCGCAAACCTGGGTACAAATCGCTTTGTTCCCCAAAAAGGTGATTTTTACGCCATAGCCCGCACCCTCGAGGAGCAGAAGATAGAGGGCTTATTGGTCATTGGCGGTGAAGCCGGATACGACGGCGCTTATGAAATGTTCGACCGCCGCCGAGAGTTCCCCAGCTTCAACATTCCCATCGTTTGCCTTCCAGCCACCATCGATAACGACCGCCCTGGTTCCGAGTTGAGCATAGGAGCCGATACAGCCCTCAATAGCATTGTCTCCGTGGTAGATAAAATCAAGGAATCCGCGGTTGCTTCCCGGCGTTGTTTTGTAGTGGAGACTATGGGAGAACATTGTGGTTACCTGGCCTTTATGAGCGGACTAGCCACAGGCGCGGAGCGAGTTTATTTACACGAAGACTCGCCCACCCTTAAAGATTTACAAAATGACCTTGACCAGTTAGTAACCGGCTTTATAGGTGGCAAACGTTTGGGCCTGGTGATACGGAATGAAGATGCTCATCCCATTTACACATCTGACTTTATGGCGCGTTTATTCGAAGCTGAGGGGGGAGACCTTTTTGACGTGAGGCAATCTATTTTAGGTCATTTGCAGCAGGGAGGTAGCCCCTCTCCCTTTGACCGTATACAGGCCACACGCCTAGCGGTCCATTGTATGGATTACATCATCGAGCAAGCCTTATCCCCTGACCCTGGCAGCGCTTTTTTTGGCTTTAGGGGTGGGAAAATTGATTTTACAGGCCTAGAAGATTACGTCCGCTTGGCAGATCAAACCCTCGGGCGGCCCAAAACCCAGTGGTGGTTAGACTTGCGCGATATTGCTAAAGTGATGGCGGAGCCTGCTAGTCACCCCTAATGATAATTAATTTTTTCAACCTGCACGTTCTCTTTTCCTAAAATACTCTCTAACCTTTTAACCAACTCGCTATTCAGATCTGTGCTGCCGTCGGGGAATTCAATGAGGTGGCGCTGGCCATCTTCGAAAATTTGGAACACAAAACGGTCATTGCCGGGGTAACTCATGAGCGTCCCGTGCACTTGCCGGAGGCGCAAGGTATCGCGCATGGTATCGCCCCTGGGCCGCAGGGTCACTGTCGCCATGTACACATCGTTTTCGCTTTTCTCTGGGAGGGGGGATGGGTCGTCCGCTCCCGCTGGGGAGGCATCTTCCTCTTCCTTGGGAGACTCGGCGGGTGACGAGTTGCGAGTTGCGGGGGATTCTTCCCGGAGTTGGCCGTCTTCCGCTGGGGAGGCATCTTCCTCTTCCTGGGGAGAATTCTCGGCGGGGTGTGTGTCCCAGTCGGGGGGGAAGGCGGGTGGGGGCGGGGGAGTGCCTGGGGGTTGCTGG
>JAANWX010000100.1 GCA_018263575.1 Chloroflexota bacterium | reverse complement strand
TTGTAGAAATATCTCCCCGCTCTTTCATCATTGAAGTTAATAGTTTTGTTCTTCGCGAGTGCAATTTGAATATGTTTCGATCGGGCTTGAAAAATATCCCCAGGTAATATGTCCGCTAGATTTTCTCCAATCAGGCTTTCCTTATCGCCACCTAGACTATCCACCATGGCGTGGTTAATGGCAAGGATGTTATAAGCCCTGTCGACCTCCATTAGCAGGAGGGGAGAATTCTCAAATAGTCCCCGATATTTTTTCTCGCTAATTCGCAGATTATGTTCTGCTCGTTTTCGTTCCTCTACCTCTTTTTTCAGGGAGTTGGCAAGGGCTTGACTCTGCTGGAGCGAGTTGTTGAGGCTTTGCGTAATCGCTCGAATAGAAATGATCAAAGCCATCCCAAGCCAAAAGAATATGATACTGGTATTTTTCCAGACAAAAGTGGCATCTGGTTGAATTAAGTCTATCAGATCATCAAAGGGATACTTGAAAATTCCGTATTGGAACAAGAGACTTATCCCAAACCAGCTTAAGGCGGTCCCGAGCAGGATGATCAGGCTTATCGTTCCCCCCAAAAAGATCTCAGACGTGCCCACCATCACGAACAACCATATTCGGCCATCGCCAATAAACGTTTTCGTTATTCCTAGGGCGATGCCCATAAAATAAAATATACTTAGGAAAACGATTACGCGTACTCGATAATATTTGGGGTTGATTACATAGCGAATTATATAGGCTGTTAGAATTCCTATAAAACCAAGGAGTATAGTTTTCCAATCATTTCTTTGAAGAGCAGAATATGAATAAAGGAGAAATCCAATCGTTCCCCCTAGTACGCTTATTCTAAGGCTAACGCGGAAGACAAGTTCTCGCCAATCCTGAAGGGTGGCTGTGGCCTGTTCTACTTCATGAAGACCAACCCATTTGAAGAGGAATTTCGTGAAGTTGAAAGTTTTCATAAGAACAATTTTACCATAATAGAGAATCTATCATTGCACCTTCCCTGGTACCTTACTCATAGCATACTCCGCCAAGGCAGTGATGGTCAGGCTGGGGTTGACGCCCAGGTTAGCGGGGACAATAGAGCCATCCACCACGTAGAGTCCAGGGTAATTGTGAATCTGGCATTGGGAATCGATCACGCCTTCCTCTGCGCTCGCCCCCACCGGGCATCCCCCCAAAATATGGGCTGTGGTGGGAATGTCAAACAGAGTCTCCCCCAGCGATCCTTGCGGGATGCCATCAATCTTCTCCGAAAAGGCCTGGGTGACGGCGTGTCCCGCTTCTATCCTGGCCGGAGCGGTATGTTCCGGGTCGGGATCGGCCACCAATCCCCGGCGAAAAAGCGTAAACGGGCTGCGGCCCAAGCGCAGGCGCATGCGATTATCCTCAGTTTGCATGATAAGCAAAATGGTTGTCTTGTTCGCCCAACCCGGCAAAAGGTGGGTATGGAAGGTCTTGACAGGCTGGGATAAGAAAGCCTTGAGAATGGCCCCAATGCGTGCCATTATTCCGCCCTGCACATTCACCAGAGGGAGGGCCAGGAAACGCATCAGCGAAGAGCCTGGAGGATAACGCACCGGCTCAACCCGTGTGGTCTCGTCGATCTTAGCGATGGAAGTGATGGTGATGCCGTCCGCGTAATCGATGTCCTTATCCCGCGCCACGCCGCCCATGAGCGCTTCGCTGTTGGTGCGCACAAGCTGACCCAGGTGCGGGGAGAGGTCGGGCAGGGTGCGTGTCACATCTCGGTTGTGGAAGAGCAGTTTGAGCGTTCCCATCACCCCCGCCGAAAAAATAACCTTCTTAGCTCGGACATGCTTGGTTTTCCCCTTTGTCCAGGCTGTTGCCCGCCGGTAGAGGACTTCGTAGCGAGGGCCGTCTGGCTCCACCTTCGAGAGGGGACGCACTTGAGTGACTTTGGCCTCGGCTAGAATTTCCGCCCCCCATTTTTCGGCAAAATAGAGATAATTTTTGGTGAGGGTATTTTTGGCGTTGTAGCGGCATCCCACCAGGCATCCCCCGCAGTAGGTGCAACCGGCCCGGTCGGGGCCATCCCCACCAAAGTAGGGGTCGGGGACCTCTTCAACCTGTGTCTCCTTTCGCAGAAATGCAGGGCGAAATGGCATTTCGTCTGCCGAGTTGGCAACTCGGCCTACATCTTGAGAGGATACTTCGTCAGGGTCGAAAAACACGCCCACCTTGGTGGGACGGAAGGTATCCCCACAGCCCCGCTCGGTGACGATTTCCCGAATGATCTCATCCGCCTTTCTAAGTTGGGGATTGGTGGTCGCCCCCAGCATATGTAGCGCGCTTTGGTAGTGTTCTTCCCATCTTTCTGGCCAGCCCTCGAACTTCTCCCAGATGGGGCGCGCTAAGGCTTCGTGTGGGGGGATTTCCAGAACGTTGGCGTAACCCAGACTCCCACCGCCCACACCCCGCCCGTGGAGCACCATAGCCCCCTTGAGGATGCTGATCTGGAGGATGCCGAAACAGCGCAGCGTGGGCGCCCACAGGTATTTCCACACTTTCCAGTTCGTGGAGGGAAAATCCCTGTCGCGGTAGCGTTTGCCCTCTTCGAGGACGAGGACGTCGTAGCCTTTTTCGGCCAGGCGCATGGCGCAAACGCTGCCGCCGAACCCGGAGCCAATGATGACATAGTCGTAGGTGGGTTTGGGGGATGGTTTCATAGGAGGGAGGTTGGTAGGCTGGTAGGTTGGTAGGCTGGTGAGATTGGTAAATTGGTAGGCTGGTGATATTAGTAGATTGGTAGGCTGGTAATATTGGCACATTGGTTATTGGTATATTGGTGATGTTGGTAGCCAATTTCCCAGTTTACGAATTTCCCAGTCCTCCAGTCTACCAGTCCCCCAGTCCCCAGTCCCAGTCTTCCAATTTCACAGTATCCCAGTCTCCCAATATACCGGTTCCCCAATCTACCAGTTTCCCAATTTCCCAGTCCAGACTACCCAACCGGCAGCATGGCAAAACCGGTGATCACCTTGGGATAGAAGTCGGTCGATTTTTGGGGCATTTTCTCGCCAACGGCGGTGCAAGCTGTGACTTGCTCAATGCGGGTGGCGTTGAGGATGAAGAGGAAGGAAGTCTCTTCTTCGCTGACCCGGTCGTAGCCCATATCCGGTTCGCGGAGGTATTCGATATTTTCTTTCTTGTCGATTTTCTCTTCGCTGATGTCCATGACGTGTTCCAGGAGGAGTTTGTGGAGGATGCTCACATCCAACTCCCGCCAGGCTTGGACTCGGTCCGGGGCGAGCTCTTCCATGATACCCCTATCTTCGAGGGTCAGGAAGTAGAAGCCGTCTTTGGTGACGAGACCGATGCGACCTACCTCGCCGATGACCTTTTCCATTTTTACTTCCAACGCTGGGCGGCCAGCCACTTCCTCTATGGAGAAGTATTCTTTCGCCTCTTCCAAGACCTCTGCGCCCGAATTTTTCTCATAGCCGAAGATGAGGCGATGGGTTGGCAGAACGGTCAGGCCCGGATTGCTCATGCTCACCATGGCCACCATGCGATAGTTGAAGCCAGCGTCGGCTGGGGCGTCGGGGTGCTTCTCGCGCATTTCGTTCCGGTAGTTGAGGGCTGTCTCATAGCGGTGATGCCCGTCGGCGATGATCAAGTTGCGCTTTGGTCCCATCTCCGCTTGCACGGCGTTGAGGACCTCCTGGTCGGTGACCACCCAGACTTTGTGCAGGACGTCTTTCTCGTGCAGTTCCTTGGCCTGTATGTCCGGTTCCCGGTCGATGGCTTTTGCCAGCAGGGCGTCTACCTTATTTTCTGGGTCGGGGTAGAGCATGAAGATGTTCCCAAAATAGGTTTCGGTAGCGCGGGTCAGGTTGAGGCGATCCACCTTGGGCCCAGCGTGGGTGCGCTCGTGGGGAAGGACGATGCCTTCGTCGAATTCTGCTAACTCGAGGGCGGTGATGAATGCTTTACGGGTCACTTGGCCGCCATCTGGGAGGGGGAAGGTTTGGTGGTAAACGTAAAGGGCCGGCTCCTCCTCTTGAACAAGAACGCCTTCTTCTAGCCAGGTGGTCAAGTAGTCTTTGGCGCGGGTGTAGACATTGTTTTCCGGGTTGTCATCGTCGAATTCCTTGCCCTTGATAACCCGCACAATGCTGTAATCGCTAAGGTCATAATATTCGTCCTGCAGTCCGTAGCGCACGCGGTCATAAGGCTGGCTGATGACGTTATCGAATCTGTCTATTTTCTCTGGGTTGTAGCGGATGCCTTGAAAGGGTTTGATAGTTGCCATAGTACCTCCGGGTCGTTTGGGGTTCAAAACCCTAAAGGTCTATAACTTAAGACCTTTAGGACTTGCTCTTTGTGAACTTAAAAACTTCTTTGTGTACTTTGTGTCTTGGTGGTGGATCTATCTTAACTCAGCGCCCCGATCACTTTTTGGGCGGCCACTTCGCCGACGCGGGCCTTGGCCTCGCTTGTCCCGGCTCCAACGTGGGGGGAACCGATCACTTCGTCCAGGGTGTAGAGTTTGTGTCCTTTGCTAGGCTCCTCGGCGTAGACATCGAGAGCGGCTCCGGCCACTTTGCCAGCTTCAATGGCGTCGTAGAGGGCATCCTCATCGATCGTCCCCCCGCGCCCACAGTTGATGATGTAAGCGCCATCTTTCATCTTTTCGAAGCTCTCTGCGTTGACGATGTTATGGGTGCTGTCTTTGTGGGGAACATGCAGGGAGATGAAGTCAGAGCGCGCAAACAATTCGTCTAGGGGGACGAATTCGATCCCTTCGACTTTTTTTTCTTTGTAATAATAAGATAGAATGTTCATGCCCAGGGCTTGTGCCATTTCGGCTACAGCCAGACCGATCCGCCCAGGGCCGATGATCCCTAAGGTCTTTCCGAATAATTCAATGCCCTTGAACTGTTTCTTCTCCCATTTTCCAGCCTTCATGGAGGCGGTCATTTGGGGGAGGTGGCGGGCCAGGGCGAGGAGATAGCCGGTGGTTAGCTCAGCGACTGCCCGCGTAGAGGCGCTGGGGGTGTTGAGAACGTCAACACCTTTGGATTTCGCATAGTCAACGTCGATATTGTCGAGACCTACACCGGCGCGAACGATGGCTTTTAGGTTTTCCGCCTTGTCGATGACGGGTTTGCGAACCTTGGTGCGGCTGCGGACGACCATGCAATGGTATTCCGGAATCTCTTCTAGCAATTCTTCAGCGGTGATGTCCGAGCGGTCAACAACTTCTATACCGGCCTCAGCAATGGTTTCTAGGGCTTTGGGGTCAGTCGGGTCACAGATTAGTACTTTCATAGTTTTCTTACCTCGTATGTAAAACGTGAAACGTGATGAGTGAAACGGAAAACGTAAAGAGTAGAAAGTAAAAGGTAACATTACTCGTTACTCATTACTCATTACTCATTACTCCTCACTCCTCACAAATCGAGAATATCTTCAATTTGAGCCGTGATCCATTTGGCGTCATTGAGGGTCAGGTCACCCATGTGGGCGATGCGGAAGCATTCTCCCTTAAGGGGGCCGTACCCGTTGGATATAGCCGCGCCGCGAAGACCTAGCCGGTTATTGAGTTCTACCACGTCAATGCCACGCGTGTTTTTGACGTTGGTCAGGGTGTGCGAGAGATATTCCTCATTGGAGTAAAGGCCAAAGTATTTTCGCGCCCAATTTTGGACGTATTCGGCCATTTCTTGATAGCGTTTCCAGTGGTTCTCTAAGCCTTCTACGACGAGTATGTCGTCGAGTTGGGCGTTCATGGCCTGGATAAGGCTGACGGCTGGTGTGGCGCGGGTTTGGTGCTTGTCGTATTTCTTATCCATTTGCTCGTAGGAGAAGTAAAATCCTCGGTCGGAGACGTTCAAGGCGCGTTCCCTGGACCGGTCACTGACAGCGCACACGGTCAACCCAGCGGGGAGGGCGAAGCATTTCTGCACCCCGGCCAGGCCGACGTCCAATCCCCACGCGTCAAATTCGATCTTGGCCCCGGCCATGCCGCTTACGGCATCCACCAGGATCAAGACATCGGGGTATTTCTCGTTGACGAGAGCGGCAATTTCCTTGACCGGGTTCATCAACCCAGTGGAGGTTTCGTTGAAGACCATGGTCAGGGCGTCGTATTCGCCGCTGGCGAGAGCTTCATCCACCATCTCAGGGGTGATTGGTTCGCCCCAGGGCGCTTCGATGGTGTCACATGCTACGCCGTTGGCGACGGTGATCTCGTGCCAGCGCTTGGAGAAGGCCCCGTTGATGGTATTGAGAATTTTTTTGTTGGAGGCCTGGCGAATGGAGCCTTCCATCACGCCGGTGGAGGAGCTGGCAAAAAGGTAAACGTGCTGTTCGGTATAGAGTAATTTTTGGAGCTTAGTAGTAACTTGTTTTTGAAGTTCGGAATATTCTTTGGAGCGGTGGTGGAGCATAGGGACTGTTTGTGCATCTAGAATCTTACCCCTGACATGGGTGGGGCCTGGCGTAAATAATTTTTTATACATAGTATCTCCTGTAAAAATATTTGTGTGGGTCTAAGGCGAGATGGGTGTTGAGTGAAGAGTAAAACGTGAGATAACTTCTTACTCTTACTCATTACTCCTGATATATTGATAGTATATTGAAGGTTTTCAATCACGTCAACATATATTTAGGGTGATGTGGATGTTTGTCAGTCAATTGATGATTTTCTTCTTGATGAACAAGTCTTAGCTTGATTTTAGGAGGTGTATGCTCACAATAGATTCAATCGTTTCGCCAGTATCTTCTTCCAGCCAATAACGGGCGTAAAAATTTTCTTTTTCGTTGGGACACGTAAAGTCATCTCCATAATACAATTTGACAGGGGCTGGCATGGACTTCTTTAATTCTTTCCTGTAGGGGTACTGTGTGCGCTCGAAGACCACCTGGTAGGTGTGTGACTCGTTACACCTTGGGCATTGGTGAATGGTGATTTCTGAAGTGGTTTCCATAACTTATCTTCCCACGGAAATGAAGGGTAAGTAGATTTGGGCTATGCCTGCGCCGCTGACTTGGATGTTATAGGGATTTTCATCATCGTCGTTATTGGCGATGGTCAGGTCAAGGCCGAAGGGTCCGGTGGCGTCCACGGTGAAGGAGATGTCAAATGTTCCCGTCTCCCCAGCGGGCACGGAGAGGGGCAGGGTGGTGTCCAGGGAGAAGTTGCTGATGTTGGCCAGATTTGAGGGGGTGATGTCGCTCAGGGTGAGTTGGGCGGTTCCGGCTGAGTTGTCCACGGTGTAGGTCAGGGTCGCGGGTCCCACCATCTGGTCGCCCACGTTATCCGTCCCGCCGTCCGGGAAGGAGGTTCCCGCCGGGCGCTCCAGGTCAATCTCTGGGTATAGGTTCATCCCTGTCCCGCTGACGAGAATATCGTAGGGGTCCTCATCTTGATCGTTGTTGGCAATTTCCAGGTTGAAGCTGAAAGGGCTATCGCTGTCCACGTCGAAGGAAATTTCGAATGTCTCCGTCTCGCCCGGCAAAACGTCAATGGGGGTGCTTGTATTAAGTGAAAAGTTGCTGGCGTTGGATAGGCTAGAAGCTGTGACGCCGGTTACGCTGAGCAGGGTGGACCCCGCCGTGTTGTCGATGGTATACGTCAGGGTCTTGTTGCCCGCAGGTTGGGGGCCCAGGTCATCGGTTCCGTTATCTGGGAGGGAGGTTCCCGCTGGGCGTTGGATGTCGATTTCTGGCAGGCCCCAATTGATGATATAAAGCTCAAATTGGTCGAGGGGAATGGTGTCTTGAATGGGACAGTCTTCGCCTTCTCGGAAACGTGTCCAAAGGAGGTGGTTTTTTAGGCCGATTTCCGATTCAGTAAAGGATAAGGAGAAGGTTTCGGTGGTGATTGTATTATCGGGAATTTGTTTGCACTGGCTGTCTTTGGTTTCGGGAATATCGTTAATTAAGCTTACTTGCAAAGCCCCGCCCTGGGAGGTGCTGATGTCAACCTCCACATCGACTTGGAATGGTTCATTGATGATGGCATACGCCGGCGATGGCGGATCAATGGAAGTAGCTTGGAGGGGGTTGAGTATGGAGACCTGAAAACGATCTTCGGCCTGGTATGAGCCTTCCCGTTCGGTGATGACTTTGGCCGTATACTCCCCCGGAGTTTCGTATAGGTGAAGGATGGCATAGGCGGGATCAGAGATTCCCTCACACTTCATCCCGTTTTGGTTTTCCGCGCATGCCCCGGGGGAAGGGGTGGGAATGTCTCCGCAGGCGGCGATTGTCTCCGTCAGGCTTAGCCCCCGCGCCTCGCAATCCCACCAGAAGGTGTAATTGATGTCCCCGGTGGCGGTCCCGGAGACGACCGTTTCTAGGGCAATGTCGGCTGGGGCATGGGCGCTGGAGGGGTTGGCGGTGAGGGAAACTGCCAGCGGGAGGTTGATCTCGAAAGTGTGCAAACCGGGCAAGTATCCGTTGAAGAGATTAAGGTCAACGCTGCCATCAATGCCGGGGACGGAATTAGGCCCACAGTAGCCGGGGCCGTAATATTGCCAAAAATCCCAGTCCCGCCAGGGGCCGGTGGGCGGAACGTCCTCGGTCGGGGTCGGGTCGCAGGTCCAGTAGGCGATCCAAAGTTCGTATTGATATATTCTTTCATCCAAGTAATTGGTGATGAAAGAAGAATTAGTGTAGATGAGGGGTTCTACGCCTGTTTCGGCTCTAACGGTTTCCATCCAATCATATACCCAGGTAGAGAGGGCTGTTTTATCCAATCCTCCCCGAACTTCTAGGTCAAGGACAGGCCTAAGATAGCCGTTGACGAGATAATCGCCAGCCACATCGACAAAATATTGGGCTTCGGCCACGCCTCCGTTCGAGAGATCTGGCCTCGCAAAGTGGTAGGCGCCCATGAGCACGCCCTCTGAGAAGCCATTGGTTATGTTGTAGACGAATTTATTGTCCGTATATCCCACGCCCTCGGTTGCTTTGGTGAAGGCAAATGTATAGCCGGCTCCATAAACCTGACTCCAGGTAATATTACCTTGCCAATGGGAAACATCGATCCCATCCTCTTCCGGATTGGGCCCACCCAAGGGGTGGGAGGTGGTTTTTTGTACCGGAGCTTGGGGGTTGGTGAGGTTTGGAAAGGTGGGGGTAAGGTCTAAGAATTCAAAAGTGGCCAGAAGGGTCTCAACTCTGGTGATGATCTCTTGTTCATTGAAGGTTGTAAGTGAGCCAGGGGGCAGGAAATCCAGGTTCAGGGAATGCAGGAAGATAGTGATTTGGTAACAGGCATCCTCATGGGCTGTGCGACGGATGATTTTTTTATAGAAGTCCCCCATACTTCCTTCTTCAACAATGTCTTTGGAAAAGGTGATGGCATTGACTTGTGAGGTTGGTAACGTATCAAGGTCGTGCTTGGGAGAGGTGTAGATGCTCCCTTCTTTGAAATCCGAGCATTGCTGCAAAGCCTGTGGCGTGTTTTGAACATTGATGACCAGAGAGGCTTCCCTGAGATTGGTTTCTTGGTAGAGGCTCTCATCGTTGAGGGCAAACTTCCATACAGGCGTAGCAGCGGGAACGCCCATACCTAAATTTAATGCCGTGCTGTCAAAACTTGTATCGAGAAAAAACTCGGGTGGGTAACTGATCTGGAAGCCATAGCCTGGGTTGGAAAACGTTTGCCAGCCCTCCGGGGTAGAGTCTGCCTGTTGTGAGAGAGGGGCGGGAGGGGAGTTGGAATCCAAGCTCGTGGCATTGACGTTGATAACGCCACCCATGAGCGAGATGGTGATGATGGCCGTGAAAAGGTGTGTGGTGAATTTCCTCATAGTTGTATTATAAACCAATTTTGAAATTTTTCATAAAGAAGAATGCCTGGATACCACCCCCATTGACTAATACCCCTCCCCCAGATAAAATGTGGGCTGTATTCTCGTCGCCGCAGTTAGGGTGACGCCCTTTTTTTGTAGGATGTTTGTTGTCGTATCTGGGCACCTTTTTGGGGCGGCGGGATGAAGTAAAAAATTTGTGTTTTGTGAAGTCTCCGGAATAAGCCGGAGCATTATCAGAGGAGCGAAGGTAACTCTGCTCTAAGTTGCTCAAGACTAATGAGCCAGAAGTGAGAGGCGTTCCGAGGAAGGATAAAGTATGAAGAGAAATGTATTGCAAGCCAGCCCCCGCAAATTAACGGGCAAAAAAGTGAAAGCGCTGCGGCGAGAAGGTAAACTTCCAGCCATAATTTACGGCGGCGATATCGAAAACACCCCCATCGTTGTGGATACCAAAGCAGCTCGTCAGTTATTGGCTGACATAGGCGCCAATACTTTGGTAACTATTCAAGTTGATGAGGAAGAACATTTGGGATTGGTCCGGGAAGTGCAGAAGTCAGTCATCAAGCGAAATTTACTCCATGTTGACTTTCAGGCCGTCTCATTGACGGAAATGATCTCGACTACAGTTCCTGTTGTTACGGAAGGAGAAGCTCCTGCTATCAGCGATTATACTGCTATGCTGGTTACGGAATTGGCGGAAATCGACATTGAGGCACAGGCGCAGCACTTGCCTGACGTCATTCGCGTTGACATAACTGGCTTGAAAGAGATTGGCGATAGTATTCTTGTAAAAGATTTAGATATCTCTGATGAAGTAACAATCTTGAATGATCCCGATGAAGTTGTTGTCCTCATCTCCGTGCTCACGCTAATGGAACTCGAAGTTGAAGAGGAAGAGGAAGTTGGTGTCTTAGAAGAACTCGAGGACCTCGAAGCTGAAGAAGTTGATGCTGCTGACGTTGAAGTGATAACTGAAGCAGAGGATGAAGTTGAAGAGTATTAAACCTCTGAAATTAAACTTCTGGAAATGATAGGTAAAACAGTCTAACAAAAACATCCCCCTTGTTCTTTACCTGGGGGATGTTTTCTTTTCCCACGTAAAAGGCGGTGACAGATGAATAAAATAATCTTAATACTATCGCTTTTGTGCCTTACTTGGTGGATTGGTGCTTGTCAGGTGCTGCCTGGGGGGAGTATCCCTGGGGGAGAGGTAGACGGGACAGTGACGCAAACCCCGGCGGGGACGACTCGCGTTCCCGAACTTACCCCGCAGGGTTGGGCCGCTGGCCAAGATATTCTCAAGCAGTGGGCTAAGGAGGCTGAAGCCAGTTCGGTCTATGTTGATCCGGAATGGGGAGCGGACCAGGCCACCGGCGCCCCAGATGCACCGGGATGTGGGGACTACCAATTTGCCTGGGCTTCCGCGGCCAGTGACGAGGTCGCCACCCTGGAACTCACCTATGGCACTCCCGTTTATGTTTCTGCCATCACCATTATCCAGAGCTTTAACCCCAACCAGGTTGTTAAGGTAGAAATTCTTGACCCTGAAGGCGAGTTCACTGTCGTTTATCAGGCTGCGCCCGTTGTGGTAGATCGCCCGTGTCCCTTTGCGCTTTCTGTGCCCGTTGAGAAACTGGACTTTAAATCTAATCGTGTTCGCATCACGGTGGATCAGTCAGTTTTGGGATTGGGGTGGAATGAGATTGACGCCGTACGCTTAGCGGGTGTGGTTGAGGAGCAGTGATTAGTTTACAGAATGGGGTAATTTGCTTCCTTCCAACCCGGCTAGCACGTTTTGGCAAGCAATTTCTGCCATGCGGCGGCGGGTATTATAACTTGCGGAACCGATGTGAGGGGTAATTAGGCAGTTCGATTGGGCGTAGAGAGGATGTTCCGAGGGGAGGGGTTCGGGGTGGGTGACGTCCAGGCCTGCGGCGGCTATCCAGCTTTCTTGCAACCCCTGAAGCAGTGCCTGGGTCTCCACCACCTGACCACGTGCAGCGTTGACGAGGATGGCGGTGGATTTCATCTTTTGCAGGGCATTGGCATCAATCAGGTGATGGGTTTCTTCCGTGAGAGGGACATGCAGGCTTACGAAGTCGCTTTGCTCGAGCAGGTCCTCCAACGGGACTTGCTGGGCGTTGAGGTCCTTTTCGATATCTGGGCGGGGGCTGCGGTTGGTGAAGATCAACTCCATGCCAAACCCGCTGGCACGGCGTGCCACGGCACTCCCAATTTTACCCATCCCCACAATGCCCAAGGTTGCTCCCTCTAAATCGGCGCCCAACCATCCGGTGGGGTTCCACGTCGTCCAGCGTCCCGCACGGGCGTCGGCTTGTGATTGGGGAATGTGCCGGGCAACGGCTAAGAGCAACCCCCACGTCAGATCGGCGGTCGCTGCGGTCAATATCCCAGGTGTGTGTCCCACCGGAATCCCCCGCCGGGTGCAGGCCTCCACATCCAGGTTATCCACCCCCACGGCCATCTGGCTGACCACTTTCAAATTTGGGGCGCGCTCCAGAATATCTTCTGTGATGGGGTCTACCAAGAGCGTAAAAAGGGCTTCAGCCTCGGGGAGATTTTCCTCCAGGCGCGGGGTGAGGCCCTTTCCGCCTTCGGGGCCGATCATCAAGCGGCATTTTTCTTTCAAGGGGGCGAGCCAAGCAGCGGGTAGCGTGTGCGTGACGAGAACGAGGGGTTTTTCTTGGGACATTTTGTGGATTTCTCCTCATGTTTCAAACGTAAATAGAAAATTCAAATCATTGACATTTGTCCCCGTTGGGCCGGGTGTGAGCAAGTCTCCCAGGGGTTCGAAGAAGTTGTAGGCGTCGTGGCGGGCCAGGAATTTTTGGGGGGAGAGGTTCAGGTTTTGCGCGCGGGCCAGAGTTTGGCCAGTGACCACTGCGCCAGCCGCGTCTGTGGGACCGTCTTCGCCGTCTGTGGCTAGCGTGATCAGGGCCACGTGCGGGAGATGGGCGACCTTCTCCACCGCGCTGAGGGACAGCTCCAGGTTGCGCCCTCCCAACCCGGGGGACTCTCCCAGAGTGACCGTTGTCTCCCCTCCGGCGATGAGACAGGCCGGGCGCGGCAGCGGTTCTCCCTCTTCCGCCATCTGCCGGAGGATGGCCCCCAGCACGCCACCCACCTGCCGGGCCTCCCCATGCAGAAAGGTCGTCAAAATCTGAGCCTGGAAGCCCTCTTTTTGGGCCGCGCGCACTCCCGCTCTGCCCGCTCTGAGATTATTCCCAATAACAAAAATTTGCTGGGGGGATGGCGGTTGGCCTTTGAGCGTTTCCGGAACTTTCCCACGGGTTCCCTTTTGCAGGTGTTCGAGAATCGAACTTGGAAGCTGGGACTGGAGGTTGTAGTTTTCCACGATCCGTTGGGCAGTCTCGAACGTGGTTGGATCGGGGACGGTGGGGCCAGAGGCTATGGCATCTAAAGGGTCGCCAATCACATCGGAGAGGATAAGGGTGAGTGTGGTCGCGGGCGCGGCCAGTTTCGCCAGCCCTCCGCCTTTAACGCGGGAGAGATGCTTGCGGAGGGTGTTGATCTCCTGGATGGTCGCTCCGCAGGCTAGGAGGGCGTGGTTAAGGTTTTGGAGGTCTTTCAGCGAAACGCCTGGCACAGGCGCGGTGAGAAGGGCAGAGCCTCCTCCGGAGACGAGGATGAGAATAAGGTCGTCGGGTTGGGAAGTTTTTAGGAGGGCGATGATTTTCTTGGCAGCCGCCAGGCCGCGCTGGTCGGGAACGGGATGCCCGGCGGGGTGGACTTGGACTTGCGGCGCCAAGGGCGGAATTCGAAGGTCTGGGCTGGCTTTGGGAATGAGAATGCCCTTTGCGAGGCTTTTGCCGAGAATTTCGATAACGGCTTCCGCCATGGGCAGGCAGGCTTTGCCAAAACCGATCATCAAAAAGCGCCGGTAGTCGCCCAAGTCATAAGCCGCATTTGGCAAAAGGAGTTGATTCCCTTGCCGTTTCAGGTGCTCCCGAACCGCTCGGGCCGGGTCAACGGCCTCCAAGCTGGCGGTCAGAATGCGGGCTACGCTGTCACTCCAGGGGTAGTTGTTTTGTAGTTTGATAGTCATTAGTTGGGTAGTCGGTAGTCTGGTAGTTGGTAGTCTGGTAGTCTGGTAGTCCCTGCTCCCTGCTCCCTGGTTACTGATTCCCTGGTTCTTAGTCCCCTAGTACAGCACAGCGGAAGTCCTTTGGGGTTTCCAGGTGCAATGCACTCCAAAAAACGGGAGTGCAACGCACCTTGAGCGTAAATATTAACCCTCAATGAATTTGCGCCGCCATGTACTAAGTAGGTATGCAAAAGTATCTTTATAGAATTATGTCCTCATGAACCGAGATATGGCTGTGTCTCCTGACCAGCCATCTAGTCCTGACCGCAGGTCTCCAGGTAATTGAGCC
>JAANWX010000010.1 GCA_018263575.1 Chloroflexota bacterium | reverse complement strand
CTTACCATATTCACCGGAGATGATCGCCAAAATGCGCATCTTTTTTATCCAACTAACCTGCGTCAACCGCCGAGAGTTCTTCCGCACCACCCAGCTTGCCCACAAGTTGATGTGGTTTATGGATGAGAATGGGCATATGCTCTGGGCAAATCCAGGCCTTGTTATCCTGATAGTCTAAAGCGATCAAAGGAACCTGGGTATTATCTCGTTCACAGTGAATACAAAATGGTTTTACAGTGTTCATTGACTTTCTCCTTTTCTTCTCATAAAAATACGTCTTAATACTTCCTGCTAAGGGAGAGATCATCCCTATGTACAACAAAACGGCTAAAAAATTAAACATTCCGCCCCATAAACGCGCCCATCCCCATCCTACTAAATCACCTCCGATACGGAGAATCAGGGATAGGTGCAGCGAAACCAGGGCGAGGTAGAAATAGCCCCCATATTGGATATCCAAGCCCAACACGGCTGGGAAGATGATGGGCGCGTGGCCAAAGATCATGGCGAAAACAAAACCTAAGAACACAGCATGGAGCATGGCCCCGTAGATAGGCCCGGCCGGGATGCCACCGTAGACAAAACCTATTACGCCACTGACCAGCAGCCAGACATAACCACTTAACAAACAGACAGCGACGAAGCGCGTCAACCCGGTCATCTTCACTGTCCTGCGGGCGATGTCGTAGCGCAACAACCACAGGCCTAGCATGAATACACCAGCCGAGATGATGCGCACGCCCAAATCGAAGGAGAAGGAAGCCACCACCATGCCGGCCAGAAAGACAACTGTAGCCAAGGCAAAAAGGCTCTGGCTCAGTTTCGAGAGCTTCACCAGGCGGCCCAATTCCAGGCGCTCCCCGGCGATGGTCAGAATCAGGAACCCGGCCCACCACCAGACGACCATGTACACCGGCCAGCCAAAGAGCCACAACAAATTTCCGACCAAGAGAGCCAAGGCGCCCAGGGCCATCACCAGGGTGTAATTGTTAATGCCATCACGCAGGACAGCGATAAAGATCACCACCAGCCAAAGGCTGCCCAAGCTGATAAGCACTGGCCCCACTGAGCCAAGAACGCCAAGCGCCAAAAAGACGCTCCCTATCCCGCTGAGCAAAGGGCCAAGATAAGTCCAGTCCTCCCCCTTAGCGACCGCGCGTTCCAAACTGATCAGGGTGCCAAAAAAGCCCGCCACCATCAGGGGGCCATGGTTGATGGGTAGTTGGGGTTGAAGAGCGGGCCACGCCCAACCAAGGCGTACAAGACCGGACCACACGGCGGCCGTAAGGGAAAACACGGCCAGGATCATGAGGGGAAGTCGATAATGTGTATTTTTTTCGGCCATAGAGTTTTCTCCCATTAGCCCCACCCCAAGGTTTGCTTGGCTTCATCCGACATCATTTCTGCTTCCCAGGGCGGGTCCCAAACTAAGTCAATGTTGACATGCTCAGCTTTAGGGAAACGCGTGCGTATAGCTGACTTGGCCTGACGAGTAATGACCGTGTGCATGGGACACATGGGCGTCGTCATGGTCATCTCGACCTTCACCGTGTCTTCTTCTACTTCGATGTCGTAAACAAGACCCAAATCAACAATATTAACGCCAATCTCCGGGTCAATGACAAAACGAAGGGTTTCTAAAATTCTCTCTTTTTCCATGGTACACTCCTAGTTATGAACTGATTTAGGTATTAGCTTGTACAATCTGATTTAGTTCACACAGGAACAATTCTTCTGGCAAGGCATAAATTCTAAGCGCCTCCTCTAAGGTATCAAAGGAAGACATAAAACATCCTGGACAATACATTTGATGATCTATAAATATCTCAGCCATATCAGGCCATCGCTTCAACAGGTCGTCTATGGTTGATTTCAATAAAGCTTGGTTAGTTTCCATAGTTTTTCCAGAAATTGTCTATTAGTACAGCCGATTGCAAAAATGAGGGTTTGTAGTAGCGAACGCGAGTTCGCCCTGTGCCTAAAACGGGCACCTGCTGTGCACACCCTTTGGGCCCTACGAACCCATCTTGCACTTGACAGACCATTAATAACTAATAACAGTATACTGTAAATTAGGTGCCCCGTCTTTGTTCTAGCGCAAAGAAGAATTGATTTTTTATGCTATAATCAATTTAGTGATAAGGATTTTCTACCCAGCATTACTCCTTGGATCCAACCATTCAAACAAATCGACTTACGCAAGTATTGTTGCCCAGAGGGGAGGTTGTAGAAGCAACCCGTAGCGTCTTAGCTATGCTCAAAGGAAGTGGTGCAACAAGAATTCGGAGGTTTGACTCCGAAATATTGCCCCCCTATACGTCGGAGGAAACAGTTATGCCCGGCACAAAACGCCCCAGCGGCCCTATTCTACTCGTCGTTATTGTTGGCGGAGGCCTGATCGCTGCCTTGGTTCTCTTCGGTGGACTGTGGCTGTTTTCACAAAGCAGCCTGAGGGGGGAGATTCGAGCGAGTTCCAGGCCGTCTTTCCCTGGTTCGGGAGCGCGGTCGGCAACCACGAATTGAAAGTTGTGGCTTACGATAACCGCCGAGGGGCCAGCCAACCGGCCACGGCCCAAATCGGCGTGGAGCCTCGGACTTTCGAACCACCGGAGCTTGACTTCGTGTGGGAACCACCCCAAACGGACCAAGACGGGAACATCACGCCCGGACAGGTCGTACCGGTGAACGACATCGAAAATGGCGCGGCCGTGGGGGGAGACGGCGCTGAAGGGGAAGATACCGCCCAACCCGCGCGATGTGACCCTCGGGGCCGGCGAGGATAAAGGCGGGCGGAACTTCGCTTTCCAACCGATAATTGAATAGAAGGAGCAGAAGCCCATGACGGAAACCAAATATCAGATCAACATCCCCAACGTTGATCATTGGCGCGAGATGGTCAAATGTCAGGCCGCTTGTCCGGTCAACACCGACGCGCGCGGGTATGTCACCGCTATGGCCCGTGGCGAATTGGAAGCGGGTTATAAGATTGCCCATGACCCGAATCCATTGTCGACAGTTTGTGGGCGTATTTGCAGCGCCCCCTGCGAAATAGCCTGCCGGCGGGGTGACACTGATCCCACCGCAAAGCCTATCGCTATCCGGCCGATCAAGCGCGTGTTGACCGAGCGTTACGGCCCCGAGGCCGGGCACCTTCAACCGGACCGCACTGAAGGCGAGGAGGACATCGGCCCAAAATCCAGCCAAATGAAAGCTGGCTTTGATACCTTTTCAGGAGATGTTAGCCGAAAGACCACGCCATGCCAGGATATCCCCGGGACTGGCGCGCCCCATCTATACTCCCCGGTGCGTTGGTCTCGGGAGGAATTAACGCGCCTCAGCGTCCAGCCAGACCGGAAAACGGGCAAAGTGGCCGTTATCGGGGCGGGGCCGTCGGGCCTATCCACCGCTTGCGACCTGGCCTTACTCGGCCATGAGGTCACCATCTACGAATCCGGCCCCAAAACCGGGGGGATGATGCGCTACGGTGTCCCCATCTATCGCATAGACCAAGCAGCCATGGACCTTGAAATTCAATCGATTCTGGACATGGATAGCGTCACGATCCACTTCAACACGCCCATCGGGGAGGAGATTACCCTGGACGATCTTCGCCGGGAGCATGACGCCGTCTATTTGGGCATTGGCCTCATGGAAGGGCGTCCGCTCAATATTGAAGGCGCCGATTTCGATGGCGTGATAACGGCCGTGGATTTGCTGCTCAACTACAACTTGGGTTATGAAGTGAATTTGGGCAAGCGGGTGATTGTGGTTGGGGGAGGGGATGTGGCCATGGACGCCGCCCGCACCGCCTTGCGCTTAGGGCAAGCCACAGCGGAACAACAAGCCGCCCTGGACGATAAAGAGGCCCGCGCCGTAGAAGAATCTGAAACCGTCAGCACCGCCCTTGACGTGGCCCGTACCGCCCTCCGCCTGGGGGTTGCTGATGTGAAAATGATCGCCCTCGAAAGCTGGGAAGAACTCCCGGCCTCGGACTTCGAGATTGAGGAAGCCCTCGAGGAGGGCATTCAGCTCCACCCGCGCACTGGGCCGAATCGTATCACTGGGGAGGAGGGAAAAGTCACCGGGTTAGAAGTCATTGATGTCGAATCCGTGTTCGACGAAAAGGGACACTTCAACCCAAAGTTCAAAGCAAACAGTGAACGGGTTTGGGAATGCGATACCGTGATTCTGGCCATTGGCCAGCAAGCCAACCTGGAAGTGCTCGGCGGGGCCGATGACGTTGAAATCAGCGACCGCGGCCTGGTGAAGATCGGCGCCGAAACAGGCCAGACAACAGCACCCGATGTGTTCGCTGGCGGCGATGTTGCCTATGGCCCCAAACTGATCATCGACGCTGTCAAACACGGCCATGTAGCCGCGCTCGGTATCGAAGAATACATTCAGAAACGAGAACTCAAAGTGAATGTTAACACCCAGTGGACCCAACTCGCTGACCACGTCATGTTCGAGAATTGGATCAAACTCGCGAGAAGAAAGATGCCCTCACTTCCCCTCGACCGGCGCACGGGCATCTCCGTGGTGGAGTTAGGTTACTCCCCAGAGGAAGGAGCCGAACAAGGTAGCCGGTGTCTGGAGTGCAGCATTAACACCATTTTCGACGGCAGTACATGTATTCTGTGCAACGCCTGTGTCGACGTTTGCCCGTGGGATTGCCTGAAAATTGTCAGCTTGGATCAAATCGAGGGAAGTGATCAATTAGAGCACATTGTAGAGAACGAATTAGGCGCACCGTTGGCTTCCTTTTTAGAGGCGGATGAACCTTCTGCCGCGGCCATGCTCAAAGATGATGAAGCTTGCACCCGGTGTGCCCTATGCGCCGACCGGTGCCCGACCGGGGCCATCACCATGGAAGCCTTCCGCTTCGAGGAAGTTCTCTCCTATCAATAGATTGAAAAGCAAAGGAAAAACTTATGAAAAAAATCAAAGCATTTATTTCTCGTGTGTGGAAGTCGATTTTTCGACACGGCTGGCCCGATAACCCCTTAGACCGAGCTTTGGTGATGACCAGCAACCTCTTCTTGCATTTACATCCGGTCAAGGTCAATCGTAAGAGCTTGCGGGCAACGTATTCTTTTGGGCTGGGTGTTATCTCGATCATCGTCTTTGGCGTATTGAGCGTCACTGGCATTTTGCTCATGTTTTACTATACCCCTACGGTGGAACGAGCATATCAATATATCCTTATCTTAGAAACCCAGGTGCCGTTCGGCCAATTATTGCGCAACCTGCACCGTTGGAGCGCTCATCTCATGGTCATTGTCGTTGTCCTTCACATGGTACGCGTTTTCTATACCGGTGCCTATAAACCTCCTCGACAATTCAATTGGGTTGTCGGGGTCTTTTTATTGCTCCTCACCCTGGGGGCCAGTTTTACCGGCTATTTACTCCCCTGGGATCAACTCGCCTATTGGGCTATCACCGTGGGGACCAGCGTGGCTGGATACGAACCTTTGATGGGAGAAACCATTAGAACCACCTTATTGGGTGGCCCTGAAGTGGGCCAGGAAGCCTTAACGCGCTTTTACGCCTTACACATCATGGTCATCCCAGCCATCATCCTTTTGTTAACTTCGATACATATTTGGCGAGTACGCAAAGACGGAGGACTCGCCGTTCAAGAGACAGATAAGGAAGGAGAAACCGATGACTAACCAATCTCCAACACAAAGGCCAGAATCCTTTAGTGAAACTGCTCGTAAAACCAAAACTTATTCTTTGGTCGAATTGGTCAAGGGGCCAACGACCATGGTCGACCGCGGTCCTGATGAGACAATATTTGCCTTTCCCATTGTGGCCATCCTGGAGCTTTTGCTGACCCTGGGCGTGATCGCGGTATTGCTGCTGATGTCGATCCTTGTCAATGCCCCCTTGGAAGAGATCGCCAACCCCACCGTTACCACAGATCCCGCCAAGGCCCCCTGGTACTTCATGGGTTTACAAGAGATGCTCGAACACGGTCACCCCACCCTGATGGCCATACTCATGCCTGGTTTGATGGTCTTGTTCATTCTCGCCATCCCCTACATCGACAACTCGCGGAAAGGGGCCGGGGTGTGGTTCACGTCCCAGCGGGGAAAACGCATCACCCTTTACACGACAATTTACGCAGTGGTGATCATGCCCCTCTACATCTATTTTGATTCCACCTTCCCGCTGCGCGAAATATTGCGCGGCCAACTTCCTGATTTCGTGTTACAAGCGGTGTTACCCGCTTTGCTCATGGGCATCATCGTCGTTTTGCCATTGCTTGTACTCATGCGCATCAACCCCACCCCGCGTGAATTCATCATGACCTTGTTTACCTTGTTATTTGTCAGCGCGGTGGTCTTCACCCTGACGGGGTTTCTGTTTCGCGGCCCTGGCTTCGAACTCTACTGGCCCTGGAATATGCCGGGTGATTATAGCCCTTGGGATAATCTGTAATGTAGGGCGATTTGCCAAATCGCCTGTCGAGATACCATCTCGACCTACAGCTACGGGAGAGGAATGAACAATTACCATTCAAAATATTGAAAAGTCACAAAAAGGAGAAAAAATGGCTGAAAAGAACACGAAATTATCTCGACGTCAATTTCTGGGCATTGCCTGGGGGGGATCGCTCTCGCTTCTTTTCGCTCAAGGTGCGATAGCTTTTCTGAAATTCATCGAACCGGTTACCTCAGGGGGCTTCGGTGGAGAGATTTATGCCGGAAAAATCGAAGAATTCGCCATCAACAGCATCAACCGTGTCCTGAAAGGCCGTTTCTACATCTCTCGCGCGGAGGAGGGCATCATCGCCCTGTGGCAAAAATGCCCTCATTTGGGATGTTCCGTACCCTGGGATGAGGAAGAAGGCCAATTTCACTGCTCTTGTCATGGGTCATTGTTCAACGAAGTGGGCGAGGTGTTGAGCGGCCCAGCCCCCCGCCCGCTGGATTACTTCCCCAGCGAGATAAAAGAAGGGGAAGTTTGGGTCGATACAGGAACCCCCCAACAGCGATCCAAACACGATTCGTCCCACGTCACCAAAGTTTAGGGAGGCTATGATGCAAAAAAAAGAACCCAACTATGAACGCTACCTGATAATCGGACTGGTCATCACCTTATTCATCCTGACGGGGTTTTCCATCTATTGGGTTGGAGAAACCAATCGCCTGACCCGCGCCGCTGAAAGTCTCTCTGCTGAGAGAGTGGAACAAGGGGAAAAAATTTACGAAGAAAATTGTGCTTCTTGCCATGGGGATGTGGGAGAAGGCGGGTCCGGCCCGGCCCTGAACGATAAAGACCTCCTTCAGAATACGTTGGATGAGATCTTCTTTTCCGTAACCCGTTCAGGAGTGCCTGGTACGCAAATGCCAGCTTGGAGCGTGGATTTCGGTGGCCCGCTGACGGATGAAGATATTCGTAACACGGTTGCTTTCATCCGCGCTTGGGAGCCAACCGCCCCGAAAATAGAACCTGTGACCTTCGAGCCAGACCCATCCCGGGGCGCATTGCTATACGCGACAACTTGCGAGGTATGCCACGGCGAAAACGGCCAAGGGAGCACAGACGCTCCGGCCCTCAACAACCTAGAGCAGTTGAATAAAATGGATGATGATTGGTATCTGGCAACAATCCGCAACGGGCGCCCCGCCAGGGGCATGCCCACCTGGGAAACAGTCTTATCCCCCCATCAGCTTAAGGACCTAATCGCCCTCATCAAGTCCTGGCGAGAAGGCGCTGAGGTCCAAGACGCTTTTTCAGTAACTGACCTGATTGCCTCGGCCATCTTCTCACTAGGCGAAAACGATCCTCGCAGCGCAGCTCTCCACGTAAGCCGGGCGCTCACGGTTGCTGACGGCAAGGGCGCAGAAATGCTGCGAAATACCGCTGCCCAACTTGAGCAAGGTGATGACGCTGGCGCACTAGAAACGCTGAATACGCTCCAAGAACAATGGCCTTTAGGAGACGCAGAACTTGGTGCTCCCCTCTATGCTGACTATTGTGGAGCGTGTCATGGTAATCAGGGTGAAGGCGGCCTTGGATCTGCCCTCCAAGCCAATCAATTCATCAAAGATAACACCAACGCTGCCCTGGTCGAGTTCATCTGGGAAGGGCCCTCAGGGACAGCCATGCCTGGGTTCGATGGACGCCTGACAGAGCGTGAAATCGCCGACATCATCGCTTTTTTGCGAACCTGGCAACCTTAAGAAGGAGTTTGTCAATGGAGAAATCACATCCGAGGAAAATTTTCCCTATTCTTATCTTGTTCATACTCTTTATTACAAGTACAACTTCGCTCGTCTGGGCTTCATCCTCCTCACAAACTGCTGATGAGGGCAAAACTATCTTCGAGGAACGCTGCGCTGCTTGCCACACAATCGGTGGCGGAGATTTGGTCGGGCCAGATTTGCAGGGCGTTACACAGCACCGCGACCGGCAATGGCTAATTAATTTCATTGATGATCCCGCCAAAATGATCGCGGATGGCGACCCAATCGCCACGGATTTACTGAATGAGTATAACGAGGTGACGATGCCCTCACCTGGGCTGACAAGCGCTGAGATTGAACAAGTGTTGACCTATTTGGAAAGCCAACCTACCACAGACCAGCCGCAAGGGGAGCAGGCTCAATCGCTTCCGCAGGGGGATTCGGCCCGGGGTGAGAATCTCTTCACAGGGCAAATCACCCTCCAGAAAGGCGGTATCCCCTGTATGGGTTGTCACAGCGTGGATGGTGTAGGGCAATATGGGGGCGGAAACTTGGGGCCCGACCTGACTCACGTCCTCCAACGTTATGGACAAACAGGATTAGCCAACGCGTTGGGCACCCTCCCCTTCCCGACCATGCAGGGACCCTACGCCAACAAAGCACTGACTCCCCAAGAACAAGCTGATCTCCTGGCGTTCTTCGAGCAGGCCGACGCGCAGGGAACAGAGAATCAGGCCGCCACCTTCACACCCTGGTTTTGGGGAGCTGGCTTGGCTGGCGTGCTGGTTTTATTTAGCGTCATGGCAATTTTTTGGCCCCGCCAACGAATGAGCATTTCTGAGAACTTGAGGAGACAATCATGAAGAAGTGGATTAAGGAAATCGAATCGCCCGCGGAAAGAAAATGGGAAGAATTTTATCGTAACCGCTTTCAGCACGATCGCCGGGTGCGCACCACGCATGGCGTGAACTGCACGGGGAGCTGCTCGTGGGAGGTTTTCGTTAAAGATGGCATCGTCACCTGGGAATTGCAAGCCACCGATTACCCCCAATTAGAAGAAGGGCTGCCGCCTTATGAGCCGCGTGGCTGCCAGCGGGGAATCAGCTACTCATGGTATCTGTATAGCCCCATTCGGGTGAAATATCCCTATGCGCGCGGGGCGTTGATCGACCTGTGGCGGAAAGCAAAATCCCAATACGGGGATCCGGTGGAGGCCTGGACCGCCCTGGTCTCCGATAAGGAAGCCCGCCAGCGTTATCAACAGGCCCGAGGGAAGGGCGGTTTCCGGCGGATTTCCTGGGAGGAATCGTTGGAGATGATCGCCGCTTCGGTGATTCACACCGTCAAGAAGCACGGACCCGACCGGGTGTTGGCCTTCTCCCCCATCCCGGCCATGTCGCAGATCAGTTACGCTTCTGGCAGCCGTTTTATGAGCCTGCTTGGTGGCGTGATCATGAGTTTCTACGATTGGTACTGTGACCTGCCACCCGCCAGCCCGGAGATTTGGGGCGAACAGACCGATGTCCACGAATCCGCCGATTGGTATAACGCGCGGTTCATCGCCGTGATGGGTTCGAACATCAATATGACCCGCACGCCGGACGCGCACTTCATCTCTGAGGTACGCCATGCCGGGGGAAAATTGACGGTCTTCTCCCCCGACTTCTCTCAGGTGGCAAAATACGCCGATTACTGGATTCCCGTCCACGCTGGCCAAGACGCCGCTTTTTGGATGGCCACCAACCATGTCATCCTGAAGGAGTTTTACGTCGAACGCCAGGTACCGTATTTTTTGAATTATCTCAAGCAGTACACCGATATGCCCTTCTTGGTGGAGGTTGATGGCGAGCGGCCGGGCAAGTACCTGCGGGCCAACCGCTTGGAGGCCTACCGGGGGGAAGAAAATGGTGACTGGAAGTTGCTGGTCTGGGACGAGGAGAGCGGCGCAGCCCGCATCCCCCAAGGTTCTATCGGTTACCGCTGGGCGCAAAAGGCGGAAAACAAGGGCAAGTGGAACCTGAAAATGAAGGACGGCAAAACCGGGGAAGAGATCAATCCTGCCTTGAGTTTTGCGGAGGCCCATGACGACATAGCCATGTTGACGTTCGATGATTTCTCCACGGACGAGCAACTCCACCGAGGGGTTCCGGTCCGCTATATCCAAACCGACCAAGGCCGCGTGGCCGTGACCACTGTTTTTGATTTGATCATGGCCCAATTTGGCGTCGGGCGAGGCCTTCCGGGTGAATATCCTGACAGTTATCAGGATGATATGCCGTACACGCCCGCCTGGCAGGAGAAATACACTGGCATTCATCACGACACCTGTGTGCGTTACGCCCGTGAGTGGGCTAAAAACGGGGAAAAGACGAGGGGGAAGAACCTGGTCATCATTGGCGCGGGTGTCAACCATTGGTACCACAACAACCTACTCTACCGTTCGGCCATCGTGTCTCTGATGCTGACCGGCAGTGTGGGCGTCAACGGGGGTGGGTTGGGCCATTACGTCGGGCAAGAGAAGGTAGTCAACATGGCTTCCTGGGGGGCTATTGCCTTTGCCAAAGATTGGGGCATGGCGCCCCGACAGCAGAACACACCATCGTTCCATTACGTGCATACCAACCAATGGCGTTACGAGCGCGGCTTTTCCGCTTATGATAAAACCTCGAACAATAAAGAGCAGGAGCACACCATTGATCACCAAGTCCAAGCTGTGCGCCGGGGCTGGCTGCCATTTTTTCCACAATTTGACCGCAACCCGATAGAGCTCATCAAAGAAGCCCAAGATAATGGCGCCGAATCTGATCAAGAGATCATAGACTATGTTGTAAAGCAACTTAAGGAAAAAGAACTCAAACTGGCCGTTGAAGATCCCGACGCCGAAGAGAATTGGCCTCGGGTTTGGTTCATTTGGCGCGGGAACGCCATTGGGACCAGTGCCAAAGGGCATGAATATTTTCTCAAGCATTATTTGGGCACGCATGCCAATTCGATTGCCGAAGAACAAGCCCTGGGCCATACCAACGAGGTCGTCTACCACAAACACGCCCCCGAAGGCAAGCTTGATCTGGTTGTGGATTTGAACTTCCGCATGGATACCTCCGCGCTGTACTCGGACATTGTCCTTCCAGCGGCAACCTGGTATGAGAAGGATGATCTGAACACCACCGACCTGCATTCCTTCATCAATCCCATGCAGGCGGCCGTGCCCCCGGCATGGGAAGCCAAGAGCGATTGGGATATCTTCAAGGCTGTGGCCAAAAAGGTCAGTGAGATGGCAAGCAAGCATCTTCCGGAACCCGTTAAAGACCTGGTCATGGCCCCCCTGAAGCATGACACCCCTGATGAACTCGCCCAGCCTCAAGTCAAAGATTGGAAACAGGGTGAGGTTGAAGCTATCCCCGGAAAGACGATGCCCAACTTCAAAGTGATTGAGCGTGATTACGTTAACCTGAGCGAGCAATTTCTCAGCTTGGGAGAAAAAATTGCCGAAAACGGTTTGGGTGGTCATGGGGTAAGCTACCAAGTTGATGACGAATACCAATACCTGCGGCGCAATCAGCCCCGCCCATATCAAGGAAAACAGAATGGCACGTCTTCCAAGGATCAAAAAGAAGAAATTTACCCCTCTTTGGAATATGGCATTGAAGTCTGTGACGCTATTCTGCGGCTAGACCCGGCCTCCAACGGCGAACTGGCTTACCGGGCCTTCAAGAATAAAGAGGAGAAAACCGGCCTCGCCCTGAGCGATCTGGCGGCCGGCAGACGAGATACGCGCTACTCTTTCGCCGATATTGTAGCCCAACCCCGGCGTATTTTGACCACCCCAACTTGGTCCGGGCTGGTCAATAAGGGGCGGGCGTATTCTCCCTTCACGCTGAATGTAGAGCGCTTGGTTCCCTGGCGGACACTGACCGGAAGGCAGCACTTCTATTTGGATCATGAGCAGTATCTGGATTGGGGAGAGCATTTACCAGCTTATAAACCTCGCCCGGATCACACTATGCTCCAAGAAACGGGGGTCAGCCGCTCAGAAGCTGATGGAAAATTGATGGGCTATATCACCCCTCACGGGAAATGGAGCATTCACTCCACGTACTCGGAAAACGAACGCATGATGACCCTTTCCCGGGGCAACTATCCTGTTTGGGTCAACGATAAAGACGCCCAGGAGTTGGAGATCAAAGACAATGATTGGGTGGAGCTGTACAACGACAATGGTGTCTTCGTGCAGCGTGCCGTTGTTTCCTCACGCATACCCCAAGGCTCGGTGTTCGTCTACCACGCCACTGAGCGCACGGTGGGAATCCCCAAATCTCCCCTGCGAGGCAAGCGGGCGGGCATGAACAACTCGCTGACCCGCACACGTCTCAAGCCAGTTCTGATGTCCGGGGGCTATGCCCAGTTTACTTATGGATTCAATTACTGGGGGCCGACCGGCGTCAATCGCGATACCTTTGTATTCCTGCGCAAGATCAATAAACCAGAATTTTAGAAGGAGAAAATCATGAATGTACGTGCCCACATGAGTATGCTTTTTCACCTGGATAAGTGCATTGGCTGTCATACCTGCTCGGTAGCCTGTAAGAATTTGTGGACGGATCGGAAAGGGGCCGAGTATATGTGGTGGAACAACGTGGAGACTCTCCCCGGGACCGGTTACCCAACCCTGTGGGAGAAACAGGAACATTATCGGGGAGGCTGGGAGTATAAGAACGGGAAGCTGAGCTTACGGCTCCACTCCCGCCCACAGGGCATAGCTAACTTATTCTTCAACCCGAATCTCCCTATCCTAAAAGATTATTACGAGCCATTCACGTTCCGCTACCAGGATCTGTTCAGCGCGCCTGAGACCAACGACCAACCCACGGCCATTCCCGTGTCGATGATCACGGATGAACCCATGGAAATCGAGAGCGGCCCCAATTGGGATGATGATCTGAGCGGGTCAACGGTATATGCCGAGAACGACCCCAACCTGGAAGACCTTCCTGACCATGTCCAGGCACAATTGAATGAATTGGATCAATTGGTTTACGATTATCTGCCGCGCATTTGTAACCACTGCCTCAACCCCGCCTGTGTAGCCGCCTGTCCTTCCGGGGCGATCTACAAGCGCGCCGAAGATGGGGTTGTGCTGGTCAATGAGAACAAATGCCGCGCCTGGCGCATGTGTGTAGCGGCCTGCCCGTACAAGAAAGTGTACTATAACTGGTCCTCCGGAAAATCCGAAAAGTGCATTTTGTGTTTCCCCCGCATGGAAACCGACCAGGCCCCCGCTTGTGGCCACTCCTGCGTTGGGCGTATCCGCTATATGGGTGTTCTGCTCTACGACGCCGATCGCATCCCCGAGGCCGCTAAGGTGGCTGACGAGGAATTGATCGCCGCCCACAACGACGTCATTCTGGATCCGAACGACCCCGAAGTGATCGCGGCCGCCAAAGCCAACGGGATTGATGATGGTTGGCTCGAGGCCGCCAAACGGTCACCGGTCTATAAGTTCGTCAAAGAGTGGGCCTTGGCGGTACCGCTGCACCCCGAGTACCGCACCATGGCAATGATGTATTACATCCCGCCGCTTTCCCCGGTCATCAGCCAGATGAAAGAGAATCTCTTCCGCTTAGATCTTTCTGAAGAGGAGCATGATTTTGAGTTATTCGAAAGGCTGGACACCTCCCGTCTGCCCATAAAATACCTGGCCAATTTGTTCACGGCCGGCAATGAGCCTATCATTCGGGAAGTCCTTCAAAAATTATTGGCCGTGCGCGTGTATAAGCGCCGCACATCGGTTGAGGGAGACATGGATAAGGTTGCCAGAAAAGCCCTGGCTAGAGTTGGTTTGACCGAAACACAAGCTGAAGCCATTTACAAACTCACCACCTTGCCGACCATGGAAGAGCGCTTTATCTTCCCTCCCTATCACCGTGAAATGAGCATCGAGGCCCACAAAGACCCGCTGGCTCATAAAGGTGAAACTGGAATAGGTATCTTAAAAGCTGCCTCACGGGGGGCATAATGAAAACAACATACACGCTCTTAGCCGAAGCCCTCCGCTATCCTTATCCGGAGCAAATCGAAAGTTTGCGGGGCCAATTAGATGCGCTGCCCAACAAGGCCGAAATCCGTTCCCTGAGCACCTTCCTCGAGAAGTTAAGTTCGCTCACTTTGGCCGATCGCGAGGAGCTTTATACGCGCACCCTGGACCTCAATCCCGTGGCCGCTCCCTACATTGGGTATCAGATTTGGGGCGAAAGTTATAAGCGAGGAGCGTTCATGGCCGCTCTCAACCAGGAGATGAAGGTTCACGACATAAAAATGGCCGGCGGCGAATTACCCGATCATTTAATCCCGGTCTTACGGTATCTCGCGGCCACCGCTGATCCCATGGATGCTTTAGCCAAGGTCATGGGTCAGGCATTGAAAAAGATGCGTAAGGCGTTGAAAGATACAGAAAAAGATAATCCGTATCTACACCTGCTGGCGGCTATCGAGCAATCCACTAAAACTTTAGGAGGTTGATCATGGATTGGAACCTGGTATTTTTTATGGTACTACCCTATATTTCGCTTTCCCTTTTCCTTGCGGTAACGATATACCGCTCGGTTTTTCGACCTTTTACTATCTCTAGCCTTTCGTCGCAGTTATTAGAGAGCAAAAAATTATATTGGGGATCTGTCCCATTCCATTACGGCGTGGTATTAGTCCTGCTAATGCACCTGCTGGCGCTGCTCTTTCCAAAGGGGCTGTTGCTCTGGAACGCGGTTCCCATCCGCCTATACTTATTGGAATTTACCGGCTTTGTGTTGGGCCTATGGAGCCTGGCCGGGGTGGCGGTACTCCTTTGGCGGCGGGTAAGTGAACCCAAAATACGCGTAGTAACCACCCCAATGGATCGGCTTGTTCTCTTGCTGACCTTCGTGTCGGTGCTGACCGGCGTGCTCACCGCGGCCGGGTACCGGTTTGGTTCAGTTTGGTTCACGGGCGTGTTCACGCCTTATCTCTGGTCTATCCTTAAGCTCCAACCGCGTCCCGAACTGGTTGAACCTCTACCCTGGTTGATCCAACTGCACGTGCTCAACAATTTCATCCTGCTGGCGATCTTCCCCTTCTCTCGGCTGGTTCACATCATCACCTGGCCATTGGGATACGTCTTCCGGCCCTGGCAAATTGTCGTCTGGGCACGCGAGCAACAATCCCTGCGCAAGACGGCGGCAGAATAATACCCTTGAATGATCAAAAAACTCATTACCCCCTCTTTACCCATCAAACACCAACGGACAAAAATCTTTAAGAACAATTGTGGAGGAAAATCATGGAAAACAAGAAAAAAGCGAACACTGTTCTAGCGCTCAACACGATTGCATTTACTATCTGCTTCGCCGCCTGGATGTTGAATGGCGTGCTGGTCACCTTCTTGGTGGATAACCGCGTTTTCGATTGGAATGCGGCGCAGATGGGCATACTGATCGGCATACCGGTGTTGACCGGTTCGATCATGCGCCTGCCCCTAGGCGTACTGACCGATAAATTCGGCGGTCGCCCAGTTTATACCTTATTGATGCTTTTCAGCGCCATTCCCATGTTCATGTTGGGACAGGCCAATTCATACAATGAGTTTTTAATCTATAGCCTGGGTTTCGGTATGACCGGCACCTCATTTGCGGTTGGGATCGCCTTCAGTTCAGTCTGGTTCTCAAAAGAACGCCAAGGAACTGCACTCGGAATTTTTGGTGCTGGTAACGCGGGAGCGGCACTAACGACTTTGGGCGTACCGAACATTTTAGCCTGGCTGACCGACGGGGGCGAGAATATCGACAATTGGCGCAAGCTCCCCGCCATGTATGCAGCCGCGCTGGTGATAATGGCAGTCATATTTTACATTTTTACCACCAATCGTAAACCGTCCAACGGCCAACGCACCATCATTCAGATGTTGAAACCGCTCAAAAATGTGCGGGTCTGGCGCTTTGGTTTGTACTATTTCCTGGTCTTTGGTGGATTTGTGGCCCTGGCCCAGTGGCTGGTGCCGTATTATGTCAATGTCTACGCCATGACGATTGTGATGGCCGGCCTGCTGACCTCCATCTTCTCGCTGCCTTCCGGTGTGATCCGCGCCCTGGGAGGCGTTTTATCGGACAAAATTGGCGCACGCGCGGTGATGTATTGGGTCTTTGGCATTATCGCATTGTGCTGTTTCTTATTGTTCTTCCCCAAAATGGAGATCGAATCACCAGGCAGCGGTGTGATGGCACGCCGGTCTGGCACAGTTACAGCCGTATCTGAAAGCGAAATCCGGGTAGATGACGAAAGTTACGCGTTGATCCCAAAAGTAGAAGTTGAATACGAAGACACCGACATCATCATTCTGCCAAAACTCAATAATTGGCATGAATCCAAAGTCCAGGTTGGTGATCAGATAGCCAAGCGAGAATTGCTAGCCAGCGGTGTCACCCACATCTATTTTCAAGCAAATGTTTGGATTTTTACTTTTTTAGTGTTCGTCATCGGAATCGCGATGGGGATCGGCAAAGCCGCGGTGTACAAGTTCATTCCTGATTATTTCCCCACCGAAGTTGGAGTGGTTGGAGGAATGGTGGGTGTGATTGGGGGACTGGGTGGATTCATCTCCCCTATCATTTTTGGGCGCCTGCTGCAGTCCACCGGGCTTTGGATCACCACCTGGGTGTTTTTCTTCATCGTCACCATGATCTGTCTGATCTGGATGGCCATTGTGGTGCGAAAAATCACGAAAAGAGATACCCGCATTGAAGCGACAGAATCCTAGTAAGCGTAATCCAACAGAAATTACTTCAGGAAAATCCTGAATACAAGGAGAAGAAATGTCAAGATATATCGAAGATTGGAATATTGAAGACGAACAATTTTGGGAGTCAACGGGCAAAAAAATTGCCTTTCGCAACTTATGGATTTCGATCCCCAGCCTGTTGTGCGGGTTTGCAGTCTGGCTGTATTGGAGCGTGATCACCGTCCAATTAAAGAATCTGGGTTTCCCCTTTGATACGGTGCAGCTTTTCACTTTGTCGGCCATCGCCGGGTTGGCGGGTGCCACCTTGAGAATCCCCAACTCATTCCTGATTGCGATTGCCGGGGGCAGAAACGTGATTGCCCTCACCACAGGGATATTGATTGTCCCGGCTTTGGGTTTAGGGGTTGCCCTGGGGAACATCGAGACACCCTTCGCTGTCTTTGCTATTCTGGCAGCCCTCTCCGGGTTAGGCGGCGGAAATTTTGCATCTTCGATGTCGAATATCAACTTTTTCTTTCCCAAGCGAATGCAGGGACTCTCTTTGGGGCTGAATGCCGGTTTAGGCAATGTGGGCGTCAGCGTGATGCAAGTCTTGATCCCCTTTGTGGTCACATTCAGCCTGTTTGGCACGCTGAGTGGTGCCGGATTGCCCCTGACAGTGGATGCTGGCGGCAGCCCCGCCGGAACGATCACCTATATTCAGAACGCGGGATTTGTCTGGGTGCCGATTCTCGGTATTCTGGCGCTGGCGGCCTGGTTTGGGATGAACAACCTGGCAATTGCCACACCCAATTTGCAATCAACAGCGTCTGCGCTGCTAAAAATATTGGGATTGCTGGGTATTGGAGCTGTTGGCGCTGCTGTTGGTTTATATCTCTTGTTGGGTCTAGAACTCAGCATGTGGCTTGTTTTGCCGATCACAATCATCATCACAGTCCTGCTGATGAAAGCGGTCCCGGGTGAAATAAAATCGAACCTAAACACCCAGTTCGCGATCTTCAAAAATAAGCATAACTGGATCATGACCTACCTGTACACGATGACGTTTGGCTCCTTCATTGGCTTTTCCGCAGCCTTCCCGCTGCTGATTCGGGTCGTGTTCGGCGAGCTGTCCGATGGCAGCATCAACCCCAATGCGCCCAATCCCTTTGCCTATGCCTGGCTGGGGCCATTGGTAGGCTCCCTGGCCCGGCCTATTGGGGGTTGGATTTCGGACAAACTGGGCGGGGCCAAAGTAACGCAATGGAATACTGTTGTGATGATCTTGGCAACCCTGGGCGCGGCATATTATGTCAGGCTGGCTGCCAACTCTCCCCAGCCTGAGCAATATTTCATCCCCTTCCTGTTGCTTTTTTTGCTGCTCTTCATCACGACTGGGGTTGGCAATGGCTCCACCTTCCGCATGGTGCCCATCATCTTCAAGCCCTCAGAAGCCGGGCCGGTATTGGGCTGGACATCAGCCGTCGCTGCCTATGGCGCTTTCATCATCCCCAGAGTGTTCGGCCAACAGGTCAAGGCGGGGAGGCCGGAATACGCCCTATATGGTTTTACGATCTATTATTTCACCTGCCTGGTCCTCAACTGGTATTATTACGCTCGCAAGAACGCAGAAATTGAGTGCTGATTTCGAAGATAGTTGAGTGTGGAGAGTTTTATGGAATCGCTTGAAACCCTGTTGTAAAAATCGCTCTCACGTCACGACCGTTTATGCCCTCGCCAGGTCTTGGGTGTTCGCGTCGGGCTGGCGGGGGCCGCGGCGTTGGGCCTGAAAGTACCTCGTCACGAGTAACCATTCACGCCCCCCTGTCCCCCCAACTCTGGGGGGAAGGCTGACTCCCCCAGGATTGGGGGTTGGGGGGCGAAGGTGGGTGAACGGTGAAGAGTGCGGTGAGGAGATCATCAACGAACGCGATGTCAAACTGGGCCCCAAAACCCTTTGCCAGTCTTGCGCTGGATTCTCTTATTTCAGCCCCATCGAAATCTCCCTCAGGGCTGAAATGTCTAAAGCCACTGCCTTCAAAGCGTAATTGGATTCATTCTCTACGATTTTTACCGGATTGATGTCTACGCGGTGATGCCGTGATACCTCTCACACGTGGCCAGGCTTGAACGAGGAAGACTCCCACGCCCAATACTATCAAAATATCCCCCACCGGCTCAAGCCATGCTAATCTGAGAATTAAGGAGGCAAGCAAGTTTATCCAAATTCCCAGGTTGAATACCCAAAAAACAAACCAGGTCAAATACGGATTCCCTCGTTTAGGAGGATGCAATAACCGGGGCAGGATCCAATAGGCAACCCCCATGATCAATTGGGCCGTCCACCCGAATAACATAAAATCTACATGCGAGGGGTAGAAGCGCCAGACGATGGGGTGCAGTGGTACCCCTTTGTGGAAAAGGATTAAACCACCCAGGGTGAATCCCAGCAGTAAATAGATCAGGGATGCACGAATAAACCAGACACTCAACTTAGGCATCTCAGCGCTCCTTCACCCTTGCCCAGGTGTTGAAGACAAAGAAAACCCCGGCCAGCCACTGCAAGACAGCCGAAAGCGCTACCGTCCACCCCCACAAGGAGTTGGAATTTATCCTGGAAATAGGTTCCACAATCACTCGCATACTTAATCCAACATTCAAAAATCCGAACGTCAGCCAGCCAAGGAATTTGCTACGATGCGGCCTATCCTTGGAGTATCTAGGAAACATCCAATACACCACCCCAAATATTAGTTGGGCAACCCAACCGAACATAAACAGGTGAAAATAGGCTGGGTTAAAGGTGTCAATTTCCATTGGTAAGCTTAGCAAAGGACGAAGGCTTAACAGCACACCAACGACTAAGGCCAGCACAAAGCAGATCAAAGATGACTTTAGAAACCAACGGGTAAGTTTCGGCATATTTCTTCCTTATTTCGCACTCCGGCAAAAGTCGCACGTAAGTTGCCACAGTGCCTTATTCCTTTGCACCCTTGAACAATTCGGATTAATTTTATCATATTGTCAGGTGGTTGGGCAAACTCACTCACAAGTTTTTGTGCGCGAATTGGAAAACGGCTTATTTATCGCGCTCAAGGGGGAAAGCCACTTCCCCCGGGCGAATTTTTACTGCCATCAGATTTCCTAATACGTTTGCCCTCCCGATAGAACCAGCAATTCTAAATTTGATCCTACTGGTGATAAAAGTAGTCGAGATTTTCGCGAAGCCACACGGTGTTGCCCACAGGGCATGCATACCGAAGGTACGCAAAGCGAGCACACCCATTTGGTGTACCCGAAGGGGTACCATCTCGCAATTGCGGGGTCACGGTGTGCGCCCTTGGCGTAGAAACCCCGACTACGTATACTTTATATTTAGAATTGCTGCACATGACCGGCGTCGGTCTTCTAACCGCGCCCTTGCGTCGTGCTCGGTCGGGAGACCTCGCACATCAGAGGGAGACCTCGCACATCAGAGGGAGACCTCGCACATCATATTTTCGGACTCGCACATCAGAGGGGGTCAGTAAATATCGTTGACCGTGTTATAAACGTTGAACTTGCCCGTGGGGGTAACCAAATCGGGGATACGGGCAATCTCTTCCAGGGTGGCGTCATCGTAAATGACGATTTCGCCCGTCTGTCCCGGTTCGTCGGCCCTGCCCCAAATGCTCACCCAAACCTCAGTGCCCTCTTTGTTGTACTCGAAGTGCACGGCGCGGCCATAGTCCGCCGCCTGCCAACATTTATAGGTCTCGGTGGGATTCTGTTTATCGATCACGCAAACGCTGCGTTGGATCTCCTCATCCGGGCTGAGAACGTGGTCGGCCCAAATCCAGCGGCTGTTGGGATGGGTCTTGATGAACAAGCTCCCGCTGCCCAAGAGGGGGATATTCCGTACCACCTCCCAGGCATGCTCCGGGTGACCTTCTGGATCCGTGCCGATGGCGATCAGGGACCCCTCCCCCAGGTGGGACGTGCTCCACACCGGGCCGTATTCGGGATCCACCCAATTGGCGCCCCGGCCGGGGTGGGGTTTGACCGGGGTATCCACCAGGGCCACCAGTTCACCTTCCAGGGCGTCGATCACGGCCACCTTATTGGCCTGGTTGGCGGCTACCAGGAAGTAGCGCTGGGTCGAGTCCCAGCCGCCGTCGTGCAAGAAGAGCTCGGCTTCGATCATCTTGATGGTCGGGTTTTCAGGGTCAGCGTAATTCACCAGCCAAACCTGGCCGATCTCCTTGACGTTGATGATCCACTCCGGTTTGTAGTGGGAGGCAACGATGCTGGCCACACGCGGTTCGGGGTGGTATTCCTCCGTATCGTAGGTGTAGCCCCGCGTGCCGACAACTTTGAAGGGTTCCAGCGTCTCCCCATCCAAAATGGTGAAGTGCGGGGGCCAATAACAACCGACAACGGCGTACTTATCAAAGAAGTCGCCTTCCTCGCCCTGGTATTTGCTGACCTCGATGGAACGGGCGTCGTAACACACCTGTACCTCAGCCACTTTGTCGGGGATTTCCATCCAGGTGTCGATGAGGACAGCCTTCCCGTCCCGACCAATGGTGTAGATGTAGCGCCCCGTGGCCGACATGCGGGAGATGTGCACCGCGTAGCCGGTATTGACCTTGTTGACCACCTCGTGGGAGTCGCCGTCGATGATGGCCACCTGACCGGCGTCCCGCAGGGTGACCGAAAAGAAATTTTCCCAGTCGCGGTCATGCTCCGGTTCCGTGGGCCGCTCATCGGGGGGGATAAAGACCTGCCAGGTATCTACCATTTGCGAGAGGGACATTTCCGGGGGAACGGGCGGCTCATTCTGGATGTATTTGGCCATCAGTTCCGTCTCGGCTTCGGTGAGGACGCCTTGCTTGCCCCAATCTGGCATGCCGGCCTGGGTGCCGTTGAAAATGATCGAGGATAAGGCCAGCGTGCCTTTGGGCAAGGTTTCGTCGGGGGTGAGGGCTGGGCCTGTGGCTCCCTTGCGCAAAACACCGTGACATCCCGCGCAACGGTCAAAGAATATCTGCTTGGCCTGGGCGAATTCCGCGTCGTTGAGGGGGGGAGTTTCCCCAACGGTGACTGCCTCTGATTCCGTCAAGGCGGCCGCGCCTTCGGGCAAATCTGCCAAATATTGGATAATGGTCTCGAATTCATCTTCGCTGAGCAAATCGCCCAGCTTGGCGGGCATCTGTCCCGGTTGGCAGGGGCCGGTGGGGCAATCTGCGGGGAGGAAAACATCCGGGGCGGTGACCGACTCGCGCAGGTAGGCCTCTACGGAATCCGCCTCCCCCTGGTAGTCCGGGGATTGAATGCGTTCCGCAGCCACCTCACCCATCCGCGACATGTCGGGGCCAATCTTTCCCTGCGCGTTGGGAACCCCGGGGATGACGTGACAGGCGCCGCAGCCTCCCTTTTGAAAGGCGGCGGCGATCTCTTTCGAGGCCTGCTCTGAGGGTTCCCCTGAATCACAGGCAAGGAGAAGCATACTCGAAGTAATTGCTACAAGCAAAAAAAATGGATATTTCTTCATAACATTTCCTCTCTGGGGAAGAAAATCGGGGGAGGAGGAATAAAGCGGTTTCTCAGTAAGTGAAGCGGCGTAATAAGTGAAGCGGCGTAACCTGGTTTCTTCTTCAAGTTACTATTCAGTATATCTTAAACGGCTATCTTGTCTTTGCACTAGAGCAAATAACGCCCACTACCCCCGCGACAAATCGATCTCTCCCACCCCCACATCACCCACAGGAATATCCTCCGCCAGGCTCACCAACCCGTGCGGATAAGTGATGACCACTCGCTGCCGTTCACTTTGTACTAAGCCGTCTTTTTCCCACTCGCTCAAGATCCGGCTGACGGTGTACAAGGTGGTTCCGGTCATCTCGGCAATATCCTGGCGGGAAAGGGGTAAATCGATCAGCACGCCCTGCTCCGTTTTGCGGCCTGACTGGCGCGCCAAGCGCAAGACGGTGCGGGCGATGCGCCGTTCCACGCGTTGGGTTGATAGCTCCCGGACGCGATTCTGGAACTCCCGCACTTGCCTAACCAAGATCTGCAAAGCGCTCATGTATATGCGAGAGTATCGTGCCGCCAGATACTCCAGGGAAGGCTGATCCCAATACATGGCCCGGCATGCTTCTACAGCCTGGGCGGAAACCAGGTAGTCTTCGCCTTCGATCATGGACAAAATGCCAAACTCTCTGCCAGCGTTAAGATAACCTAAGATAACTTGCTGCCCGTCGGCCGTGACCTGCGTTAACTTAACCCGCCCGGTAAGTAAGGCGTAAGCCTTCTCAGCAGGGTTGCCTTCCATAAAGAAATAGGCCCCATCCTCAACGCTATGAATGTGAGCCACCTCGATCACGCGACTCAATTCTTCTTCTCTAAGTCCCTCGAAGAGGGATACACCTTGAATAATTGCTCTTTCACTTGACGAGAGTTTCATAACTTCCATTGTACCCGAAAAAAATGACTGTTCCCAGGTGCAATTCACTTGGGAGAGCACGAAAAGGTTGTTGGTGAATCTTCGGCTCTGAAACCTCGGAGGTCTTGGAGACCTCCGAGGTTTCAGAGCCAGAGGTCTTGCGAGTTTTGACCTGGCGAAATGATAACAACATTTTAGGGCATACCTCCTTATCAGTTGCCAAGTGGATGGCGTGAAATTAAGGTAGAATAGTAGGAACAGCATTCATACACGAGCACAAATTAGCCAAAGGAGCTTATTATGGGCAAAAAATGTGTTATGATTGTCCACAACAACCCACCCTGGCGGCAACCATGACCTTATCTGAATTGATCGCAAACAACCCCATCTTCAATTCCCTCCGCAAAGCGGACGTTGAAAACCTAACCGAAGTCGCCATCCACATCAACCGCACCGAGTTCAAGATCGCCAACCAGGGGATGCTCAAGAAAATCGCCAAACAAGGATAGGGGGTACACAATGGATCACTGGAGGCCTTCTTGAAAGAAAAATCATCCAAACCCAACCATCCCCTCAGCGCATATTTTGCCCTGGGGATCGGCATCCTGAGCTTAGGATTTTCGGCCATCTTCGTCCGGGAGGCGGGCGCGCCGGGCACGGTGACCGCCTTTTACCGCATGGCCATCGGCTCCCTGGCCATGACCGTGCCCTTTGGGGTGCATCGCCACCGCCAGGGGGAGGAAGGGGCCGGAAGGTCTCTCCCCCGCCCCGCCCTGGGGACTGCCATGCTGGGGGGTGTCTTCTTTGCCGCTGACCTGACTTTGTGGGCAACTGGCATCGTCATCAGCGGGGCCACCATCCCCACCCTGATGGCCAACACCGCTCCCCTGTGGGTGGGCTTGGGGGCCTGGTGGATGTTCAAGGAGAAACTTCCCCCTAAATTTTGGGGCGGCCTGGCCTTAGCCCTGGTGGGAGCAGGGGTCTTGTTGGGGCACGATTTCTCCCGCTCAGCGTCCTTTGGGATGGGGTCATTATTGGGTTTGGGGGCGGCCGTTTTCTATGGGGTTTATCTCCTGGCAACCCAACCGGCCCGCGCCAAGCTGGATACGATCACCTATCATTGGGTGACGACCAGCACATCGGCCCTGGTGTTGCTGCTGGTGAACGTGGCCCTGAAGCGCACGTTGTGGGGATACCCCCTTGCTACCTATCTCTATTTTTTGGCCGTGGGTATCGTCGTGCAAGTTTTCGGGTGGATGGCCGTCAACTACGCCCAGGGCTACCTGCCAGCCTCTCTCGTCTCCCCCACCCTCCTCATCCAACCGGTGTTGACCGCCCTCATCGCCTGGCCCCTCTTGGGGGAAACCCTCACCTCCTGGCACCTTCTGGGCGGCGTGGCCGTGATCGGCGGGGTGTACCTTGTGCATCGCAGCCGGCAAGGGGGGAAGGGAAGGGGGTAAGGTGTAGGACTTCATCCGATTTTCCCTAGTCATTCAACCAGCTTTTACCTAGATCAGCGGCCTGTTGGCGAAAGTAATTTTTCACCTTCTCCCAAGAGACATTTTCATTCAGCGGTGGAGGCTCTTCTTGCTCTGCTCGATCGAAATAGGCCAGCCGCTTGACCACCTGGGCCTCGAAGTCACGGATATATGCATATTTTTCGGGTGCCAGATCGAGTAATGCTCGCAGGGTCATCGTCTTGCATATAGCATACAGATCATGAAAATCTTTGCGGCTGGCACGCGCTAAGAGAGCGTCCAGTTTCATCAAGCCAATGTCGGCAACACTGGCCAGGCGAACCTTATCGGCGAACCGAAACGGCGCCACCATGGGATAACCATATCCATAGAAGCCAACCTGGATGCCCTTGGCCAGAAAAACCAAATTGCCCCAGGCTGCATCGGTGAGGGTGGGGTCAAAGGGCTTGAGCGCCTCCGTCAAGGGCTCTCGGATGGATGGGATGTCTTCGGTCGCCGAGAAGAAATCCAGGTCAACCGAACGCCGATGTCCCAGTTGGAGCGCCAGCGCCGTCCCTCCGGCCAAATAGAAGTGAGCGCCGATCTCCGTTTGCGCGAAGGTATTCATCACTTGGCGCATCTGCGGAGTAATTGTCTCCCAATAAATAGGTTCTTCAGTCATGGCAACGTCTCAGATACATCGAGTACCAGTCTCCAAAAGGTCAGGTGAGGTTCGGGTAGTGCGTAATGTCCCCATTGCCGTACCCAATCTGCTACTTGCGACCGCGAATAGGTTTGGAAAAGCCAGTGAATTTCAGCGCGGTTGCCAAATTGCAAAACCCGCTCTATGATCGTGGCCGCAGAGCGCCGTACGTCAAGATTCGTCAGGTCATACTCCTGGAAGAAGGGTTCCAGCGATTGGGGAACCGAGGTTGAAGAGTGCCTAGGGGTGGTCATATCGTTTTCCCCTGCTTGGTTGTTGGGTGTGCGATACTAGCATTGTTCTTCTCCAATAACTTTACCCAATTATCCTCCGCACTGGTGACTTCAAAGTCCGGCTTTTTGACACAAAGCTTTTGCGCGTTCTGTGGGCTAGTACTACTATAGCATACTATTTTTGAGATTTGGCCAGCGGGCAAAAATGCAATTATTCAAGCCCCTCACCTCCTGGCATCTTCTGGGCGGAGCCGGGGTGATTGGCGGGGTGTATCTTTTGCATCGCAGCCGGTAGGGGGGGAAGGAAGAGCAATAACAGGGGCGTAAGCAGCCCGGCGTTTTACCAATCACTACCCCGCCTACCCTGAAGATTGAGCGCGAGACCCAGCAGGCTGGAGCGCAGCGACAGCCGGGTCAGGTTTACGCGTGGTTGGGATGCCATGTAATAAAACCGTTACTTTGCAATCAAATAACTTCCTATCAACAAGGCCCCAACACCAACCACGCGAGTCACATCAATATGCCTTGCGGCAACTCCTAACAGCCCAAAATGATCAATTACTACCCCAGCTAATAATTGCCCAGATATTATCAGTGCGATCATCATTGTACTGCCCAAACGGGGTAATGTGATATTTATGGTTTGATAAAGAACTAATCCAAATACCCCTGCTCCCAGCATATACCACGGCAATGTATGCCAATCTCGGATTTTTTCTCCACCACGTGACATCAAAAATACCGCTGATAGTATCATTCCACTAAAATGAATTATGAAACTGCTCGCAGTACCACCTACTCGCTGCCCCATTGCTCCTGCAATTGGGGATTGTACGCCTACCGCTACCCCTCCCACCAAGCCAACTAAGATTACTAGCCAGTTTCCCATATCCAAAATGTGAACTCCTTTATTAAGAATTTATCTTCAGGTGGCTGCTTATACGGAAACGATGACAGCCAGAAAAAACGAGGGTATTCGTTATACAGCGATTTGCTCTTTTGCAACGAAACACCAAAACCATTAGCCACGTAATAATTGGAATCGAGTAAAGCCAAGCCCCAAACAAAACAAGATAAGATTGCTATGTCTCGTTTTTACAGTTTGAAAATGACATTTTGCTTAAGCCGCCCAACGGATTGCGTAAGCTGCCCGCCGTTTTGACAAACGCAACTCAATTTTACCCTGAAGAAATTGAGCAAAAATCGCGCCGCATACCAGAGCCGAAGGCGGGTCAGCTTAACGCGTGGTTAGCTCGCTTTTGTTTATGGAGCATATTCAGTTTCTGCGATTTGCACTGTCCACACAGGTTTGCCGCTTGCGCTAGATGCAACAACAGCAATAAAATAACCATCATAATTATCCCAATAAACTGCTGCTGGAGCTTCACGCTCGGGTGGTGGACAGTGCAAATCGCAGAAACTGAATATGCTCCATAAACAAAAGCGAGCTAACCACGCGTTAAGCTGA
>JAANWX010000001.1 GCA_018263575.1 Chloroflexota bacterium | reverse complement strand
TTTTTAAGTTTTTTGCCACAGGCACGCCTTTGGCGATCAGCGTTTATCTGCCAAATCCGCGAAGCCGCAGGCCAATCCGCGTTCTATTTTGTTACTTTCACCAAAGTGTCAGGTAGCTAGAACAGGTGATAAAAGTGAAACGTGATGTGTAAATGGAAAAAATATGAAAATTCGTTTTGTGTTTAGCCTATTGCTGTTAATTCTATTGGTAGGGTGTAAGCCTGCTCCGGTGGCGACTGAGACCAATCTTCCCCCTACGGAAACCGTCACGCCCGGCCTCCCTACGCCTGTTGTGGAAACCACCAGCCTCCCCCCTGTGGAAGAGACGGCCAAAGTTTATCTGGATGCCTGGGTACAAGAAGAGTATTCAACCATGTACGCCTTATTAGATGAGGCAAGCCAGGCTGAGATCAGCGAAGGGGAATTTGCTGACCTCCACCGGGAGACAGCCAATGAGCTGGCCTTGGAGAGTCTAGATTATGAAACGCTCTCCACAATGATAAACCCCCAATCCGCGCAGGTCGCATACCAGATCCGCTATAACAGCGTATTGATTGGCTCCCTGCAACGCGAGATTGTTATGCCTCTAACCCTTGTCGAGGGGGACTGGCGCATTGTTTGGTCAAAGACCATGATTTTGCCAGAATTAGAAGGGGAAAACCACCTTTGGTTGCAGCGTCATGTGCCGGCCCGTGCCAATATCTACGATCGCTCAGGGAATGTTGCTGTTGCGTATGCTGAAGCTATTTCCCTGGGTTTAACGCCTCCTGTCATTGGCTCTGAGCAAGAGGAAGATTTGCTCAATGAGTTATCCCTGGCACTGGATATACCCCCGGAGAATATTGCCGCTATGTACGAAAACTACACGGCGGAGGGGAGTTGGTACATTCCCTTGGGGGCGGTTTCTCGCGACACAATAGAGCCGCGCCTGGGGATTTTAGAGTCATATGCTAATAATGGTCTCCTTCTGCGCAACTTCGAAGGTCGGTATTATTTCAGCGGGGGAGTCGCTCCCCATGCCATCGGTTTTGTGCGCTACATTTATGAAAACGAACAAGATCAATACTTGCGTTTGGGCTACGCCAAGGATGAAAAAGTTGGCAATCAGGGCGTGGAAAAATGGGGTGAACCCTATTTGACCGGTACGCGGGGTGGGACGCTCCTCGTTTTGGATGAGAACGATGCTGTTGTTACCCAATTGGCAAGCACAGACCCAAAACCTGGCCATGAAATTTTCACCACCCTTGATAAAGACTTCCAATTAGAAGTTCAGAAGTCGATGAGTGGGTACAATGGGGCTGTTGTCGTCCTGGAAATGGACACGGGGCGTGTTCTGGCTATGGCTTCCAATCCCTCTTTTGACCCTAATGCCTTTAACCCCTACAATTATAATTCTAATCAACAGCTCCAAGAATTATATAATAACCAGCTATCTCCGCTCATGAATCGCGGCACACAGGGGTTGTATCCCCTTGGCTCTGTTTTCAAAATCATCACTTTGGCGGCCGCTCTGGAGAGCGGTGTCTATACCCCAGAGGACACCTATGACTGCGGTTACCATTTCAACGAGTTGCAGGGCAAGGAACTCCATGACTGGACCTGGGATCACTTCCAGGAAGATGATGAGACCATGCCCAGCGGCACGTTGACCCTTCCCGAAGGCCTTATGCGGTCCTGCAATCCCTGGTTTTGGCACATTGGCCTGGATTTGTACCGCCAAGGGATGACGGACGCTGTCAGCGAGATGGCGCGCGGCTTTGGCTTAGGCAGCCCAGTTGGCATTGAAGCCCTGGAAGAAGAGGCGGGGAATATTCCCGTCCCCCAGAGTGAAGTGGATGCCACCAACCTTGCCATTGGTCAGGGTGACACGCAGGTGACGCCTTTACAGGTGGCGCAATTTGTGGCCGCCTTAGGGAATGGTGGAACCCTCTACCGCCCCCAGATTATCGAGAGCATCGCCACCTTGGGCGGGGAGGAAATCTATTCTTTTGAAAAAGATCCTGTTGGCGAATTGCCAATTAGCCAAGCAACCATGAATACCATCAATAACGCCATGGTCCAGGTTATCGAAAACCCCCGAGGCACGGCCGCGCACCGCTTTCGCGGGTTTCAGATTCCCATAGCGGGAAAAACCGGGACCGCCGAATCTGGCACATGGTTGCCGCATTCTTGGTTTGTGGGTTATACTTCTGTGAACAATGAAGATAAACCTGATATTGCCGTGGTAGTGATTGCTGAAAATGCTGGGGAAGGCTCCGATATCGCCGCCCCTATTTTCCGCCGGGTCGTAGAATTGTATTTTAATCAGTACCTGAGACTTTATCCCTGGGAATCTGAAATTGGTGTTTGGGCCACGCCCGAACCAGAAGAAACGCCAGAGCCATAAGGAGATGAGAAATGTGAGTGAAGACAACTTAAGAGGAAGAATCATACGCGCTCAATCGGGCTTCTTTGTGGTAGCAACTGAGGAGGGAGAATATTCTTGTAAGCTGCGGGGACGCCTGAAACAAGGCCCCAAAACCGGTGATATCGTCGCTGTGGGCGATTGGGTACAAATCTCCCGCCAAGATGAAGAGAAGGGGATGATCGAAGAGGTTGAACCGCGCCGGAATATGATTTATCGCATGGATCCCCGCCCCCAAGGCGAATACCAGCAAATTATCATCGCCAACCCTGACCAAGCAGTCTATGTTTATTCTTGTGCTGAACCTGAGCCGCGCTTGCGCATGCTAGACCGTCTGTTGGTAGTGGCCGAAAAAGAGAGGACGCCGGCCATTATTGTGGCCAACAAAGTAGACCTTACCGGCATGGAGGGTGCGCGTGAATATTTTGGGCGCTATGAAAAAATAGGTTATCCCGTTATCTATACCTCTGTCGAAGATAACCAGGGCATAGAGGAACTGGGAGAAACCTTAGCTGGTAAGGTATCATTTTTGGCGGGGCCATCAGGGGCTGGTAAATCCAGTCTTCTCAATGCCATTCAGCCAGGACTGGGATTGGCCGTTCGGGGCGTGAGCCAGGCGACAAAAAAGGGACGCCACACAACGGTGTTTCGGGAATTATTTCCATTAGAGAAAGGCGGCTATGTGGGCGATACCCCAGGACTAAAAGCGCTCGATTTGTGGGATACCACGCCCGAAGAGGTGGATGGTTATTTCCCAGAAATTCACGAAGCGCTCATGAACTGTCGTTTCAGCAACTGCGCACATCGGGATGAACCCGGCTGCGCGGTGAAAGAAGCTATCGAAAAAGGAGAGATCCACCCAGAACGTTATCAGTCTTACCTGCGAATGCGTAAAGTGGAGGAAGAAAAGATACCGTGGTTTTAGTCGTAGAGGCGAATCGAATTCGTTGTCGAGTGGTTTTCGGTGAATTGAATTGTTTGTCGAGCCGGGCGAATCGAATTCGCCGCTGTCACGCGAAATCCGCCTGCGCGGATTAAAATCGATTAACTCCAACCGACGGCGGTCGGTTTTGCAAAACAGGGTCGATTTCCAATCGATTTACTGGAGGTGGCTTATGAAGAAGTTCTCGGCACATACTGAATTGTACGTCCACATTGTGTGGTCAACCTGGGATCGAATTTCATTGATCAATGAAGTCATAGAACCACGTATCTATGCTGCCATAGCAGCAAAGTGCCGTGAGTTAAAATGCACACTAATAGCAATTGGAGGTGTGGAGGATCATGTTCACATGTTGGCGCGTATGCACGCTCCCGTGTCGGTTTCGAAACTGGTCAAAGATGTAAAAGGATCTTCGTCTCATCTGGTTACCCATGAAATTACACCTGACGAGTTTTTCAAATGGCAAGGTAGTTATAGCGCTTTCTCAGTAAGTCCAGAGGTTTTGCCACGCCTGGGGTCTTATATCGAGAACCAAAAACAGCACCACGCTGAAGGTGAAATTATCGCGAAATGGGAACAAGAAGAAACTAACGAATAGACGGGCGAATCGAATTCGCCGCTGTCACGCGAAATCCGCCTGCGCGGATTAGAATCAATTAACATTTAACCGACGCGCTGTGCGTGCCCTTTGGGCAAGGTCGGTTTTGCAAAACAGGGTCGATTTCTAATCGATTTACTGGCTTATGAACAAGCTTATGAACAAGCACTTAAAAGGACACCTTTTCATTTTCATCTTAGGGATAATCCTATCCTCCTGCGCGGTGGAGTCTCAACCGCAACTCACTCCGCCTCAGGTGGAGGAAGAAACGATTCTCCCTACTCCCACTCCCACCCTGGCCCCGCCGGTTAATATGCTCTCGGTTTGTGTGGGAGAGGAACCCAACTCGCTTTTCCTGTATGGGGATGTCTCCCCTGTGGCCCGCTCCTTGCGCCAGGCCATTTACGATGGCCCGGTGGATGTCCTCAATTTTAACCCCGTCCCCGTTATCCTCACCCAAGCGCCATCCCAAGCCAACGGGGCAGTGACTCTCGTCCCGGTAGAGGTCCAACCCGGCATGGAGATGGTTGACTTGGCCGGGAACCTTACCTATCTCACCCCCGGAACAAGGTATCGCCCCGCAGGGTGCTTCACGCCGGAATGCGCCCAAACATATCCGGGGCAGGGATCAGTCAACGTTGACCAGGTGGTGGTCCGTTTCGAACTTGTGGAAAATTTACGCTGGTCAGATGGCGTCCCCCTCACAGCAGAGGATTCTGTCTACTCGTACCAGGTAGCGAAGGAAATTTTTACCCAATTCCCCCCCGACACTTTACGTTTTACGCAGGCTTATTGGGCCTTAGATGAACGCAAAATAGAATGGCGGGGGATCCCCGGCTATCAGGGCATTCCAGCCTATACAGAATATTTTTTCACGCCCCTCCCTCAACATGCCTGGGAAGACTATACGCTCAATGAACTTCTTACCACGCCGGACGTCACGCAAAAACCTCTGGGATGGGGGCCTTATCTGATCGACGAGTGGGTGACCGGTGATCATATTTCCCTCCGCCGAAACCCCTACTATTTTAAAGCCAGTGAAGATTTTCCCTATTTTGACCATCTTAGTTTCCGTTTTGTGGATGGCCCCGAACAGGCCTTGTCCGCTTTCCTGGGTGGGGAATGTGATGTGGTGGGCCACGTGGACAATCTCATCAATGAACTGGATACTTTGCAGGAATTAGAAAAAGCTGGGGAGCTGAAGATCGTCTTTGCGGATGGGAAAGCTTGGGAGCAGGCGGCTTTTGGCATTTCTTCTCTTGACCCGCAAGCCCAGAATTTATTTCAAGAGAAGAAAACGCGCCAGGCAATCGCCAGGTGTATCGATCGCCAAGCCTTGGTGGCGGAGGTGAACCAGGCCGGCTCGGTGGCAAATGCGTATCTTCCCCAAACGCATCCTTTAAATGAAGTGGGGGATGTGTATACCTTTGCCCCCCAAGAGGCCACAGCCATCTTGGAGGAGGTCGGCTGGGCGGATCCCGATCAAGACCCGGACACGCCCCGACTGGCAGCGGGTGTGCCCGGCGTGGAGGATGGCACGCCCCTGGCCTTCACCTACTCCCTGGAGGGGGACGGTCTGTCAGGTGCGGAAGAAATCATTCGGGAAGGGTTGGCGCGTTGCGGGGTTGAGGTATCTTTTGAAACCCAAAGCGCGGGGGAATTATTCGCTCCCGGCCCGGAAGGCCCTGTGTTTGGGCGGAGATTCGAGATGGCCCAATTCGCGTGGCGTTTTCGTGGTCGTAGCTTGTGCAAGTTGTTCACCAGCGGGGAGATTCCCGGACTTTATCCCGACTATCCCAAAGGGTGGGGGGGCGCAAACGCGCCCGGATACAGCAATCCCGATTTTGACGCGGCCTGTAATTTGGCCTTAACCTCGCTCCCAGACTCTGAAGCCACTCTCCAGGCCCATCAAGAAGCTGTGGATATCTTCGTCGAAGACCTTCCAGTCCTTCCCCTTTACTTCTGGCGGGAGATGATGGTACTAAAGCCAGATATTGTTGGCCCTGAGTCAGGCGCTTATCCATTCTTTTGGAATCTGGAAGAATATCGTTGATAAATTACTTCCTTGTTGTTTGTAGATTGCAGCTTTGGAAAACAAAATGTGATTTTGAGCTTTGTCTGAGGTGACAAGTTTCGTTTTGTCTTAAAAAAATCAGAAAGTTCGGTAGGGTGTGCTAAAATGGAAAAGCTTGGAAAAATCATTTGAACCAATATGGGCCGTTGCAAGTAATATATATAAGAAGGTAGGAGATCATGCGTGGTCACCGTCCCTCAAGATGATGCTTCTCTCATGGAGCAAGTTCAGCATGGTAATGTTGACGCCCTGGGCAAGCTTTATAGACGACACAAAAGTCGAGTGTATCGCACTGCACTGGCGATTACTCATGATGAAAGCCTGTCGGAGGATATCCTTCAGGAGACGTTTGTGCGTGTTTTTAAGTATGCGGATAGCTTTGATGAGACTCAGCCTTTTGAACCATGGCTTTACAGGATGACAGTTAATCTTACTTACAGTTGGCTTAACCGGGCCAAGCGATGGGTGCATTTCTTCCAGGGTGTCCTTGAGCGGTTGAGGATGCCTGCCTGGCTGAATCCGGAGGCAATGATAGAGAGTCGGGAGCAAAAAAACCTGCTTCAACGGGCTGTGAATGGCCTCTCAGACGCACATCGAGCAATTGTAGTCCTTTATTACCTGGAAGACTTAAGCGTGGGCGAGATCGCCTATACGCTTGATATACCGGAAGGGACGGTCAAGTCTCGCCTTTATTATGCTCGTAAAAAGCTAAGGAAGGCGATCACAGATCATGACTATGAACTATTATCTGAGGTGATTTATGAAGTCGCCTAAAAATTCACCTTCTTCTGACTCCTGGGATTCTCTGATCCGGAATGCCCTGCAGGAAGAGATTTCTGATGCTAAGGCTCCTTGTGTGTGGAGACGGATCAATCGAGAAGTGTATCACCTGAAAGGGAAACGGCAGGTAAGATGGACGTTCTATACAGAATCGGTGTTTCCCCTTTCTGTTAGAGCCGATATGTCGTATCTTATTTTAGGCCCTATTTTTCAGCAAATTCAGTAAAAAGAAGATGCGTGTTAACCAGGAAGGGATTTTCCCTTTGACATTTTCTACTTCTGACTATATAATTGATTTAATTCCCTATTCTTTGGGGAACAAGTGTTCCTTGGATTTTTGTTCTCATAATTTATTGCTCAAAGGAGGTGAGGCTAGCCCAAGTCACATTATTTTCGTATAAGTTGTGGTTTTAGAAACTATATATTTAGTAAGGAGAAGAAGCAACTATGAAGAAAGTATTATTGATCCTTTCCCTTTTGGTGGTGGGCATGTTAGCTTTCACAGCTTGTGCTACCCCTGAACCTGAGGTTATTGAGAAGACGGTTATCGTCGAGAAAGAGGGCGAAACCATCATCAAGACTGTTGAGGTTGAAGTTGAAGCTGAAGAAGAAGCACCAGCCGGTGGTGAATGCTGCGATAACTACACACTTGGTATCTTCGAAGAACCAGTATCTTTGAACTACTGGAACTATCTTGGGCCTGGCAGCTCTGTGTGGACCCAATATGTGTTAGCTGGCAATCAGCCCTCTCTCTTTGGTTTGGCTGCTAAGACTTTCCAATTTGTTCCCAGCTTGGCTACGGACATTCCAACGCCCGTTGAGAACGATGATGGCACCTATACCATTACCGTTAACATGTTGGAAGGCCCCACTTGGAGTGACGGAGAACTGGTTACAGCTCAGGACTATGTTTTCACCTTCAATGCTTGTAAAGACCTTAAGCTAACCCAGAACTGGCCCAACCAATGTCAACCCGCCGGGCTGGATGCAGAGGTGGAAGCGCTTGATGACTACACCCTAGAATTCACCTTCCTTAACCAGGCTCCCTCTTTGGGTAACTGGCAAGCTGGCTTAGCCTTAGCGCCTATTCTTCCAGAGCACTTCTGGGGTGACGCTGTAGACGAAGCTTATGTTTTCGTTGCCGATGCAACAGAACCAGAAATGGAACGCCCGGATGACTGCGTGGTTGAAGATGAAGAACCAGCCGACCCCGAAGCCTGTGATGCTTGGGCCGCATATGATGAAGCTTTCTCTAACGCTCGCAAGACTCTGTACGAAGCCGACCCTGCTGGATCTCCTTCTGGAGGCAGCCTGACCACGGATAAGTGGGAAGCTGGCGCTTTTGTTCAGCGAACTGCTCGAGATGATTCGTTCTTCGCGGGTACTGAAGTTGTTGAGTATGACGATGGCACCTATCTGGAAATCCTGCCTGATGGCACTGAACGACAGTTCTATGGTGAGGCTACAGGTGAAGAAACACTCCGCTACACTAGCGGGCCATACAGCCCCACAGTAATTCACTCCATCTACGGTTCTCAGGATGCTGCTTTCTTGGCACTTGCCAATGAAGAAGTAGACTACGTGATTAACCCTCTCGGTCTTTCCCGTGGTTTGAAGGAAAAGGCAACCCAGAGTCAAAATGTGGTTTCTTACACCAATGCTGACTATGGTATGTACTACCTGGCCTTCAACTTCAACAAGGCACCTATGAATGACCAAGCCTTCCGTGAAGCCTTCGAGATTGTCATTGACAAGAGTTTTGTCGTCAATCAGGTCTTGGCTGGCGTAGTTTATCCTATGTACTCCACCATGCCGCCCGGAAACGGGTTCTATCACAACCCCGATGTTCCGAAACCCTATGTTGGTATGTCTCGTGAAGAGCGTGTCAACGAAGCGGTTGCGGTTCTGAAGGATGCTGGATGGGCGTGGGAGACTGAACCTGCCTGGAATGCTGACACGAATGATGTTGATCCTGGTGTTGGTATTACCATGCCCAATGGCGAACCTATGCCTGAAGTTGTCATCTTAGGCCCTGGGCCTGCTTACGATCCTATCCGAGCCACCTTCAACCAGTGGATCTCTGAGTGGGCTCGCGAGTTGGGTATGCCTGTTGAGTCTGAGCTGACTGGTTTCAACACCATCCTCGGACCTGTGTTTGTAAATGCTGATTACGATATGTATATTCTGGGTTGGAGCCTTGGAAACGTGGCTTTCCCCGATTACTACGAAGCTTTCTGGCACAGCAGCAACTGCACTGCCGAAACCGGCAACTACAATACCCCATGCTACAAGAACGACGACTATGATGCCTTAGTTGATGAATTCATGAGCACCAGTGATATTGACCGGGCTCGGGAATTGGTCTTCGAAATGCAGGTCAAATTGACAGAAGATTTACCCTACATTACGTTGTTCTACAAACAAACAGAGGACCTTGCCCTCGGCCGTGTGGAGTACCCCTACACAGAGACGTTGGGCGGCATTGAGTTCCAGGCTGGCTTCCAGTCTGATGCTCAAGTCCTTACCATGAAGTAACCTACTATCGGTAATTCCCGATAAGTAAATGATGAGAGAGTGGGGTGGTTTTACCCCCCGCTCTCTTTTCTTCAATTGGCTATGAACGATTAATTTGTTGCGTTTTCCTATTGCAATTTTTATTGGCTACAAACCGGAAAACCCGCACATAAGAATATAAGTAACTATCCAAGAGCGCTCTGGTTGTGATTCTTTGGCTAGGGATAACTTATGGATAGATATTAAGGAGTTACCTTTATGTGGAAATATTTGGGCAAGAGGATATTCCAGATATTAATTACATTGTTATTATTTCAGATTGTGACCTATGTCTTAATGGATGCACAGCCTGGTGACATTGCAGATTTGCTGACAATGAATCCAGATATCCCTCCGAGTGAAAGAGAGAAACTTCGCAGAGATTTGGGTTTAGATCGCCCTCCTTTGGAAAGAGCTACTACCTATATTACCAATTTTTATCGGGGTGATCTTGGAGTCTCTTTTTCCCAATATCCTCGACCTGTGACAGAAATCTTGCTGGAACGTCTTCCTCGTACTTTAGTATTGTTTTTGACGGCTTCCATTGTGGCTTTTTGGACAGGATTCTCTACTGGAAAAGTATTAGCATGGAAGCGGGGTGGTTTTATCGAGTATTCAACGACCTTGATCGGCGTGATACTTTATACCGTCTTTACCCCCTGGTTTGCCTTGATGATGATCTGGATTTTTTCGATCAAATTAGGCTGGCTCCCGGGAGGAAAGTTCCTGAATCCAATGATGTGGTTGGATGTCCCAGAAGGCCTCAATGCTAATCTCATTTTTCAGCGTTTAATTCTTACCGCTACTGCCAGTGTTGTCTTATTGGCATTGGGATTATGGTTTACCTCGCGTATCCGACGGCGTGAATATCGTCCTTTTGCCCGCTGGGCGAGTGTGATTGTTTCCGTCGGATCAAGTGTTTTATATTGGGCGTTTGCATCAGGCGGATTGGGGGTTTATGCATGGGATATTTTATCCCACTTGGTGTTGCCCGTCTTGACTGTGACGCTCGTCATCTATGCAGGTAATATGCTTTTGACACGTACCAGTATGCTTGAAACCATGCGCGAGGATTATATTCTCACTGCCAAGGCAAAAGGTCTGCCTGAGAAAATTATCCGAGATAAACATGCTGCTCGGAATGCTTTATTGCCTGTCTGGACTGGACTTGTCTTTAGTATAGGGGGATCGGTTAGTGGAGGTATTATCACGGAGACTATCTTTTCTTGGCCCG